>JBHWMJ010000083.1:0-12377 GCA_043423105.1 Marihabitans sp.
CCGCCAGCGCTCCGGCACCTGCCTCGCGCAGCAACGGCAGGGGCGCGTCCGGCGCGCAGCAGTGGACGGCGGTCGCCCGCTCCCCCGCCGCGTCGAGCACCTCGCGCAGCCCGTCGCGTACCTCGCCCCGGTCCACGGCCCGCAGGCGACCGTAGCCGGACTGCGTCGGCAGCCGACCGTCGAGGACCGCCGGCAGCGCGGGCTCGTCGACCTGGAGCACGAGCTCAGCCCCGGGGACGAGGCGCTGCACGTCCGCGAGGTGCGCGCGGACCCCTTCGACGAGGGATCCCACGACGTCACGCCGGGCTCCCGGGTCGCTCACCGCCCGCTCGCCCCGGCTCAGCTCGATGCTCGCGAGCAGGGTCCAGGGCCCGCACACCTGGACCTTGAGGGGCCCGGTCCACCCGTCGTAGGCCTCAGCCAGCTCGTCGAGATCCTGACGCAGCCAGGCTGAGGACCGCCCTTCGTCCCGTCCGGGACGGTCGACGAAGCGCCAGCCGTACGGCTGCGCCTCGACCGACAGCCCCTCGAGCATCCCCGCCGTCCGCCCGATCATGTCGGCACCGACGCCGCGTGCCGGCAGCTCCGGCAGGTACGGCAGCGCCTCGGCGAGCAGGTCGCGCACCGTCCGCACCGCCTCGCGCGCACTCGTCCCCGGCCAGCTCCCGATGCCGGTGGCACAGATCGAGGGAGGAAAGGCGGATAGGGGGTTGGCAGGGGTCACGGCGGTCATCCTCGCAGTCTCGCCTCAGCGCACCGTGACGGTGAGTGCCGAGTGGTCGGTGAGCCCCGCGGCCCGGGGCTCGTCGTCGAGGGCTGACTCGAGCACGGTCACGTCGGCCGTGACGAAGGCGTGGTCGTACCGGCACCCGACGCCGGTGTGATCGACCCATGACGCTCGGTCCTCGGCGTTCCGCTCCCGGTAGGCATCGCGCAGCCCGTACCCGTCGACGAGTGTCCGATAGGTCGCGAGCTCCTCGGCGAGCACGTACCGCAGCGGGTCGGGGTGATCGGGGTCGACGATGTTGAGGTCACCGACGAGCACGCCGTGGCCAGGTCGCCGGGTCCACTGGGTCACCGCGGCGTCGAAGGCGGCGAGCCAGTCGCGCTTGCGGGCGCGTTGCGCCCGGTTGCTGTAGCGCACCGGGTCGCTCGCCGTCCCGTACACCCCGAGGAGCCGAAGGGGGTCCCGCTCACCGACGACGACCGAGGCCAGCCGTCCCGGCAGCACGTCGAGGGGATCGAGGGGGTCGAGCCGCAGCGGCTCGACCCTGGACACGACGATGACGCCGAGCTCGGAGCGGTCGGTCTCGACGACGGAGTACCCCGCCGCGCGACACGTCCGGGCGACAAGCCCGCTGCCAGGGCCACGCCCGACCTCGGTGAGCACCCAGAGGTCCTCCTCCCGCGGCCAGAGCCAGTGGAGCAACCGCTCGGCGCGGTCCCGCGTTGGGTTCGCGACGTTGAGCGTCAGGACCGACCGCGTCGTCATCGCGCCATCCCCGCCGACCTCGCGACCTGCCTCACCGGGAGGTCTCGCCGATCGTCGCCGACCCGACGACGCGGGTGCCCTCGTAGAGCACCACGGACTGGCCGGGCGCGACGCCGCGGACCGGGTCGTCGAGGTCGACGACGAGGCGTCCGTCCTCGACCGACGCCACCGCGGCGATCTCCTCGCCGTGGGCCCGCAGCTGGGCACCGACGCGGACCTCGCCCGTCGGCGCCGGCCCGCACCAACGCACCCCGTCGCCGACGACCCGGCGCACGCCGAGCAGATCAGCGGTGCCGATGAAGACCCGGTTGCTCCCGGCGTCGACCCGGGTGACGAAGCGGGGCGAGCCGTCCAGCGAGGACCGGTCGAGGCCCAGGCCGCGACGCTGCCCCACGGTGAAGCCGTACGCGCCTCGGTGCGCCCCGACGACCTCGCCGCTGGTCTCGTCGACGATCTCGCCCGGCTGCTCGCCGAGGCGGCGGGTCATCCAGCCCCGGGTGTCACCGTCCGCGATGAAGCAGATGTCGTGGCTGTCGGGTTTCTTCGCCACGGAGAAGCCACGCTCGGCCGCCTCCTCCCGGATCTGCGGCTTGGTCGTGTCGCCGAGCGGGAAGAAAGACCGGGCAAGCTGGTCGGCGTCGAGCACACCGAGGACGTAGGACTGATCCTTCGCCGCGTCGACAGCACGGTGCAGCTCTCGGCCCTGTGCGCCCTCGACGACCTGTGCGTAGTGCCCCGTCGCCACGGCGTCGAAGCCCAGCGCGAGCGCCTTGTCGAGCAGGGCGGCGAACTTGATCTTCTCGTTGCACCGCAGGCACGGGTTGGGCGTGCGGCCCGCCTCGTACTCGGCGACGAAGTCGTCCATGACGTCACGCTGGAAGGCGTCGGCCATGTCCCACACGTAGAAGGGGATGCCGAGACGGTCGGCGACACGACGCGCGTCTCCGGCGTCCTCGATGGTGCAGCAGCCGCGGGCGCTCTCACGCAGGGTCGCGGCGGAGCGGGAGAGCGCGAGGTGCACGCCGACGACGTCATGACCGGCCTCGAGCATCCGGGCGGCGGCGACGGCGGAGTCGACACCGCCGCTCATCGCGGCGACGACGCGCATGGCTCAGGCCGCCCCCGCTGCCCGGCGGGCACGGTCGATCGCGTCGGGCAGCGCGGCGAGGACGGCGTCGACGTCGGCCTCGGTCGAGGTCCACCCGAACGAGACGCGAAGGGAGCCGCGCGCCTCCTCCTCGGTCCGCCCCATGGCGATGAGGACGTGGCTGGGCTGCGGGACACCGGCCGAGCACGCCGACCCGGTGGAGCACTGCACGCCGGCCGCGTCGAGCAGGTAGAGCAGGGAGTCGCCGTGCGCGCCGGGGATGGTGATGTGGGCGTTGCCGGGCAGACGCGTCGTGACGTCGCCGGGCTCCCAGCACCCGGAGATCCGGATGTCGCGGCCCATCTCCTGGGTCGCGGCGAGGAAGCGGTCGCGCAGCGCCGCCACCCGGACCGCCTCGGTCGCCATGCCCTCGACCGCCTCGGTCAGCGCCGCCGCGAGACCGGCGACACCTGCGGCGTTGAGCGTGCCGCTGCGCAGCGAACGCTCCTGGCCACCACCGTGGCTCGTCGGCACGATCGTGACGTCCCGGCGGGCGAGCAGGACCCCGGCACCGACAGGTCCGCCGAACTTGTGCGCGCTCGCCGAGAGCAGGTCGACCTGCGCCGCAGTGAAGTCGACCGGCACGTGCCCGACGGCCTGCACCGCGTCGGTGTGCATGGGGATGCCGTGCTCGGCACAGATCGCACCCATCGAGGGGATGTCCTGGACCGTGCCCACCTCGTTGTTGGCCCACATGACGGAGACGACCGCCACCGAGCCGGGGTCGTCCTCGATCGCGGCCCGCAGCGCCTCGGGCTGCACCGTGCCGCACTCCCCCGGCTCGACAAAGCTCACCCGGGCGCCGCGGCTCTTCGCGAGGTGCATCGTCGGGTCGAGCACGGCGTGGTGCTCGACCCCGGAGATGATGATCCGGTCGCGCGCAGGGTCCTTTGCCTGGGCCGCCTCGTACGCGCCGATGACGGAGATGTTGTCCGACTCCGTGCCGCCCGAGGTGAAGACGACCTCCGAGGGCCGCGCGCCCAGGGCGTCCGCGACCGCCTCGCGCGACTCCTCGACGACCCGCCGGGCCACCCGGCCGGCGCCGTGCAAGCTCGATGCGTTGCCGACCTGCTCCATCTGCGCGAGCACGGCGGCCCGGGCAGCCGGGCGCATGGGGGTGGTCGCCGCGTGGTCGAGGTACGTGCTCACCCGGTCGAGTCTAGGCGCGCGGCCGCGGGGCCCTGGACCGGCTGTGCCCCCTGCGCCCCGGCTCAGGCCTGCAGCACCCCGGTGCCGAGCAGCGCGAAGAGGACGAGCGCCAGCGCGATCCGGTAGACGACGAAGATCGAGAAGTTGTGCGTCGAGATGTAGCGCAGCAGCCAGGCGATGACGGCGTAGCCGATGGCGAAGGAGATGACCGTCGCGCCGAAGATCGGGCCCCAGGCCGGCTCGACCGGGTCGCTCGCGATGTCGAAGAGCTGCTGGAAGCCGGAGAGCAGCACCGCCGGGATGGCCAGGAGGAAGGAGTACCGGGCTGCCGCCTCGCGGCTGTACCCCATGAAGAGACCACCGGCGATCGTGCCGCCCGAGCGGGAGACGCCCGGGACGAGCGCGAGGGCCTGCCACAGGCCGTACCTCACGCCGTCGCCCACAGTGAGGTCCCGGATCTCCTTCTGCTGCGTGGCCCGACGGTCCGCGTACGCGATGACGAGCGCGAAGACGAGCAGCATCGTCGCGGTGATCCACAGGTTTCGAGCCGGCCCGGTGATGACGTCCTTGAAGGCGATGCCGAGGAGCCCGATCGGGATCGAGCCGACGATGACCATCCAGCCGAGCCGGGCGTCGGGGTCGCTGTGCGGGATCTTGCCGGCGACCGCCTTGCACCACGCGGCGATGATGTTCGCGATGTCCTTGCGGAAGTAGACGAGGACGGCAGCCTCGGTCCCGAGCTGGGTGATCGCGGTGAAGGCCGAGCCGGGGTCCTCGCCGAAGAAGCGGCCGACGATCGACTGGTGGGCGCTCGAGGAGATCGGGAGGAACTCCGTCAGTCCCTGCACGACGCCGAGCACGATCGCCTGCAGCCAGTCCATGCGTTCTCCTGGGGGTCGAAAAGGGGGTGCCCGTGGTCGGGTGCACCGAGGCGGGCAACGCTGACCCCGGGCCGGTGGTTCCCGGCCCGGGGTCAGGGTAGTGCGCTCAGTAGACCGAGACGTGCACGTGGTCGTAGTGGTTCTGGGTCGCGCTGCCCCGGTCGGACATCATCCGCCAGTCGCTGCCGGGCTGCCAGTAGCGCTGCTTCCAGATGAGGTACTTGATGTTGAGCCGGCCGGCGTTCTGCTGCAGGTAGGCAGCAATCGCGTCGCCGGTGCTCCCGGTGACCATGATGTCGACCGCCCGGCCGGACCCGTGGTCGCCCGGGTCGCCCGCCCGGTAGCCACCGATGTTTGTCATGCTCGGGAACTGCGTGCGCACCGCCGAGTACACCGCCGACGCGTTCGGCCCGAGACCGATGGCTGCGGCCTGCGAGGCGAAGCCCGAGGTGTTCACGCTCGTGGAGGCGGCCGGCGCCGGGCTGCTCGCCTGGGCGCTCGAGCCGGAGGTCCCGGAGCCGGAGGTGCTCGAGGACGACGTCGAGCTCGAGGAGCCCGAGGACGACTGGGACGAGGAGCCCGCATCGGCGCTCGCCGGCTGCTCGACCGGCTGCGGCTTGGGCTTGGGCTTGGGCTTCGGCTTGGCGACCGCGGTGATCTTCAGGGCGCCGGCGTCGGCCGTGCTCTCCCGGAGGGGCGCGGGCAGCTGGTTCGGGGCGCTGATCGCGGTCCGCGCGGTGCTGCGCTGGGCTGCGGTGCTGCCTCGGGCGTCGAGCATCACGTCGGCCTGGGCCGAGGCGGAAGCCTGGGCGGTCGGCTCCTGGGGGCCGGCAGACGTCGCGGTCGGCGCGGCGACGAGCGCGGTGGCGCCGACGACAAGGCCGACACCCGTCACGGCCTTGACGGCCATCGCTGCGGGGATCTTGGGGGCATGCTGGACCGCCCGCGTGAGGCGGGTGCCGGTCCGGTGAGGCTGGGTCACAGGGGAGAGACCTTCGCGTGGGGGACAGATGTCAGCCCGGCGCAAGGGGAGCCGGGCCTCGACCAATGTAGCGAGATCCTCGCGCTAAGTCACGTTTCGATAACGCGATGAGACGCACGTCGCCCCCGGACGGGGCATGTCCGGGGGCGACGGTGCGATGAGCGAAGGGGCTGGGTCAGCCCTTTTTGCCCTTGACGGACTCGGTGGCCTGCGGCAGGACCTGGAAGAGGTCGCCGACGACACCGAAGTCGACGAGCTCGAAGATCGGCGCCTCCTCGTCCTTGTTGACGGCGACGATCGTCTTCGAGGTCTGCATGCCGGCCCGGTGCTGGATCGCGCCGGAGATGCCGGCGGCGACGTAGAGCTGCGGGCTGACCTGCTTGCCGGTCTGGCCGACCTGGCTGGTGTGCGGGTACCAGCCGGCGTCGACAGCAGCGCGCGAGGCGCCGACGGCCGCGCCGAGGCTGTCCGCGAAGTTCTCCACCGGGCTGAAGTCACCGCCGGTGCCGCGGCCACCGGAGACGACGATCGCCGCCTCGGTGAGCTCGGGACGGCCAGTGGCCTTCTTCGGCTCGGAGGAGGTGATCTTCGCGGCCTTGGCGGCGTCGGAGACCTGCGGGGAGAGTTCCTCGTAGGCGCCCGCACCGTTGGCCTGCTCCGGGGCGGCGGAGTTCGGCTTGACGGTGATGATCGCCGCGCCCTTGGTGACGCGGGACCTCACGGTCCAGCTGCCGGCGAAGACGGACTGGGTCGTGACGGGGCCACCGTCACCGGCCTGGACGTCGACGGCGTCGGTGATGAGACCCGAGCCGGTCTTGACCGCGAGACGGGCCGCGATCTCCTTGCCCGACGGGTTGCTCGGGATGAGGACCGCGGCGACGTCGCCGGCCTCGACGAGCTGGGCGAGGATCTCGGCCTGCGGGGCGACGAGGTACTCCCCGACCGACGGGTCGGAGACGGAGACGATCTTCTCGGCGCCGTAGCGCGCGAGGAGGTCCTTGGCGGTCTCGGCGCCGGGACCGATGAAGACCGCGGTGGGCTCGCCGAGTCGGCGGGCGATGGTCAGCATCTCGGCAGCGGGCTTCTTGACGACGCCCTGGGCGTGGTCGACGAGAACGAGTACTTCAGCCATGTCTGGTGTCTTCTCTCTTTCGCTTCGCGGCCGTCAGACGAACTTCTGGGCGGCGAGGAACTCGGCGAGCTTGGTGCCGCCGTCGCCCTCGTCCTTGACGATCTCGCCCTGCTCGCGCGGGGGGCGCTTGGTCGTCTCGAGGACCTCGGTCCAGGAGTTGGCCTGACCGACCTGACCGGCGTCGACGCCGAGGTCGGCGAGGCTCCAGGTCTCGACGGGCTTCTTCTTCGCGGCCATGATCCCCTTGAAGGAGGGGTACCGCGGCTCGTTGATCTGGTCGGTGACGGAGATGAGCGCCGGCAGCGAGGACTCGATGGTCTCGCTGGCGGTGTCACCGTCGCGGCGGATCTTCGCGGTGCCGCCGTCGACGGTGAGCTCCGAGGCGTAGGTGACCTGGGGCAGGCCGAGGCGCTCGGCGAGCATGGCGGGGACGACGGCCATCGTGCCGTCGGTGGAGGCCATGCCGGTGAGGACGATGTCGGGGGTGCCAATCTTCTTGATCGCCTCTGCCAGGACGAGCGAGGTCGCTGGGGCGTCGGAGCCCGCGATCGCGTCGTCGAGGACGTGGACGCCCTTGTCGGCACCCATCTGCAGGGCCTTCTTGACGGCGTCGGCGGCGGAGTCCGGGCCGATGGTCACGACGGTGACCTCGCCCTCGCCGGCCTCGACGATCTTCAGGGCCTCCTCGACGGCGTACTCGTCGAGCTCGGAGAGCAGACCGTCGACGCCCTCACGGTCGGTGGTGTTGTCCTCGGTGAACGTGCGCTCGGACTGTGCGTCCGGCACGTACTTGACGCAGACGACGATGTTCATCGCTGGCTCGTCCTCTTCCTCTCAGGGTCATTAGTTCGCCAAGTCTCCCAGTCCTGCGGCCCACGTGACAGCCAGGAGGGTGGTGAGACCCGACACGGCACCGACGGTAGCCCTCCCCCTCCGTCCTTCCCGAACCGAGGCTCCATGACGCTCACCACACCCTTCGCCTCCTGGACAAGACCCAGCCGAGGGCGAAGGGGTGGGCTCACCCCTTCGTCGTCGCGTCGTCCCCGCGGGTCCGGACGACCCGGCCGGGGACCCCGGCGACGATCGAGCGCGCGGGGTAGACGCCCCGGGCTATCGTCCCGGCGGCCAGGACCGAGTGGGGGCCGACATCGGTGCCGCGGATGATGACGCACTTCGTGGCGACCCACACGTCGTCACCCACACGCACGGGGGACTTGACGATGCCCTGGTCCTTGATCGGCACGTCGAGCGAGTCGGTGATGTGGTCGAAGTCGCAGACGTAGATGTCGTCGGCGAAGATGCACGCCTCGCCGATCTCGATGTCGATCCACGTGTTGATCGTGTTGCGGATGCCGATGACCGTCTTCGCGCCGATGCGCAGGGTGCCCTCGTGCGCGCGCAGCCGGGCGTGCGGACCGATGTGGACGAAGGGGCCGACGACGAGCCGGCCGTAGCCCTCACGGACCTCGAAGCGGACGTCGTTGCCGATGAAGCACGGGCCCTGGAAGACCAGGCCTGGGTTCGTCGCGCGCGCCCGCGCCATCCGGACGTAGCTCACGAGGTGATGCCGCGTCCACGCCCTGTTCGTCACGATCCACGCGACCCACCGCCGCACCGTCCACGGGGCGTCCGGCGACCGGTCGCGCGCGGCCGGTCGCCGGAGACGTCCCAGGAGGGCCGTCGTCACGGACCCGGCTTCACGCCGGTCACCCCGACGTTGTAGTAGAAGCGCTGCGGCACGACCCGGGAGAGGACGTCGTCGACGCGCATGAGCCGCTGCCACCCGCGGTAGGCGAACATCGCCCAGCCGAAGCCGAGGGCATCGTCCTTGACGGCGTACTCGATCGTGCGCACCGGCCAGCCGAAGAACGCGCTCGTCAGCTCCTCGGTCGCGGTGCCGACCTCGACCGCGCCCGCTCGGCGGGCGGTCTCGGCGAGCTCGCCGGGGTCGAAGGTGTGCAGGTCGACGACAGCCTCGAGAGCCGCGGCACGCGAGGACTCGTCGAGCTCGGCCTTCGGACGGGCCCACTTCTCGCGCAGCGGCGGGAGCGCGGCCACGCGAGTCGCGGTCTCCCACGTCGCCCGGCTGATGGCCCTGGCGTAGCGGTGCCCGATGGTCGTCGGCTCGCCAGCGATGACGAAGCGGCCGCCTGGCTTGAGCACGCGGATGACCTCGCGCAGGGTCCGCTCGACGTCGGGGATGTGGTGGATCACCGCGTGCCCGACGACGACGTCGAAGCTGTCGTCGTCATAGGGCAGCGACTCCGCGTCCGCGACCCGCCCCTCCACGGTGAAGCCGAGACGCTCGGCGTTCTTCTTCGCCGCCTCGACCATGCCGGGCGAGAGGTCGGTGACGTGGACGTCGTCGAGGATGCCCGCGAGCTTGAGGTTGAGCGAGAAGAAGCCGGTCCCCGCGCCGAGCTCGAGCGCGGTGCCGTACGGCAGCTGCTCCCCCGGCTGGAGGCGGCCCTCGACGATCCGCATGAAGCGGTCGCGCACGACGCTCTGGCACCGCTCGTCGAAGCTGATGGACCACTTCTCGTCGTAGGTCTGCGCCTCCCAGTCGTGGTACAGCACCTGCGCGAGCTTGTTGTCCTCGTACGCGCGCGCGACGTCCTCGGCGGACGCGGGCGTCTGGACCATCAGGCGCCCTCGAAGACGGCCTTGCCGGGACCCTTCTCGACGAACGAGGTCATGCCGGTGGTGCGGTCCTTCGTCGCGAAGAGCCCGGTGAAGAGCATCCGCTCGATCTCCAGACCGGTCTGCAGGTCGACCTCGAGGCCGGCGTCGATGGCTTCCTTCGCCGCACGCAGCGCGTACGCCGGACCGTTGATGTAGGGGGCGACCATCTCCTTGGCCGCCTCGAGGACGTCACCCTCGACGACCTTGTCGACGAGCCCGATCTCGAGCGCCTCCTGCGCGTCGACGAAACGACCGGAGTAGATGAGGTCCTTCGCCCTGGCGGGGCCGACCAGACGGGAGAGGCGCTGGGTGCCGCCGGCTCCCGGGATGATCCCGAGGAGGATCTCCGGCTGGCCGAGCTTGGTCCCGGCCTTCGCGACGCGGAAGTCGGCGCAGAGCGCAACCTCGCAGCCGCCGCCGAGCGCGAAGCCGGCGAGCGCGGCGACGGTCGGCTTGGGGATCCCCGCGAGCTTGCGGGTGAAGTCCTGCAGGAGCAGCGAGTGGTCGGCCATGTCGGTGTACGACATCTCCGCCATCTCGACGATGTCAGCGCCGGCTGCGAAGACCTTCTCGCCGCCATAGAGGATGACGGCCCGCACGTCCTTGCGCGACGAGGCCTCGTCAGCGGCCGCGATGAGCTCGGCCTGCACCTGGGCGTTCAGGGCGTTCATCTTCGGCCGGTCGAGCCGGATGACGCCGATGCCCTCGTCGACCTCGAGGGTGACGAACTCGCTCACTCGGTCACCTCGGCGCCCTCTGCGTCCTGGGCACCCCCGGGGACCTGGCCGGTGGCGCGCTGGTGCCACAGCTGGACGCCCTGGATGACGAGCGGCACCGCGACGCCGAGCAGGCCGCGCACGTCGGCGCCGCGCGGCAGGATGTGCTCGCTCGTCACGAGGAGCGTGTCGTTGGCGACGGCGGCCTTGACGAGGTTGAAGGCGACGTTGACGTCGTTGCTCACCGTGAGCCGCTCGAGCTCGTCAGTGGGCACCGGGTCCTCGAGGGACCACTGGCCGAAGACGCGCAGCACGTTGGACTCGTTGTCGGTGCGGATGAAGAGCTGCTGGTCCTCGAAGGCGAAGGCGACGTCCCCGTCGTCGTCGATCCGGGCGTCGAGCCCGAGGTCGACGAGCGCGTCCCGGCAGCGGTCACGCAGGGGCGCCTCGGTGATCTGCTCGCCGGGCTCGGCGGTGAGGCCGGTCTGGTTGCCGCCCTGCTGGCCGCCGGTGGGGCCGCTCGGGGGCGTGAGGTTCGGGAGTGCGGTGGGATCGCTCATGGGTGACAACGTACCTACTGCCTACAGTTGCGGCTATGTCGCCTGACGCACAGCCCGTCGACGCCCTGACGCTCGACCGGGTGCCCTCCCCCGGCGTCCGCCTCGTCGCCGGCGGCGTCGAGGTCGCCGTCCACGCCCCCTTCGCCACCGACGTCACCCTCTGCCTCTTCGGGACGACGGGGGACCCCGCCGACGAGCGCCGCGTCCGCCTCACCCAACGACGGCGGGGATGGTGGTACGGCCGGGCCGACGGGGTAGGCCCCGGGGAGCGCTACGGCTACCGGGTCGACGGGCCGTGGGACCCGCAGGCCGGCCACCGGCACAACCCGGCGAAGGTCCTCCTCGACCCCTACGCCCGGATGGTGGACCGCACGGTCACCGAGTACCCGCGGTGCCTCTTCGGGCACCACGTCGACGAGCACGGCGCGGGCGACCACTCGGTCCGCAGCGAGATCGACTCGGCCGGGCACGCACCGCTCGGGGTCGTCGTCGACGAGTCCTTCGACTGGGGCGATCACCCCCGGCCGCACCACGACCTCGGCGACAGCGTCATCTACGAGGTGCACGTCAAGGAGATGACCGCCCGCCTCCACGGGGTGCCCGAGCACCTCCGCGGCACCTACGCTGGCCTGGCCCACCCCGTGACGATCGCGCACCTCAAGGAGCTGGGCGTCACCGCCGTGGAGCTGCTGCCGATCCACCACTTCGTCACCGAGCCCGAGGTAGGCCGCAGGGGCCTGGTCAACCACTGGGGGTACAACACCCTGGGGTTCTTCGCCCCGCACCTGCCGTATGCCTCGACCCCTGACCCCCAAGCCGCCCTGGCTGAGTTCAAGGGCATGGTCAGGCTGCTCCACGAGGCCGGCATCGAGGTCATCCTCGACGTCGTCTACAACCACACTGCCGAGCAGTCGGTCGCGGGTGCGACGCTGTCCTTCCGCGGCCTGGGGGCCCGTACCTACTACCGGCTCGACGAGCGTGGGGCGGACGTCGACGTCACCGGATGCGGCAACACCCTCGACCTGCGCGAGCCGGTCGTCCAGCGCCTCGTCCTCGACTCGCTGCGCTACTGGGTCACCGAGTGCGGGATCGATGGCTTCCGCTTCGACCTGGCCGTCGCCCTGGCCCGGGGTGCCCACGACGACTTCGACCCGACCCACCCCTTCCTCTCCGCGCTGCGCACCGACCCGGTCCTCTCCGAGGTTCATCTCATCGCCGAGCCGTGGGACGTCGGCCCGCACGGCTGGCGCACCGGGCAGTTCCCCACCCCCTTCGCCGAGTGGAACGACCGGTTCCGCGACGCCGTCCGCGAGTTCTGGCTCCCTGACCTGGCCGTGGCCCGAGGCGCCCGCCAGGGCGCGATCATGCACGGCGTGCGGCACATCGCGACCCGGCTCGCGGGCTCGCAGGACCTCTTCGGCGACGCCGAGCGCGGGCCGGAGGCCTCGATCAACTTCGTCACCGCGCATGACGGCTTCACCCTCGCCGACCTCACCGCCTACGACCACAAGCACAACGGCGCCAACGGCGAGGAGGGCCGCGACGGCACCGATCACAACCTCTCGTGGAACCACGGCGTCGAGGGCGAGAGCGACGACCCTGCGGTGCTCGGGCTGCGCCGCCGGTCGCAGCGCAA
>JBHWMJ010000310.1:0-12935 GCA_043423105.1 Marihabitans sp.
TCACTGCCGACAGCCCGGCCGGCCGCGTCCGCCCGCACGTCCCGCCCCGGCACGACGACGATCGACATGTAGGGCACGGTCTCGGGGTCGACCTGCGCGACGGGCAGCACCCGCTCGCCCTCCCGGCTGGCGCCCTCGACGTAGACGGCGCGTTCGAGCAGCCCGGCCTGCCGCAACGCCTCGCGGACGGCGGCGAAGGTGCGCCCGAGCTTCATGATGACGGCGGCGTCGGTGTCGGCGAGGCGTCGGGCGAGCTCGGCGACCGGCAGCGTCCCGGGCAGCACGGTGACGGTGTCCTCGTGGCGGGAGAGACCGGTGCCGACCGCGGCGCTGGCGGCGGCCATGGCGGTGATGCCGGGCACGACCTCGGTGGGGTAACGCTCGCGCAGGGCGTCGTGGACGTACATGAAGGAGCCGTAGAAGAGCGGGTCGCCCTCGGCGAGGCAGACGACGCTGCGGCCGGCATCGAGGTGAGCGGCGAAGCGCTCGGCGCACTCGTCGTAGAAGTCGGCGAGCGCCCCGTAGTACCCCCCTGGGTGGTCGGTGGTGCCGGTCGTCACGGGGTAGACGAGCGGCTCCTCGATCGCTCCCTCGCGCACGTGCGCGGCGGCGATGGAGCGGGCGGTCGACGGCCGGTGCGCGGCGCGGTGGTAGGCGACGACGTCGGCGGTCTCGACGAGGCGGGCGGCGCGCAGGGTGATGAGGGAGGGGTCGCCGGGCCCGACCCCGACCCCGTAGAGGTGGCCGGGCTGCGCGGCGTCGGTCGCGCGGGTGCTCATGCGAGCTCGTCGGGGTGCGCGAGCGCGTTGAGCGCGGCAGCCGCCATGGCGGAACCGCCGCGGCGGCCGTGGACGACGAGCCACGGGACCGGGCCGCCGGTCAGGTCGTGCTCGGCGAGGGCGACCTTCGACTCCGCAGACCCGACGAAGCCGACCGGCATACCGACGATCGCGGCCGGTCGGGGGGCGCCGTCGTGGAGCATCTCGAGCAGGTGGAAGAGGGCGGTCGGCGCGTTGCCGATCGCGACGACGGCACCCTCGAGACGCTCACCCCAGAGGGAGACGGCGGCGGCCGCACGGGTGGTGCCCCACCGGGCGGCGAGGCCGGGCACCTGGGGCTCGCGCAGCGTGCAGATCACGTCGTTGTCGGCGGGCAGGCGGCGTCGGGTGACGCCCTGCGCGAGCATGTTGCTGTCGGTGAGGATCGGCGCCCCGGCGACGAGCGCCGCGTGGGCTGCGGCGGCGACCTCGGGGTGGCCGGCCATCTCGCGCGTGATGCCGACGTCACCGGCGGCGTGGACGATCCGCACGGCAGCACCGTGCAGGTCGGCGGGCAGACCGGTGAGGTCGGCCTCGTCGCGGATCATGCCGAAGGAGCGACGGTAGATCTCCTGCCCGTCGGTGACGTAGTCGTACCGGCGAGACGGTTGGCGAAGGGGATCCATCAGGCCTTCTCGAGCTGTGCTGCAACGACGTCCGCTGCGGTGCGGGGGTTCAGGGCGATTGTGTGGGGTCGGGCGGGGTGGCCGCAGGCGCGTTCACAACCGATGACGTGCACCGGCGACCCGGCAGGGTCGATCAGCGGTGCTGCCGCCCGGGCGAGGTCACGTGTGGGGGTGGTGGTCCGAGCGCAGGCGGGGGCCCCGGCGCAGGCGGTGAGGACGGTCCACGGGGAGTCGGGGGCGGTGACGAACCCTGCCGTCGCGAGCTCCTCGGCCCGCGCCGCGGCACCCGGGACGACGATCGAGCGCCAGGGCGTAACCGCCAGTCGCTGACCCGACCCTTCTGGCTGAGGTGCGATGCCGTCCGCGGCCGAGCCCCGAAGGCCCTCCACCATCGCCGGCGTCAGCAACCCCAGCGGCACGAGCGCCACGAGGTCCGCACCGACGGGTCCCGGCGCAGGCGGGTCTCCTGCCACGACGTCGAAGGGGAGGGACCTCGGCAGCAGGTCAGCTCGGGCCGCCTCGGGCAGGTCGCGCAGGTTCCACGTGCGGGTGTCGGGGCGGGCAGCGAGGAAGCTGCGGGCGACGTCGAGAGCTGTCTCGGCGGCCTCTTCGCGCGGGACGGTGACCGCGCGGCCGTCCGCGACGACGTGCACGGTGGCTGAGGTGCGAGCAGCTGGGCCCGACGGTCCGCGTGGGTGCCTCGACGCCACGTCAGAGCGCGGGGAGGCGACGATCGCGACGTCCCACGGCTCGGCGAGCACGGGGCCGCCGGGGGAGGCGACGGCGAGCAGGAACCGCCCCGGCAACTCGGCCAACCCGGGATCGCTGAGCAGGCCCTCGTCGAGCGCGGTGACGAGGGGGTCGAGCCCGGCGTGCGGGTCGGCGACGATGTTGCGGGCCTTGTCGTGGGGTCCGGAGGGAACGAGCCGGAGGTCGTCGATCGCCGTGATGAGCTCACGGGGTAGCGGGTCGGGCAGGCCGCGCAGCTGCAGGCTGCCTCGCGAGGTGAGCGTGACCTCGGGGTCGCCGAAACGGCCTGCGAGAGAAGAGATCGCGTACAAGGTGGACGCGTCCACCCGACCACCGGGGATGCGCAGGCGCACCATTGCCCCGTCCGCAGAGACGAAGGGGGTGAGCAGGCCCGGGCAGCGGTCGGCACCGCTGCGGGAGGGGCTCGCTGTCGTCACGGCAGGGCAGCCTACGCGGCCCCGGTAGGCTGCCGGACAACCGAGCAGCGCGGAACCCGGTGCGAGTCCGGGACGGTCCCGCCACTGTGAGCGAAGCCCCCTTCGCGAGTCAGACACGCTCTGCCGGCCGCCCTGCACGAGATCGTGCGGGTCACTCCCTTCGAACCGCGGGGCGCGGACCCCCGCCAAGGAGCCCACGACGTGACGACCGTCGCCCTGCTGTCCACCTCCGACACCGACCTGCTCAGTGCCCGCGCCGCCGCCGAGGACGGAGCACACTACGTCGTCGGCAACCCCGCCCGTCTCACCGAAGAGCAGATCGCCGAGCGCGTCGCCGGCGCCGACATCGTCGTCGTCCGCTACCTCGGCTCGCCGCAGGGTCTGTGGGAGGGCTTCGCCGACCTGCGCACCGCCAGCGCACCGCTCGTCGTCCTCGGCGGCACCCAGGAACCCGACGCGGCCCTCATGGAGCTGTCGACCGTCCCACCCGGCACCGCCGCGGAGGCTCACCGCTACCTCGCCGAGGGCGGGCCGGCCAACCTCGCACAGCTCCACGCCTTCCTCGGCGACACGCTGCTCCTTACCGGCGAGGGCTTCGAGGCGCCGCAGGCGCTCCCGCAGTGGGGCGTCCTCGAGCGCGACCAGCCGACCTCCCTTCCCGACGGCGCCACCCGCCCCCGGGTCGGCGTGCTCATCTACCGGGCCCAGTACGCCGCCGGCAACACCGACTACGCGCACAGGCTCGCCGACGCGATCGACGCGGCCGGCGGCCAGGGCGTCGTCATCCACTCCGCCTCGCTGCGCGACGCCCCCGACGGTCTGCTCGAGCACCTCGGCACCCTGGACGCGCTCGTGACGACCGTGCTCGCGGCCGGCGGCACCAAGCCGGCTACGGCCGGCGCCGGCGAGGACGACGAGGCGTGGGACGTGGAGAAGCTCGCCGCCCTCGACATCCCGATCCTCCAGGGCCTGTGCCTGACCTGGGGCCGCGCCGACTGGGAGGAGTCCGATGACGGCATGAGCCCGCTCGACGTCGCGACCCAGGTCGCCGTCCCCGAGTTCGACGGTCGCCTCATCACGGTCGCCTTCTCCTTCAAGGAGTTCGACGACGAGGGCCTGCCGCACTATGTCGCCGACCCCGAGCGCGCCGCCCGCGTCGCCGGCATCGCGGTCAACCACGCGCGCCTGCGCTCGACGCCCGTCGCCGAGCGCAAGATCGCCGTCGTCCTCTCGGCCTACCCGACGAAGCACTCCCGCCTGGGCAACGCCGTCGGCCTCGACACCCCGGTCTCGACGATCCGCCTGCTGCGAGCGATGCGCGAGACCGGCTACGACCTCGGTGACGGTTTCGTGGGGATGGACCCGCTCCCTCCGGTCGAGGGCGAGGAGCCTGACACGACATCGGGCAATGCCCTGATCCACGAGCTCATCGCCGCCGGCGGGCAGGACGAGGAGTGGCTCACCCAGGAGCAGGTCGAGGGCGCGCAGGTGCGCATCCCGGCCGCGCGCTACCGGGAGTGGTTCGACGCCTTCCCCGCCGACCTGCGCGAGGCGATGACCGAGCACTGGGGCGAGGCGCCCGGCGAGGTCTTCGTCCGGGACCTGGGTCGAGGTGCGACGGAGGAGCCTCGAGACCAGGAGATCGTCACCGCGGCCCTCGTCCGCGGCAATGTCGCCCTCCTCGTCCAGCCGCCCCGCGGCTTCGGCGAGAACCCCATCGCGATCTACCACGACCCTGACCTGCCGCCGACCCATCACTACCTCGCGACCTATCGCTGGATCGAGGAGGAGTTCGGCGCCCACGCCGTCGTCCACGTCGGCAAGCACGGCAACCTCGAGTGGCTCTCCGGCAAGAACCTCGCGATGTCCGCCTCGTGCGGCACCGACGCGGCCCTGGGCAACCTGCCGCTCGTCTACCCCTTCCTCGTCAACGACCCCGGTGAAGGCACGCAGGCCAAGCGCCGTGCCCACGCGACGATCGTCGACCACCTCGTCCCGCCGATGGCCCGCGCCGAGTCGTACGGCGACATCTCCCGCCTCGAGCAGCTCCTCGACGAGTACGGCAACGTCTCGGTCATGGACCCGGCCAAGGCGCCGGCCCTGCGTGGCGAGATCTGGCAGCTGCTGCACGCCGCGCAGATGCACGTCGACCTCGGGCTGGGCGACGACGTCGACCTCGACGACGCCGACGGCTTCGACGACCTCGTCATGCACGTCGACAGCTGGCTCTGCGAGATCAAGGACGTCCAGATCCGCGACGGCCTGCACGTCCTCGGCCAGGCGCCGCAGGGCGAGGAGCTGGTCAACCTCGTGCTCGCCGTCCTGCGTGCCGCGCAGGTTTTCTCCGGCCAGGTCGGGTCAGTCCCGGGTCTGCGGGCTGCACTCGGCCTCGCCGAGGACGCCTCCACCACCGAGACCGATGGGGTCGAAGGGAGGGCTCGTCGCCTTGTCGAGGCCCTCGCCGCCACGGGCTGGTCCGCTGCTGCCGCTGGCGGTCTCGTCGCGCAGCACGAGCCCGACCTTGCGCCGGAGGCGGCCGCCGAGGTCACCCGCGTGCTCGAGTTCGCCGCGACGCAGGTCGTGCCGCGGCTCGCCGCGACCGAGCGCGAGCTGCCGATGGTGCTGCACGCACTCGACGGGGGCTACATCCCTGCGGGGCCGAGCGGGTCCCCCCTTCGTGGCCTCGTCAACGTGCTGCCCACCGGCCGCAACTTCTACTCCGTCGACCCCAAGGCGATCCCCTCGCGGCTGGCCTACCAGACCGGCACGGCGATGGCCGACTCGTTGCTCGCTCGCTACCGCGATGAGACCGGCGAGCTGCCGACTTCGGTCGGGCTGTCGATGTGGGGCACGTCGGCGATGCGCACCTCCGGCGACGACATCGGCGAGGTGCTCGCCCTGCTCGGCGTGACGCCGGTGTGGGACGAGCAGTCCCGCCGGGTCACCGGACTCGAGCCGATCCCGCTCGCGGAGCTCGGCCGCCCGCGCATCGACGTCACCGTGCGCATCTCGGGCTTCTTCCGCGATGCCTTCCCGCACGTCATCGCCCTTATCGACGACGCCGTCGCGCTCGTCGCCGGCCTCGACGAGGCCCCGGAGGACAACCACGTGCGGGCCCACACCGTGGCCGACCTTGCGGAGCACGGCGACGAGCGGCGCTCTCGCACACGGATCTTCGGCTCCAAGCCCGGCAGCTACGGCGCGGGCATCCTGCAGGTCGTCGAGTCAGGCAACTGGCGCAGCGACGACGACCTCGCGCAGGTCTACACCGCGTGGGGCGGCTACGCCTACGGCCGCGACCTCGACGGCGCGCCGGCCGCCGAGGACATGGAGCGCACCTACCGCCGCATCCAGGTCGCCGCTAAGAACGTCGACAACCGCGAGTCCGACATCCTCGACAGCGACGACTACTTCCAGTATCACGGCGGCATGGTCGCGACCGTCCGCGCGCTCACCGGTGCCGAGCCGCGGGCCTATGTCGGCGACTCGACCTCGCCGGACCAGGTGCGCACCCGCACCCTGCAGGAGGAGACCAACCGGGTCTTCCGCTCGCGCGTGGTCAACCCGCGGTGGATCTCGGCGATGCAGCGCCACGGCTACAAGGGCGCCTTCGAGCTCGCGGCGACCGTCGACTACCTCTTCGGCTTCGACGCGACGGCCGGCGTCGTCCACGACTGGATGTACGACCGGGTCGCCCGCGACTACGTGCTCGACGAGACCAACCAGGAGTTCATGCGTCGGGCCAACCCCTGGGCGCTGCGCGGCATCGTCGAGCGACTCACCGAGGCGGCCGACCGCGGTCTGTGGGAAGAGCCTGACCTCGAGGTCGTCCGCGCGATGCAGCAGGTCTACCTCGACATCGAGGGGGACATGGAGGACGGCGAGTGACGGGCGCAGGGAGCCAGCCCCGCTACGCCCGACCGGTCCCGACGATCGGCGACACGAGCAGCGCGGCGCAGCGTCGGGACGACCCGTCGGGCTGGGCCATGGGCGAGGCGGTGACCGAGGCCCTCGCCGCGGTCGTGGCCGGTCGCCGAGACATCCGTCGCTACCGTCCAGACGCCGTGCCCGACGAGCTCATCACGGCCGTCCTCGAGGCCGGGCACCGGGCGCCGAGCGTCGGCCACTCCCAGCCCTGGCGCTTCATCGTCGTCACCGACCCGGCGACCCGTGACCGGGCCGCCGCGATGGCCGACAGGGCGCGCGTCGACCAGGCCGCGCACCTGGCCTCGGAACGGGCGGCGCGCATGCTCGACCTCAAGCTCGAGGGGCTGCGCGAGGCGCCCGTCGGCATCGTCGTCGCCTGCGACCGGCGCACTCCTGCGCTGGGTGTCCTCGGCCGGGCGACCTTCCCCGACGCCGACCTGTGGTCCTGCGCGACGGCCATCGAGAACATGTGGCTCACCGCCCGTGCCCACGGCCTGGGCATGGGCTGGGTGACTCTCTTCGACCCCGACGAGCTCGCCGACCTGCTCGGCCTGCCCGAGGGTGTCGTCACGCTCGGGTGGCTCTGCCTCGGTTGGCCTGACGAGCGCCCGCCGTCGCCTGGTCTGGAGCGCACCGCGTGGTCGAAGAAGATGCCGCTCGAGCAGGTGGTCCTGCACGGCCGCTGGCCCGCCGACGAGCGTGCACCCCAGCAGCCGGTGTCGCACCTGCGCGGGCCGGAGCCCACGCGGCTCGTCCGGGCGACCGATGCCGCCGACGAGCTGCTCTCACCGCCGGAGTCCCTCGGGGTCCTCGACCGCGCGCTCAACCGCGTGCTCGCCGTCGGCGCGCAGGACGTCACCGGCGGTACCCTCGTCCTCGCCGGCGCCGACCACCCGGTGGCCGGGCTGGGTGTGAGCGCCTTCCCCGCAGCGACCACCCACGACGTGCTCGCAGCGACCGTCGCGGGCACCTCGCTCGGAGCCGCCACCGCGAAGGGGGCCGGCCTCGCCGTCGTCGGCGTGGACGCTGGTGTGGCACGAGCGGTCTCGGGTTCGTACGATGCGCGACCGGCGGGGGAACGCGGCGACCTCGCATCGAGCGACGCCATGACCCTCGCCGATGTCGAGGCGCTCGTCGCTGCCGGTCGCGAGATCGGCACCGAGGTCGCCGCCTCGGGTCTGGTCTGTCTCGGGGAGGTCGGGGTGGGCAACACGACGGTGGCCGCCGCACTCGCCTGTGCCCTGCTCGGTCTCGAGCCGCAGGACGCGGTCGGTCTCGGCTCCGGCTCCGACGCCGACATGGTCGCGCGTAAGCGCGAGGTCGTGGCGGCCGCCCGCGATCGAACGAAGGGGGAGTCCGACCCCCTTCGCCTCCTCGCGATGGTCGGCGGACCCGAGATCGCGCTGCTCACGGGTGTGACGCTCGGGGCCGCGGTCGCCGGCGCGCCCGTCGTGCTCGACGGACTCGCCGCGTCGTTGCCGGGAGTCATCGCCGCCCGCCTCGAGCCGGCCGCGCAGGCCTATCTGCTCGCCGGCCAGGTGAGTCGGGAGCGGGCCCACGCTCTGGTCCTGCGGGAGCTCGGTCTGGAGCCACTGCTCGACCTGCGGCTGCGCTCCGGCGAGGGCGTCGGCGCATGCCTGGCCGCCTCGATGGTCCTGCAGGGCCTCGCCGTCCGCCGCGTCGCGGCTCGCACCCGCTGACGAGGGTGGCTGAGGAGGTCGCTCCGCGACCGCCTCGAAGCCTCAGACAGGCGTGAGGGCGTAGACGTCCATGACCCAGCCATGGGTCTCGCGCAGCCGCGCCCGCAGCTCGACGATCTCGTCGACGACGTCAGCGAGGCGCCCGGAGCGCAGCTCCTGCTGCGGCATGCCGACGTAGGCGCCCCAATGGATCACCGTGTCCGGGTGGGTGGCCGCGAGCTCGCGGCAGTGCAGGTGCCCGTCGAGCATGACGACGACTGTCCCGAGCTCCAACCCGGCGGCCTGCGCGCGAGTCCACTCGTCGACGAGCCGACGCCCGGTCGTGATGTGCACCGGTTCGCCGACGCGGTGCAGGACGATGCCGTGCGCGGCGGCGAGGGTCTGGAAGGCGGAGATCCCCGGGATGACCCGCACCCGCGTCGCGATCTGCTCGCCGATCGCGTCGACGATGCGGATCGTGCTGTCATAGAAGGCAGGGTCGCCCCACACGAGGAAGCCCACGACCGCCTCCTGAGGCAGTTCCTCGATGATCCGCACGTAGGCGTCGGTGCGCGCCGCATGCCAGTCCCGCACCCCCTGCGCGTACTCCGCGGAGTCCCGGTCGGCGTCGGGTCCGCGCTTCGGGTCCGGCACCGTGACGAACTCGTACCCGTGGTCGGCGGGGATGAAGCGGTCGCAGATCGCGCGGCGCACCGCGACGAGCTCGTCCTTGACCCCACCCTTGTCCGCGACGAGGAAGACGTCGACCTCGGCGATCGTCGCGGCCGCCTCCGCGGTCACGTGCTCCGGAGAGCCGGCTCCGATGCCGATGACGTGGATGCGGCGCGGGCTGGTGTCGCTCAACGGTTCTCCCGGGTGAGGTCGATGATCGCGTCGACGTCGGCGTGCCTCTCGAGGGCATCGGCGAGGATGTCGATCATGCCTTCCCGTCGAGCGGCGAAGGGGGCGGCCCCCGCCACCGCGGTCCACCGCGCCCCCGTCGTCGCGGCCACGTCAGCGAGCAGCGCACGGCGGTAGTCGTCGCACTCGAGGGTGCCGTGCCAGATCGAGCCGCGGACCTCCCCGACGGCATGCCCGCCGGGGAAGTCCTCGCCGCCGCTCGGGGCCACGACGCCGTGGTGGATCTCGTACCCCTCGACGGGGTGGCCACGCCAGGTCCCGCTCGGTCGGGCGAGCACCTTGTCCTCGTGGAAGACGACGCGACCGGGCAGCAGGCCGAGGCCCGCAACCGTTGTGGGAGAGGCGGACTCGCTCCCTTCGGCCGCGTCACCCTCGACCCCCTCGTCGACGATCTGGTCGAGGAGCATCTGGTAGCCACCGCAGATCCCGAGGACCGGCGCCCCGCGGGACGCCCGGTCGATGACGACGTCGGCCAGACCGCTGCGGCGCAGCCAGGCGAGGTCGGAGGTCGTGGCACGGGACCCGGGGAGGACCACGAGGTCGGCCTCGCGCACCGCGTCGGCGTCGACCGTGACCCGCACGTCGACGCCAGGCTCGGCCGCGAGGGCGTCGACGTCGGTGCCGTTGGAGGTGCGGGGCAGCCGGACCACCGCGACCGACAGCCGTCGCTCGCTCGGGACCCCGTCGTCCGGGTCGCCCCACGCGCCCATCGACAGCGAATCTTCCGAGTCGAGCCACACGTCCTGCAGCCACGGCAGCACCCCGAGCGAGGGCATGCCCGTGCGGCGGGTGATCTCGGCCAGGCCGGGCTCGAGCACCGACGCGTCCCCGCGGAACTTGTTGATGAGGTAGGCGGCGAGCAGCGGCCGATCGGCGTCGGCGACGAGCGCCCAGGTGCCGTAGAGCGCAGCGAGCACGCCACCCCGGTCGATATCGCCCACGAGCACCGTGGGAAGCGAGAAGCGTTGTGCCAGACCGAGGTTGACGTAGTCCCCGGCCCGCAGGTTGATCTCGGCAGGGGACCCCGCGCCCTCGCAGACGACGACGTCGTGCTCGGCCGCGAGCTCCTCGAAGGCGGCGAAGGCGGCCTGCGCCAGGTGTGCCCGGCCGGTCGCGTACTCGCCCGCCATGAGCGTGCCGGCGGGCCGGCCGCGCACGACGACGTGCGCGCGCCGGTCACTGCCCGGCTTGAGGAGCACGGGGTTCATCGCGGACGTCGCCTCGACCCCCGCGGCCTGGGCCTGGAGGTACTGGGCCCGACCGATCTCGGCGCCGTCGCGGCAGACCATCGAGTGGTTCGACATGTTCTGCGCCTTGTAGGGCGCGACGGATAGACCCCGCCGGGACAGCGCCCTGCACAGGCCGGTCACGACGAGGGACTTGCCCGCGTCGGAGCTCGTCCCGGTCACCAGCAGCCCGCTCACGAGCGGTGAGTCTACGGACGAGGCGGGACCGGACTACGGTGGCCCGCGTGCGTGCTCCCACCGTCCACCTCGTCCGGCACGGCGAGTCAACGTGGCACCTCCAGGGGCGGGTCCAGGGGCAGTACGCCGGGCCGGGGGAGCCGGTCCTCACGACGAAGGGGGAGGAGCAGGCCCGCGCAGCCGGCCGGCTGCTCGCGGACCGGCTCGACGAGCCCGGCTCGGCCCGCATCGTCGCGAGCGACCTGGCCCGGGCGGCGACAAGCGCCCGGCTGATCGCTCAGGTGCTGGGGCTGGACGCCGCGGCCGTGCGGCTCGACCCGGCCTGGCGCGAGCAGCACCTCGGCTCGATGGAGGGGGAGCTCGCCGCGGGCCTCGCCTCGCGGCCGGTGCCCGACGGCGTGGACATCAGCGAGGTCGCGTGGGGGGGCGGTGAGTCGGTGCGTGCCGTCCACGCGCGCGTCGCCGCGTGGCTCACCGGCGCTCGTGAGGACAGCAGCGAGCTCGTGGTCGTCAGCCACGAGCACACGATCCGGGCCGCGCTCGCCGTCCTGCGCGGGCGCTCCTGGCGCGAGCTCGACTGGGACGAGCCGCTGCCGCCCGGCGCTGTGCTCACCATCGACCGCGCAACGAGGTAGCACCGGGGGCTGCAAGCGATGGGTACCACCTCGACCACTCCGTCAGTCGCCAAGCGCCTTGACGAGCGTCATCGCGAGCGACACCCGCTCCCGTGCGCCGGGCCCACCCACGCGTGCGGCCCACATCGCGTTGACGATCTCGCGGACGATCGTCCAGTCGCGCGCTGCCTCCCAGGTGATCCCCGCGGTGTCGCAGAGCACCTCGGCGCGGCGCCGCACGAGGTACCGGAAGGACGGCCCGGTGCCCATCTCCTCGACCCGCTTCCACAGCATCGGGGCGATCTCGAAGGCCGGGTGCCCCGCCATCGGCTTGGGGTCGATGGCCACCCAGTCGGTGCCGTCGGAGAGGACGGTCTCGTAGTGCAGGTCGGTGTGGACCAGCGTCGCGTCGCAGTCGGGGTCGCTCGTCAGCTCGGCCACGAGCGAGTGCGCCTGCTCGATCATCCGCCGGGGCAGGGCGTCCCTCGTCGTCGTCAGGGCCTGGGCCTGCCGGCGGGCCCAGGTCGACAGCCGCGGGGCCTGCGGGTACGGGTCGACATGGAGCTGCCGGTAGAGGCGACCGACGACCTCGCACGCCTGCTCGTCCCAGACCTCGGTGAGGTCCTCCGTGGTCAGCCGCTCGAGCAGCAGCGCGCCACGGGCCGGGTCAGCACGCAGCAGCCGGACGGCGCCGTGGCCGTCCCACCGGCGCAGCGCGAGATGCTCGGTCGCGGCCTCCACGTGCGGCCAGACGACCTTGAGCACGGCGCCGTTGCGGGGCAGGTCGTCGCCCCGGACGGGGATGACGAGGGCGGTCTGGCCGTGCCGGACCTCGGCGCAGGCCGACGTCTACTCCAGCGAGATCCGGGTGACCAAGCCGCACGCGCTGGCCTTCGAGCCGGACGCCACCGTGCAGGACCTGGGCGAGATCCTCGGCGTCGTCGCGGGCTGGCGCGCCCAGGCCTAGCCGGGTGGACCTGGCCCTCGCCACCCTCTGCGGTGACCACGTCGGCGCCTCCCTCGTGCACATCGGCGGCGACCTGCTGGGAGGATGGTGAGCATGCACGTCCTCGTCCTCGGCGGCACCGCGGAGGCCCGCGAGCTCGCCGCCCTCCTCGAGCGCGAAGGGGTCCGGGTCACCTCCTCGCTCGCCGGCAGGGTCTCCCGGCCGCGGCTGCCGGTCGGCGAGGTCCGTATCGGCGGCTTCGGCGGGGCTGACGGCCTGGCGGCGTGGACCCGCGAGCACGGGGTCGACGCGGTCATCGACGCCACCCACCCCTTCGCCACGACAATGAGCCGGCACGCCGCCGAGGCCTGCGCCACGACCGGGCACCCGCTCCTGCGCCTCGCCCGGCCAGGGTGGGCCGGGCACCCCGAGGCCGCCAGCTGGACCTGGGTGGACGGCTACGAGGCCGCCCGCGAGGCCGCCGACGACCTCGGCGGTGCCCCCTTCGTCACCACCGGGCGGCAGACCCTCCACCACTACACCCGTCCGTGGGCGCAGCGACCGGTCCTCGTGCGGCTCGTCGAGCCGCCCGCCGAGCCGCTCCCCGGCGCGTGGACGGTGCTGCGCTCGCGGGGGCCCTTCGACCTCGACGCGGAGCTGTCGACGATGCGCGAGCACGCGGTCGATGTGCTGCTCACCAAGGACTCCGGCGGGGACTTCACCGCGCCGAAGCTCAGCGCCGCCGCCACCCTCGGCGTGCCCGTCGTCGTCGTCAGGCGCCCGGCCGCAGTAT
>JBHWMJ010000090.1:0-2956 GCA_043423105.1 Marihabitans sp.
AACCCTTGGATGGATGTGCGCCCGGGGCGCCCGGAGGATGATTGTCCCCAGCACCACACGAACGGGTGGGCCCGGCAGGAAACAGGGGCCGGCCGGGCCCCCTTCGTGTGGTGGTTCTACGTGCCGGGCGACTCAGACCCCTTCGCCCTGAGCCACCGCGCCACCCTCGGGCGTCTCGGCGCCCTCGGCCCCTGCCCGCAGGTCGGTGTGCTCGCGGTGCTGCTCGCGCTGCGGGGTCGGCACGCCATCGGTCGGGGCGCTCGGTACATCGACCTCCGTCTGGGCGACATCCTCGCGGGCGAAGGCGCCCTCCGCGGCGGTCTCGACGATCGGCTCACCCGGCAGGGGCGAGGCGTCCGGCTTGGCCGACGGGTCCCCTTCGGCCGGGTCGGTGGCGAACTCGTCCGGCGCGGTGGCCACCCGGTCGACGCCAGGGAAGCGGCGCAGGTCCACGGTGCACGGGTAGTCGGTGACCGCCGGCGACATCGCGTGCGACAGCGAGGGGATCGCGTCGAGGTCGACCGGCCCGGGGGTGTGCCCGCCGACGACGAAGCGCGCGTTGCGCCGCGACTCGGCCGCGGCCGCGTTGACCGGGAAGGAGTCGTGCGCAACCCCGCCCGGATGGGTCACGTGGTAGGTGAACCCGCCGAGCGAGCGCCCGCTCCACCGGTCGACGAGGTCGAAGACGAGCGGGGCGTGCACGCCGATCGTCGGATGCAGGGCCGACGGTGGCGCCCACGCCCGGTAGCGCACACCCCCGACGAAGGCTCCGCCCGACCCGGACGCGCCCACCGGACCGCCCCAGCCCTTCTCGGCGACCGGGACCATCGGCACGGGGATGCCGTTGCACGTCACGAGGTGACGCCCTTCGACGAGGCCGGTGGCGCGGACCTGCACCTTCTCGACCGAGGAGTCGACGTACCGCGCCGTCCCGCCCTGGGTGACCTCCTCGCCGAGGACGTGCCACGGCTCGACGGCGGTGCGCAGCTCCAGCCCCACCCCGTCGATCTCGACGTCGCCGAGCCGCGGGAAGCGGAACTCGAGGAAGGGGTCGAACCACGCCGGGTCGATGTGCGGGGCGCCGACGGAGCGGAGGTAGCGGTTGAGGTCCTCGATGACGTCGCGCAGGTCGGTGGCGACGAAGCCGGGCAGGAGGAAGCGGTCGTGCAGCCGTGTCCCCCAGTGCACGAGCGGCCCGGAGTACGGCGCGTCCCAGAAGCGAGCGACGAGCGCGCGCACGAGCAGCGCCTGGAGCAGCGCCATCCGCGGGTGCGGCGGCATCTCGAAGCCGCGCATCTCGAGCAGCCCGAGCCGCCCGCGCTCCGACCCCGGCGCGAAGAGCTTGTCGATGCAGAACTCCGCGCGGTGGGTGTTGCCCGTGATGTCCGTGAGCAGGTGGCGCAGCAGCAGGTCGACGAGCCAGGGCCGGGTGCCCTTGCGCACGAAGTGCTCCTCGTCGAGCGGCTCCTCGATGTCGTGGGCGTCGTGCTCCATCGCGACGACCTGGTCCATCTGGGCGAAGGCGATCTCGAGCTCGTAGAGGTTCTCGGCGCGCCCCTCGTCGACGCGCGGCGACTGGCTCGTCGGCCCGATGAACCGCCCGGAGAAGAGGTAGCTCAGCGACGGGTGGTGCTGCCAGTAGGTGATGAGCGAGCGGAGCAGGTCCGGACGGCGCAGCAGCGGCGAGTCGACCGGGCGGGTGCCGCCGAGGGTGAGGTGGTTGCCGCCGCCCGTGCCGGTGTGCGAGCCGTCGAGGTCGAACTTCTCGGTCGACAGCCGGATCTGGCGGGCGTGCTCGTAGAGCGACTCGGTCTGGTCGACGAGCTCGCCCCACGACGACGTCGGCGCGACGTTGACCTCGATGACACCGGGGTCGGGGGTCACCGACATCGTGCGGACGCGGTCGTCGCCGGGCAGGTCGTAGCCCTCGAGGACGACCGGCTGGCCGACCTCGGCGGCGGCCGCCTCGATCGCGGCGACGAGCTCGACACCCCGCTCCAGCTCCTCGATCGGGGGCAGGAAGACGAAGAGGTGACCGTCGCGGTGCTCGATCGCCATCGCGGTGCGCGGGGCGTCCTCGACGTCGAGGACGGTGGCGGGGACGGCGCTCACCTCGTCGAGACCGTCGGGGTCGAGCGCCGGGAGCGCTCCGCGGGGCTCGAAGGGGGACCGCTCGGGCACGACGGGTCCCTCACCCCAGGCGACGGAACCGAGCGGGAGTCGCAGGCCGGCGGGGGAGTCGCCGGGCACGAGCATGAGGTGTCCCCGGCGGGTGCGCCACCAGGTCGTCCCCCAGCCGTCGCCCTCGGGTTTGACGAAGACCGGCAGCACCCAGGTCGAGGGCGTGGACACCCGATCGCCGAGGCCCTCCTCGTCGACCCGCGCGACGAGCTCGGCACGGCTCTCGGGGGTCTGCAGCTCGTCGGCGTCGGGGGCGAGGTCACCCTCGGTCGGACCGTCGCCGGTCGGCTGTCGCGCCTCGTCGGCGAGGGCGAGCAGCGGGTCCTCGTGGGCGGCGACGAGGTGGTCGGGGTCGATGCCCAGGCGGCGGGCGATGCCGACAGCGAGGTCACGTGCAGCAGCGGCGGCCTCGGCGGAGCCCGACTCGAGGCGCGGCTCGCCCCACGGGTTGTCGAGCAGGGTCGGGTCGCGCCACAGGGGCTCGCCGTCGAGCCGCTCGGTGAGCGAGATCGCCCACCGGGGCAGGGGCTCGCCCGGGTACCACTTGCCCTGGCCGTGCTGGCGCAGCATCCCGGGCCGGGAGAGACGCTCTGCGAGGCGCATCGCGAGCTCACGCTTCTCCTCGCCGTCCGCGGCGGTGTGCCACTGCGGGTCGTCGGTGCCGCCGGCGGCGACGAAGGTCGGCTCGCCGCCCATCGTCAGCCGCACGTCCCCCTTCGCCAGGAGGTCGTCGACCGCTGCGCCGAGCTCGTTGATCCGCGCCCACTGCTCGTCG
>JBHWMJ010000326.1:0-27328 GCA_043423105.1 Marihabitans sp.
ACCTGCGACCCTCGCGACCGCAGGGGCGGGCGCCGTCAGCCCGACCCTCGCCGAGGCGGCCACCCCCGACGAGGTCCGGCTCACCGGCACCCTCCTGACGGCGATCGTCGAGCCGGCCCCCGGACGCCCTCGAGCAGCCCACCAGACCCTTGCACCCACGGCCCTGCAGGTCGACGACCGGCTCGTCCCTGTCGAGGCGGAGGCCGTCTCCGACATCGACCCCGGCAGCACGGTGACCCTCGACGTCGTCGTCCCCGAGACCGTCTCTGATGCCGCGAACGAGGCGGGCACCACCTCCCCGACCGAGCTCGCCGAGGCGACGACCACCGCGGCCACCGGCCCGGGGACCCCGCCGCTGGAGGTCGCGGACGTCGTCGCCACGACCGATCCGCCGACCGAGACCACCGACCCACCGGGCGCCCGCGCGCTGACCGTCGTCCGGGTCACCCCGAAGGGCACGACCCGGACGCCCCCGAGCGACTCGGCCGTCGCCGCCCAGGTCGTGGCCGCCGACCGGTTCTGGCGGGACAACAGCTCGGGGAAGGTCGGCATGCGCATCGCCGCCACCTCGCCGGCCTACCGCTCCACGCTCACCTGCGACGACCCCTTCGCCCTCTGGGACGAGGCCATCCAGCGCACGGGCTACGTCGACGCCGAGAACAGCTCGCTCGTGCTCGTGCTCCCCGACCTGCCCGACTCCCTCGGCTGCCCCTACGGCTTCGCCACCATCGGCAGCGGCCTGCGCTCCCCCGGCCTCGTCATGGTGCAGGGCAGCTCACCCGACGTCCTCGCCCACGAGGTCGGGCACAACATGTCGCTCGAGCACAGCAACCTCCTGACCTGCACCGACCGAGCCAGCGACGTGCGCATCAGCCGCGGCTGGTGGCCGAGCGGGTGCACGGAGTGGGAGTACGGCGACGGCCAGGACATCATGAGCGGCGACCTCATCAACGAGACGACGAACCCGCCGACGAACCCACCGAGCCCGCTGCTCTCCATCCCGCAGGCCATGCGGCTCGGGCTGCTCGAGCGCGGGACCGCGACGAGCGTCCCGGTCGGCCGGACCACGCGGGTCACCATCGACGCACTGACGACCGGCAGGGGCACCCGCGGCGTCAGCGTGCTCAACGACCTCACCCGGGTGCGCTACTGGGTGGAGTACCGCTACCCGGTGGGCCAGGACCGCTACAACACCAACGGTCAGCGCACCGGCGTCCGGGTCCTGCGCCTCGGACCCGACGGGACGACGGTGCTCCTCGACCCGACCCCGACCGGCCGGTTCGACGGACATCAGGCGCTGACCACCGGCCGGACGGTGGCGACCTACGACGGTCACCTCCGGGTCAAGACCGTCGCCACCTACACCAACCGCGCCGTGGTCGACATCACGAGCTACCACCGGACGACCCTCATCGCCGCCGTCCGACCGAGCATCGACGGCACCCGCCTCGTCGGCCGCACGCTCACCGCCCGGACCGGCTCGTGGCACCCCACCCCGTCGCGGTACGCCTACCGCTGGTACCGCGGGTCAACGGCGATCCCCGGCGCCACCGGACGCACGTACAGCCCGACCCGGGCCGACGCCGGACGCTCCCTCAGCGTCCGGGTCACCGGCTACCGGACCGGCTCGTCGGCCGCGACGGCCCGCTCGGCCGCCACGGCGATCCCGATCTACGCCACGAGCCGGGCGACGATCAGCGGCACCCCCCGGCTGGGACGCACCCTCACCGCACGGTCGGGCAGCTGGACACCGACGCCGACGGGCTACACCTACCGCTGGTACCGCGGGTCGACCCCGATCCCCGGCGCGACCGCTCGGACCTACCGCCTGACCTCCCGCGACGTCGGCTCCCGGATCCGTGTGCGCGTCATCGCGAGCCGCGCCGGCTCTCGCAACGGCGGCTCCACCTCCCTCGCAACGCCGACGATCACCCGCTGATCTCGAGGTCCGTAGGCTGAGGGCGTGATCAGACCCGGCCTCGTCCGTGTCACCGGGCGCTCGATGGAGCCCACCCTGCGCGAGGGTGACGTGCTCCTCGTCCTCTACGGAGCGCGTCCGCGGATCGGCGGCATCGTGCTCGTCGAGCTGCCGCCGGAGGACTCCGGCAGCCCCCGCCCCCGGTCGGTCAAGCGGCTCACCGGGACCGACCCTGCCGACCCCACCCGATGGTGGGTGGAGCGGGACAACCCGGGCGAAGGGGTGGACTCCTGGCTCGTGGGCTCGCTGCCGCCGACCGCGCTCCGGGCGCGGGTCGTGGCTCGGGTCACCCGACGCGGGCTGCAACCCCTTCGCAACAAACAAGTGGGTGACGACCAGCGGTGACGGCCCAGGGCGGGGGCGTTAGGTTGGGGGGGTTGGCCATCCCCGACCCAGGAAGGCATGCCATGCGCATCCGCGACCTCTTCACCATCCCCACAGTCAGCGCCCACTGCGACCTACCGTGCGGTGTCTACGACCCGGCCCAGGCCCGCATCGAGGCGGAGTCGATCAAGGCGATCATCAAGAAGGTCGCCGACAACGACGACCCCGACTTCCGCACCCGCGCCATCGTCATCAAGGAGCAGCGCTCGGAGCTCGTCAAGCACCACCTGTGGGTGCTCTGGACGGACTACTTCAAGGCGCCGCACTTCGAGAAGTACCCGCAGCTGCACACCCTCTTCAACGAGGCGACCAAGCTCGCGGGCGCCTCTGGCACCAAGGGTGAGCTCGACGAGGCCAAGGCCGACGAGCTCCTCGCGAAGATCGACGAGATCGACAAGATCTTCAAGGAGACCAAGCAGGCCTGAGCCTGGTCGGGACCCTCGAAGGGGGACGCCACGGGAGACCGTGGCGTCCCCCTTCGTCGTCCCTCAGGACAGACGGACGATGACGGCCTCGAGTGCCTCCACGACCTCGGGGTCGTACTCGTACCCGAGGCCGAGATGAAGCCGCTGCAGCGCCAGCTCGGTGACCCTGCGGCCCTGAGCGCCCTCGGTCAGGTCGTCGAAGGCGTTGACCGCCTTGACGATCCGGGCCTCGACCGGCAGGTCCGCACCGCGCTCGTGCCGCTGCCGGTAGGGGGCGTGCACGGACGCGAGGAGCATCGCCAGATCGGACTCTCGCATCGCGGCCCGAGCTACCCGGCGGGCGGCGTCCGCCATGACCTGGAGCGTCTGGGGTGAGGCGTCGACCGTCCGCCCGTGCTCGAGCGGGACCCGCAGCCCCACCTGCCCGATGTCGTGCAGCAGCGCCACCCGCTCGACCGAGCGCAGCTCGGTCGCGGGCAGGCCGAGCCGCCGGGCGACCGCCACCGAGAGGTCCGCGACCCGACGAGCATGACCAGGCCGTCCCCGGCCTGCGATGACCGGGACCGCCGAGATCGCGAGCAGCGCCTCGCGCTGCGCCCGCTGCGCCCCGAGGTAGCGAGGCACGGAGACGAGGACGAGCATGATCGGAAGCAGGTACAGCGCCAGGGCCGGCAGCCCGAGGACCGGGAACCCGAGCGCGACGAGGGGCGCCGAGGCCACGACCGCACCGCTCGCGGCGGAGTCGAGCACGAGGGCGCGTCCGCCGTGCAGCTGCTCCTCGCCGAGAGGGTCGCGCGCACCGACGAGATGAGCCAGCCGCTCGACGGTCCAGCCGAGCGCAGCCGCGAGGACGAGCAGTGTCGCCGCCACCGGACGAGCCAGCCCGCCGTCCCAGATCCACTCGAGGAGGTTGCCGCGACCCGAGGTCTCGATCCCCCGGCAGGCGAAGGCTGTCGTCGCCGCGCCGAGGAACCGGGCGCAGGGCCCCACGACCGAGGCGAGACTGACCTCCCACTTCGCCAGGACCCCGCCGACGACGAGACTGCCGAGGAAGGCGAGGCCGAGGAGGCCAACAACCTCGGACCCCGAGGCGAAGCCACCAGGACGGTCGCCGATCGGGGTCATCGCCAGCACCGTCGCAGCACCCGTCGAGATGGGGGCCGTGCTCGCGGAGACCCTCAGGGCCAGGACGAGCTCACCGACGACGATGCTCGCCAGGCAGACGAGGACGAAGGCCAGGTGCACGCCGGCGGACGGTCGGCCCAGGACCAGCGAGGCGGTGAGGACAGCGGCAGCGGCAAGGACGACGAGCCATGGGCCCCAGGTGCGCAGGGGTGCCATCAGCCGAGCTCCGACTGCCGGGCCACCCAGTGGGTCATCGCCGGGTCTGCCTGGTCCTGCGGTGTCCAGCCCTCATGGTCGGCCCCAGGCGGGCCAACCCGAGCGCGACCCTGGTCGGCGAGGGGTTCGAGGAGCTCAGGGTGGCGCTCGTAGACCTCTCGCAGGGCCGCCACGCATCGCGGGTCGAGCGCACTGCCGGCGAGCTCTTCGCAGCGTCTCATCGCCTCGGTCGCGGTCACGGGCGCACCCCGACGAGGCTGCACGAGGCTGACCCAGGCGTCCGCGAGCGTGATCACCCGGGCGTTCAGCGGGATCTCGTGGCCGGCGGTGCCGCCGGGGTATCCGCTGCCGTCCCACAGCTCGTGGTGGGCGCGGACCGCAGGCAACGCGTCCCGCAGGGGCTCGACCTCGCGCAGCATGTCGGCACCGACGAGGGGGTGACGCATCAACGCCTCGTGCTCGCGCTGGACCCCGCTCATCTCCTCCCCGAGCCGTTCGCCGTCGAGGGCGAGCAGCCCGATGTCGTGGAGCCGCGCGGCCGCGGTCACAGCCTCCACGTCGCGGACGCACAGGTGCAGGTGCTGGGCCACCGCTGTCGCGACGCGTGCGGCCAGCTCGCTGTCGGCACGCGCGCCGGGCGAGCGGATCTCGAGCGCCTCGACCAGACCACGCAGCATCACCTCGGAGAGCTCGTGCTCCCGCGCGTGCTGGAGCAGCCCCCACTGGGCGACGAGCAGGCTGGGCAGCAGCAGCATGACCGCCACCGCTCCCAGCCCGACGGTGTCCCACATGAGCACGAGGAGGTAGGCGCCCAGGCCGTACCCGACATAGGCAGGGATGATCTGTGGAGCCAGCCCTCGCAGCGTCGTGGACACGGGTGTCCCCTCGGTGAGGAGGAGGATGCCCGCCAGCAGGACGGCGTTGATGGTCCCGACGACGAGGGTGAGGACGGCGAGGTCGAGGGCGAGCGCCCCTGGCCCGGTCCCCCGTGTCGGCCGCTCGCCGGTGAGCAGCTCGGCGAGGAGGGACCCCAGGAGTACAGCGACGACCGGGGTCGCGGCGTTGAAGACGGCGCGGGTCGGGAGCCGGCGGTAGCGCCAGAGGCTGGGCAGTGCGTGCGCCATCATCGCGCCGGCAGGGTTCGCGAGCGGGACCGCAGCGATGAGGACGACGGAGTGGAGCAGGATCGAGACGTGCCGGATCGACGTCGCCGGCGCCGCCTGGGCCATCGCGGAGAGGACGAGCATCGCGGCGAACGCGCTCAGCGGGTGCGGCAGGCCCCAGCGCCACAGCGCCAGGGCGAGGGAGATCGCGCCCGCGGTCCCGAGCGCGACGAGGAATCCGGTGGCGGATCCCGGGGATGGTGGCGCCGCGGCGCGCGGCGCCACGGCGGGCGAGGTCAGAGCCAGTCGAAGCCGCGGGCGATGAACGGCTTGGCCGTCGCCTCGCCCGAGTCAGCAGCCTGGGCCGCTGCGGCAGCCCCGCCTAGCAGCGCGGCGGTCGCGATCATGACAGCAATGAGCTTGCGCTTCACTGGCGCACCTCACCTTCCTGGTCTCCCGGCGGTAGCCGAAGGCAATCGAGGCTCTGCCGCTGGTCGGCGAGCCCTGGCCCACGTTCATCGTGCCACAGACGCGTCGTCATGCATATGGGATGATGGCTCGGTTGCCCGGGTCCGCACCCGACCGACGACCACCGAGGAGGACCGCATGAGCAAGCGTGCGCGCAAGCGTCGTTCCCGTAAGGGCAAGGCCGCCAACCACGGCCGCAAGCCCAACGCCTGACGACTCTGACCCCGCACCGCGGGGACGACGAAGGGGTACCCGCCAGCTGGCGGGTACCCCTTCGGTGGTCTCGAGGCTCGCGCGGAGCGACGGTTCCTCGCGGAGCGACAGTTCCTGAGGTGCGAGCTTGCGAGCCTCGAAGGGCGCACCTCGACCAACGGCGGGCGTCTCAGCCGGGGAAGCCCTGCGGGTTGGCCGACTGCCAGCGCCAGGTGTCGGCGCACATGTCCTCGACGGTACGGCTCGTGCGCCACCCAAGCTCGTCGGCCGCGCGCGTCGTGTCGGCGTAGACCACCGGTAGGTCGCCAGGGCGACGGTCCGTGATCTCGTAGGGGACCTCACGGCCGCTCGCCACCTCGAAGGCCTTGACCATCTCGAGCACCGAGGTGCCGTGGCCCGTGCCGAGGTTCCAGGCGCGGGCGCCGATCTCCGGGTGCGCGGCGAGGTGCTCGAGCGCAGCCACATGACCCTCGGCGAGGTCGACCACGTGGATGTAGTCACGTTCCCCCGTGCCGTCCGTGGTCTCGTAGTCGCCACCGAAGACGCTGAGCCGCTCGCGGCGGCCGACCGCGACCTGCGCGACGAAGGGCATGAGGTTGTTCGGGATGCCCTGCGGGTCCTCGCCGATCTGCCCGGAGGGGTGCGCACCAACCGGGTTGAAGTACCGCAGCAGGGCGACCTGGAAGCCCGGCGTCGCGGCAGCGACGTCGGTGAGGATCTGCTCCTGCATGACCTTCGACCAGCCGTAGGGGTTCGTGGCGGAGGTCGGGAGGTCCTCGGTCATCGGGACCGGGGCGCTTTCGCCGTAGACGGTGGCCGAGCTGCTGAAGACGAGCCGACGCACGCCGGCGCGCGTCATCGCTGAGACGAGGGCGAAGGTCGAGCCGAGGTTGGTCTCGTAGTACGACAACGGCTGCTCCACCGACTCGCCGACGGCCTTGAGCCCGGCGAAGTGGATCACCGCGTCGACCGGCTGGTCGGCGAAGAGCTGCGAGAGCTTGTCCTCGTCCCGCACGTCGAAGACATGGAAGGGCACGTGCGCGCCCGAGAGCTCCTCGAGACGGCCGATGACAGAGGCCTTGGAGTTGCAGAGGTTGTCGACGACGACGACGTCATGCCCCTCGGCGAGCAGCGCGAGGACCGTGTGGCTGCCGATGTAGCCGGCGCCGCCGGTGACGAGGACCCTCATGGGACGTGACCTCTCAGTCGTCGTACTGGATCCGGGTGTACTCCTCGACGACGGTGCCGTCGGCCGTGGAGTAGCTCGTAAAGGACTGGAGGATCGTCGTGCGGAGCGAGGGTGGGGCCTCCTCGCAGGCGCAGGAGCGCTTGACCAGCGCCTTCATCATCATCTCCAAGTCGTGCTCGGCCAGGCACGGCTGGCACCCGTCGAGGTGGGCGGCGATCTTGACCATGTCGGCCTCGGTCATCTCGCCGTCGAGGTACTCCATGATCCGGTACATCGTCTCGGAGCAGTCCGCGTGGTCGTGGGCGTGGCCGTCGGGGTGCGTCACGACTCTCCCCCTTCGTCCTCGGCGCTGTCCTTGACGAGACCGCGCTCGCGGGCGTACTCGGCGAGGGTCTCGCGCAGGAGCCGGCGGCCACGGTGCAGCCGGGACATCACGGTCCCGATGGGCGTGCCCATGATCTCCGCGATCTCCTTGTAGGCGAAGCCCTCGACGTCCGCGAGGTAGACGGCCATCCGGAAGTCCTCGGGCAGGTCCTGCAGGGCCCGCTTGACCTCGGAGTCGGGCATCCGGTCGAGCGCCTCGACCTCGGCGCTGCGCAGCCCGCGGGAGGTGTGCTGCTCGGCGCGGTGCAGCTGGTAGTCCTCGACCTCGGGGCTGTCAGCCTGCTTCGGCTCGCGCTGCTTCTTGCGATAGGTGTTGATGTACGTGTTCGTGAGGATCCGGTACATCCAGGCCCGCAGGTTGGTGCCGGGCTTGTACTGGTGGAAGGCGGCGAAGGCCTTGGCGTACGTCTCCTGGACGAGGTCCTCGGCGTCCGTGGGGTTGCGCGTCGTGCGGAGGGCCGCGGAGTAGAGCTGGTCGAGCAGCGGCATGGCCTCGCGCTCGAAGCGTGCGCGGCGCTCCTCCGGCGACTCGGCGGAGACATCGGCGCTGGCATCGGCCTGCGCCTGCTCCTCCTCAGTCAGGGGTGGGGTGATCGGCTTCGTCATCGCGCTCCAGCCTAGCGGGGCGGTGGCGCGGTCGACGGCGTGCAGCACGAGCACGTGGTGACCTCCTGGCGGACGGGTGGGGACGCCTGCTGCAACACCCCCTTCGCGACCCTCATTCCCCTCCTTCGCCGAGAGATGCCACGTTGCGGCTACTCGTACCCAGTTGCCGCAGCGCGGCATCTCTCAGTGTCCACAGGGGCGAAGGGGGGACCCCCGGTGTCCAGAGCACGCGGCACGCGCCTTCGAGCATGACCGCGCCTGGCCCAGGGTCGCGGGATGGCCCGACGACCGCGTGAGCTGCCAGCGACCCCGTCAGCAGGGATCTTCACCCTCGACGAGGCGAAGGCCGCCGGGATCAGCGACTCTCTCCGCGCCCCCTTCGCCGTCCCGAGCAGAGGGCTCCGTATCGCCCCAGGCACCGCCCCGGAGGTGCGCGAGATCCTGCGGTGCCATGCCGCGGTCCTGCCCGACGACGTCGCCTTCGCGCGGGAGACTGCGGCCCATCTGCACGGTCTGCCGATCCCGCTCGGGGTCGACCCGACGCGCCCGATCCACACCATTCGTCCGACCAGCACGCCCCCGATACGCCGTCGAGGTGTGGCTACCCACCGCGGCGCGGAGTCCCGCGACATCGTCACGATCGAGGGACTGCGTGTCACCTCGCCACTCGACACGTGGAGCGATCTGGCGTTGCGCTGGTCTCGGGCCCGGACTCTCGCGTTGGGCGACGCGCTCCTGCGGGTGCACGGCATCACGCCAGGCGAGGTCTCGACGCACCTGTCCGAGCTCGACGGTCGCCGCGGCGTCCGACGACTGCGGGAGCTGGCGCCGCTCCTCCGCCCCGGGTCAGCCAGCCCCAAGGAGTCCGAGACGCGGCTGCTCCTCCATGACCACGGCCTGCCCGAACCGGAGCTCAATGGTGAGATCTTCGACGACTGGGGCACCTGGATCGCGACCTCCGACTTCGTGTGGCGAGAGCCGAAGGTCGTCGGCGAGTACGACGGCGACCAGCACCGGACGGACCGGACGGCCTGGCAGTACGAGCGCGCCAGACGAGCACGCCTCGAGGACTGCGGGTGGACCTACGTCGAGCTCACCCAGGCGCACCTCAGTGACCTGTCGCTGCAGGGAGAGCTGCTACGCCGCCTCCGACGGCTGCTGTGTTGACGCCAGAGATGCCGAGCTGCACCAATCGGGACCGGATTGACGCAGCTCGGCATCCTTCGAGTCAGGCGTAGATGTGGCGCGTCGCGCGAGCGCGTTTCTTGAGCCCCTTGATGCCCTGGGTCGCGAGGATCGTGAAGGTCTGGGCCGAGCTCGTGGCGTTCGGTCGGGACAGGCGCCAGATCTCCGACCAGGCCGAGAGGACCTGCGCGGGCAGCGGCCCCTCGACGTACTTCAGGCCGTGCTTCTCGAAGAGCGCCCGCACCTTCGGCTGGACCTCCGCGAGCTTGATGCTCGGCATGTCCGGGAAGAGGTGATGCTCGATCTGGTGGCTGAGGTAGCCGGTCATGATGTGGGTGAGCTTGCCTCCGGTGATGTTGGCCGAGCCGAGCATCTGGCGGAGGTACCACTCGCCGCGGGTCTCCCCCTCGATCGAGGTCTTCTGGAAGGTCTCGACCCCCTTCGGGAAGTGACCGCACATGATGACCGAGTGCGTCCAGTAGTTGCGCACGACGTTGGCGGTGACGTTGGCCGCGAGCGAGGGCAGGAAGTTCGGGCCCGACAGCGCCGGCCACAGCACGTAGTCGCGCAGGCCCTGCTTCTTGATCTTGTTCGTGACCTTCTTCATCTCGGCGGCGAAGGCCGGGTCGGTCTTCCGCTTCCTCCAGTTCTTGCCGAGCTCGAGGTCGTACGCCGCGATCCCGTACTCGAAGAAGGTCGCGTTGACGAAGTTGAGCGCCGGCTGCAGCAGGTAGGCCGGATACCACTTCTGCGCGTCGTCGACCCGCATGATCCCGTAGCCGAGGTCGTTGTCCTTGCCGATGACGTTCGTGTACGTGTGGTGCAGCTCGTTGTGGCTGTGCTTCCAGTGCTCTGCGGGCGAGACGGTGTCCCACTCCCAGACGCTGGAGTGGATCTTCGGGTCACGCATCCAGTCCCACTGGCCGTGGATGATGTTGTGCCCGATCTCCATGTTGTCCAGGATCTTCGCGACCGACAGGCCGGCCGTGCCGAGCACCCACGCATACGGGTTGCCGGAGAAGAGCAGCACGCCGCGGCCGCCCATCTCGAGGGCGCTCTTGAAGCGGATCAGCCGCCGGATGTACGCGGCCTCCCGCTCGCCGCACGAGTCCATGGCCTCCTGTCGGATCACATCGAGCTCGCGACCGAGCTCCTCGATCTGCTCGGGGCTGAGGTGCGCGATGGGGCTCGGGGTCGCGTTGACGACGGTGTGGATCTCGTCGGCGCGACCACCGGTGATCCGGGCGTCGACGTCGTGGTGGAGTGCGGTGGGGCGCTCGAGGGTGGCAGTCATCAGGAGTCCTTCTGCTCGATGGTGCAGGGGCCGGCGGCAGCCGTGACGCACGGCTGGATCATCACCGGGGGGTCGTCGGTCGTGGTCTCGGTGACGGTGCCGTTGCGCAGGTCGCGCACGGCGCCGTCGGTCATGGGGAGGACGCAGGTCATGCAGATGCCCATGCGGCATCCGCTCTTCATGAGGACACCGCTGTCCTCTGCCGCGTCGAGGATCGTCGTCGACCCGTCGACGTCGAAGGTCTTCGAGGCGTCCGGACGGGCCCGGTCGAGGATCGTCACCGACCCCCCGTCACCCGCGGCGACAAGGGCCGGGCGGAAGCGCTCGACGTGCATCGCCTCGGTCAGACCGAAGCCGGCGTAGTGCTCCTCGAAGGCGTCAAGCATCGGGGTCGGCCCGCACGCCCAGGTCTGCCGCTCGCGCCAGTCCGGGACGACGTCGTCGAGCATCGCCGGGCTGAGCATGCCCTCGGCGTCGGTGTGCCGGACGACGACGCGCACGCCGGGGATCTCATCGGCGAGCTCGGCCGCGAAGATCACGTCGGCCGGGGCCGGCGCGCTGTGGAGCAGGACGACGTCGGTGCCGGAGAGGTCGTGGCTGCGCAGCATCCCCATGACGGGCGTGATGCCGGAACCGCCGGTGAGGAAGAGGACCTTCGTCGGCAGGGGCGTGGGGAGGGTGAAGTCTCCGGTCGCCTGGTCCAGCATGACGATCGTGCCGGGGCGTGCGTCACGGACGAGGTATCGGCTGACGAGCCCGTCCGCGATCGCCTTGACGGTGATCGTGATGAGCCCGTCACCGCGGTGGGCCGGGGAGGTGATCGAGTACGTGCGCCAGCGGCGGACGCCGTCGATGTCGACGCCGATCCGGACGTACTGCCCGGGGACATGGCCGGCCCAGGAACGGCCAGGTCGCAGGGTGATCGTGGCGGCGTCCGCGGTCTCCGGGGTGACCGAGACGATCCGGGCCCGCAGGTCGGCGCCTCCGCGCAGCGGAGCGACCATGTCGAGGTAGTCCGCGGGGACGAAGGGGGTGGCCAGGCCCTCGGCGAGGCGGGTGGCACCGGCGCGCAGCCGGGCGAAGGGGGTTCCCGGCGGGTTCGCGAAGGTCGTCATGAATCCATCATCTCGGGCGAAACACCGCCCCCTGCTGTCAAGCAGGCGTAGTCTCAACCCCAGATTGTTGTTCGCCCAGGACAAACTACTCGGGATGGTGCGTGCGATGACGGATGGGACGGTCCCCCCGTCGTCGGGACGGACGGCGGCGCAGGCCGCCGAGCTGGCGCTCGACGCGACGACGGCGCGGGTGCTGCGCACCCACCTGCCCGGGGTCGCCGAGACCGTCGTCGCGGCGATCATCGACGAGGTCCCCCCGTACAGCCAGCCCTTCCAGGGCCGCATGGGGCGCGTCATCGAGCAGGCGGTGCACACCTCGCTCGACTCCTTCCTCGACGCCGCCACCCTGGCCTCTCCCCGGGCCAGCACCGGCGACGGCACCGCGATCGGGGTCGGCCTCCAGGCCGCCGAGGAGCTCGGACGGGTCGAGGCTCGCGCCGGCCGGCCCGTCGACGCTCTCCTCTCCGCCTACCGGGTCGGGGCCCGCGTCTCGTGGCGCGAGATCTCGCGAGCAGCCGTCGCGCAGGGCGTCGACTCAGGGACCCTCGGCCGTCTCGCCGAGGTGGTCTTCACCTACATCGACGAGCTCTCCGCAGCGAGCGTGGCCGGGCACAACGCCGAGACCCAGAGCAGCGAGCGTGCCCGGGTGGTCCACCTCGACCGGCTGACCCGAGCCCTGCTCGCCGGGGTGAGCGAGCCCGAGCTCGCCGACGCCGCCGAGACGGCCCGGTGGACGCCACCACGGACCCTCACGGCGGTCCTCGTCCACGCCGACCGCCTGCTCAACACCGCAGCGATGCTCGACCCGCGAACGCTCACCCTCGCCGAGGACCTGCCCTCGGGCATCGCCACGCCGGCCGAGGACGTCGCCCTGCTGCTCGTCCCGGACGCGGGCAGCGCAGCCCGAGCCACCCTGCTGACCGTGCTGTCCGGACGTGAGGCCGTCGTCGGCCCCGCCCGACCGTGGCAGCGAGCGCGCAGCTCCTACACACGAGCGCTGCGCGGGTGGGCGCTCACGCGGACCGAGGACCTCGTCGACACCGAGAGGTACCTGCCGCAGATCGTCCTCGGCGCCGACCGCGCCGCCGTCGCCGACCTCCGCCAGGCGGCGCTCGCCCCCTTCGACGATCTGCCCGAGGCGACCGCCGAGCGCCTCGCCGAGACGCTCCGGGCGTGGCTGCTCCTCCAGGGCCGCCGCGAGCTCGTCGCCGAGGCCCTCCACGTCCATCCGCAGACGGTCCGCTACCGGATGTCTCAGATCCGCGAGCTCTTCGGCGAGCGCCTCCAGGACCCCGAGGAGGTCCTCGCCCTCGTCATCGCCCTGTCAGCACCGCGCTGAGCCAGGCGTCGACCGCGGGGACGACGTCGCGGACCGGGGCCGTCGGCGAGTGGTTGCCCGCGACGTCCGTCACCGAGACTCGGCAGGCCTTGTCCCCCAACGCCTCCCGGACGTCATCACCCGACCCGAAGGGGTCCCCGACCCCCTGCACGACCGCCACCGGCAGCGCTGCCTCGACCGGCACGAGCAGCTCACCGACCCGGCTCTTCGACGCGTCCTTGCCCGGCGGCACGAGCGGGAAGGAGAGCGCGAGCACCGCGTCCGCTCCCGTCTCGACACAGGTCCGGCACGCGACCCGCGCCCCTGCGCTGCGGCCGCCCACGACGAGCGGTCGAGGCAGTGCCCACCGTCCCGACGTCACCGCCGACAGCAGCGGCACCCATGCCGCGTCGAGCCGCGCCGGCGGTGAGGCGACCTTCTTGCCCGCGACCCGCCAGGGCATCTCGACGAGGGCGACGGTCCACCCCTTCGCCGTCAGCGCCTCGGTCAGCGCCGCGAGGTCGGACGCCCCGATCCCGCCACCCGCGCCGTGCGTCAGCACGAGCGAGCCCGCCGGTCCGCGCGCCGACAGGTGCGCCCGCGCCGGTCCCTCCGGCGTCTCGATCTCCTTGACCCGCAAGCTCATCCGCTGATCACCTCCCCCGTCTCCGGGTCGACGACCCCGACAAGCTCCTCGGCTCCGACCGGCTCGACGAGCTGCGGTCCGTTGCTGGCCGAACCGTTGACCGCCCGCGAGACCGGGTAGGCCGCGAAGCGCCCCGGCCGGGCGAAGGCGAGCATCTCCCCCACCGCCGCAGGGTCGGTCAGGCCCGGGTCGAGCCAGCGCTCCCAGAGGTCCGGGTCGAGCGAGAGCGGCTGCCGGTCGTGGATCCGCTCCAGGCCCGGGTCCGCCTGGGTCGTGATGATCGTGAATGTCGTCAGCCACGCCATGCGGTCGCCGCCGTCCGCGACCGACGGGTCGCGCCAGAACTCGTACAGCCCTGCGAAGGCCAGCGGTACGCCGTCCTCGCGGTGGATGTAAAAGGGCTGCTTGCGCGGCTTGCCCTTCGCGTCGGTCGCCGTCGGCGAGACCTGCCACTCGTAGTACCCCGCGGCGGGCACGAGGCACCGCCTCGTCGCGGCCGCCTTGGCGAAGGCCGGCTTGTCGAGCACGGTCTCGGCGCGCGCGTTGATCATCCGGATCCCGACACCGGGGTCCTTCGCCCAGCTCGGCACGAGACCCCACGTGAGCAGGCGCAGCTGGCGGGCCGGGTCGCCCGGCTCGCCGTCGGCGTCCTTGACGGCCCGGGTGAGGACGACCGGGGCCTGCTTCGTCGGCGCCATGTTCCAGTCCGGAGCGCCCGCGGGCGGGTCCTGCGGCTTCTTGAGCACCGAGCGCGACGGCTCACCCGTCCGGTCGAGGTCGACGTCGAGCTCCTCGACGATCTCCTGCATGTCGGCCGAGGCCGCGTAGCGCCCGCACATGCACCCCAGCCTAGGCACCCGCCGACCGCCACGGCGCCGCCCGGACGGCATACGGTAGAGCCCGTACGCAGACCCTCTGAGGAGAGAAGATCATGATCGTTCGTCGCCTCGCGCGCCCCCTGCTCTCGGCCATCTTCATCAGCGGCGGCATCGCCGCGCTGCGCCACCCCGAGGGCCACAAGCCGCTCGCCGAGCGCGCCAAGCCCTTCCTCGACAAGGCCGGTGTGCCCACCGACGACATGGAGCTGCTCGTCCGCGCCAACGGTGCCGCGATGGTCGCCGGCGGGGCCATGCTCGCGACCGGCAAGCTGCCCCGGCTCTCCAGCCTCGGCCTGCTCGCCTCGCTCGTCCCGACGACGCTGACGCACGACTTCTGGAACCTCACCGACCCGGCCGAGAAGCAGGCGCAGCAGGTCCAGTTCTTCAAGAACCTCAGCCTCATGGGCGGGCTGCTCCTCGCCTCCGTCGACACCGCGGGCAAGCCCGGCCTGAGCTACCGCGCCGGCATGGCCGCCGACGCCGTGGGCCGCTCCGCCCACACCGCCAAGCTCGAGGCCAAGCTGGCCGCGGCCAACGCGAAGAACGCCCTCCCCGTCTGAAGGTCACATGCCACAACCTGACTGGTCAGCACCCGCGAGCCCCGGACCGCTCGAGGCCCGCGTCCCCCTCCCCGGCAGCAAGTCGCTGACCAACCGCTACCTCGTCCTCGCCGCCCTCGCGAGCGGCACCTCCCGGCTCCGTGCGCCGCTGCGCTCGCGCGACACCGAGCTCATGGCGCAGGCGCTGCGCTCGCTCGGGGCCGGGGTCGACGACGCCACCGCAGCGAAGGGGGCGACCTCCCCCGACTGGATCGTCACCCCCGCCACCCTCCGCGGGGGCGGCCGGGTCGACTGCGGCCTCGCCGGGACCGTCATGCGCTTCGTGCCACCCGTGGCGGCGCTGTGCCGCGGCCCGGTCGCCTTCGACGGGGACGAGCAGGCGCGGGTCCGACCGATGGCGGCGATCCTCGACGCGCTGCGGGCCCTCGGCGTGGCCGTCGAGGACGAGGGCCGGGGCACCCTCCCCTTCGTCGTCCAGGGCGAAGGGGGTGTGCGCGGCGGCCGCGTCCTCATGGACGCCTCGGCGAGCTCGCAGTACGTCTCGGCCCTGCTGCTCGCGGGTGCCCGCTTCGAGGAGGGGGTGACCGTCGTCCATGACGGCAAGCCGGTGCCCTCGCTGCCGCACATCGACATGACCGTCGAGGCGCTGCGAGACGCCGGCGCGAGCGTCGACGACTCCGAGCCGCACACCTGGCGGGTCGAGCCGGGCGAGCTGCTGCCGCTCGACGTCACGGTCGAGCCCGACCTCTCCAACGCCGGCCCCTTCCTCGCCGCCGCCCTCGTGTGCGGCGGCACCGTCCACGTGCCCGGTTGGCCCCTGCACACGACCCAGGCAGGCGACCGGATGCGCGAGATCCTCGAGCTCATGGGCGGCACCGTCCGGCTCGACCCCTCCGGGCTCACCGTCACCGGCGACGGCTCGGTCGCGCCCCTCGACATCGACCTGCACGACGAGGCGGAGCTCACCCCCGTCGTCGCCGCCCTCGCTGCGCTGGCCGACGGCCCGTCGCACATCCGCGGGGTCGCCCACATCCGCGGCCACGAGACCGACCGGATCACCGCCCTGCGCACCGAGCTCGAAGGTTTCGGCGTCGAGGTCGAGGAGCTCGAGGACGGCCTGTCGATCAGGCCGGCCGCCATCTCCCCCCTTCGCCCTCACACGATGCGGACGTACGCCGACCACCGGATGGTCATGGCCGGCGCCGTGCTCGCGCTGCGCTCGCCCGGGACGGTCATCACCGACCCTGGCACCGTCGCGAAGACCCTGCCTGCCTTCACCACGCTGTGGTCGGACATGCTCGGGCAGCGCTGATGGCTCGTCGCGGACGCGACTACGACGAGAGCGACGTCCGGGTCCGGCCCAACCGACGCGGCTCCCGCCCCCGGACCAAGGACCGCCCGGCGCACGCCGACGCCGTCGTCGGCATGGTGACCGCGGTGGACCGCGGCCGCTGGACCACCCTCGTCCCTGCCGACGCGGAAGGGCCCGAGCGGATCGTCATCGCGATGCGGGCTCGCGAGCTCGGTCGGACGCCGGTCGTCGTCGGCGACCGGGTCGGCATGGTCGGTGACACCTCTGGCGCCGAGGGCTCGCTCGCCCGGATCGTCCGCGTCGAGGAGCGCGCGACCCTGCTGCGACGCACCGCCGACGACACCGACCCGGTGGAGCGGGCGATCGTCGCCAACGCCGACCAGCTCGTCGTCGTCTCTGCCCTGGCCAACCCCGAGCCGCGACCGCGCCTCATCGACCGTTGCCTCGTCGCTGCGTACGACGCCGGGATGGACCCGCTGCTCGTGCTCACGAAGTCGGACCTGGCAAGCGCCGACGCCTTCCTCGCCCAGTACGCGCCGCTCGACGTGCCGCACGTGACGACGGCGGTGCTCGAGCCAGGGTCGGCAGGGCTCGCCCAGCTGCAGGAGCGGCTCGCGGGGCGCACGAGCGTGCTCGTCGGGCACTCCGGCGTCGGTAAGTCCACGCTCGTCAACGCGCTCGTCCCCGACGCCGACCGGGCGACCGGGCACGTCAACGACGTCACCGGACGGGGGCGCCACACCTCGACCTCAGCGGTCGGCCTCCGGCTGCCGAGCTCCGCTGACGACCCCGGCTGGATCATCGACACACCGGGCATCCGCTCCTTCGGCCTGGCGCACGTCGATCCCGACCGGATCATCGAGCACTTCCCCGAGATGGCGCAGGGCGCCGACGAGGGTTGCCCCCGCGGGTGCACCCACGACGAGCCGGACTGCGCGCTCGACGAGTGGGTCGAGCAAGGCCACGCGGGGCCAGGGGGCGAGCAGCGCCTGGACTCGCTGCGCCGGCTGCTGCGCGCGCGGACGCCCGAGACCGGCGACTGACGTCGGCTACGTTGGCGCCATGGACGCCTCTGCCTACGCCGACGACCTCCGGCTCGCGCACGTGCTCGCCGACCAGGTCGAGCGGATCACGATGGACCGCTTCCGGGCGAGCGACCTCGCCGTCGAGTCCAAGCCGGACCTCACCCCGGTGACCGAGGCGGACCGGGACTGCGAGGCGGCCATCCGCGCCCAGCTCGCGCGCGCCCGCACGCGCGACGCCGTCATCGGCGAGGAGTTCGAGCCCACGGGGCACAGCCAGCGGCAGTGGATCATCGACCCCATCGACGGCACGAAGAACTACGTGCGTGGGGTGCCGGTGTGGGCGACCCTCATCGGGCTCGTCGAGGACGGCGAGTGCGTCATGGGCCTCGTGGCGGCACCGGCGCTCGGTCGACGCTGGTGGGCGGCGAAGGGGGCTGGCGCCTGGACAGGACGCTCGCTCGCCAAGGCGGAGCAGATCCACGTCTCGCAGGTGGGGCGGGTCGAGGACTCGTCCTTCTCGTACTCCTCGATCGACGGCTGGCGCCAGCACGGGCGTGGCATGTCCTTCCTGCGGGTCACCTCGCAGGTGTGGCGGACCCGTGCGTACGGCGACTTCTGGTCGTACATGCTTGTCGCCGAGGGCGCGGTCGATGCTGCGGCCGAGCCCGAGCTCGAGCTCTACGACATGGCGGCGCTCGTCGCCATCGTCACCGAGGCCGGTGGGCGCTTCACCTCGCAGGTGTGGCGGACCCGTGCGTACGGCGACTTCTGGTCGTACATGCTCGTCGCCGAGGGCGCGGTCGACGCCGCGGCCGAGCCGGAGCTCCAGCTCTACGACATGGCCGCGCTCGTCGCGATCGTCACCGAGGCCGGTGGGCGCTTCACCTCGCTCGAGGGTGAGGACGGCCCGTGGGGCGGCAACGCGCTCGCAACGAACGGGCGGCTCCACGACGAGTACCTGCAGCGCCTCGCTCGGGACGCGGGCTGACCGCCCCCTTCGCCCTCGCACCCTCGACTGGGCCCTCCCGCTGCACCGTGCACCAACGGGGTGCCGGAGGTCATCGGCACGCATATACGTGCCGCTGACCTCACGGCTGCGACATGTGCACACGGTCAGCGACGTCGGCGCCGATCTCGTGCTCTCTCGGTTGGCGGGCGAAGGTGCTCGCCGGTGCGCAGGATCGCCAGCAGCTGTGATCGCGTCGTCGGCCAGGAGTCCTCGACGTCCTCGTAGGTGAGCCGGGTGGTGACGTACCCCAGGACGCCAGCCGCCTTGTCCCGGCGGCGATCCTTCGCGTAGGCCTCCCGGTCGTCGTGGTGGGCGCGGCTGTCGCACTCGATGATCCAGCTCCTGCCGACCCGTAGGTCGACCCGCCCGACCCCGTCGATCTGCACCTGCGACTCGACGGCTACCCCCTTCAGCGCGAAGAACAACCGGACTCTGCTCTCGGTCCCAGACTCGGCCCGCCCGTCGACCCGCGCCAGAACCCTGCGCACGGGTCGCGGAGCCCGCCGCGCGACAGTCGCGATGTCCGCCTCCTCCAGCCTCCTCAGATGGAGAGCCGAGTCGGCGAGGATCCCGACCTCGACCGGGTCGAGGCACCGGGCCGAGTGCTCCAGCAGAAGGGCTGGCGAGGCAACGGGATCAGGCTCAGGCCACCGGTCATGGGAGCCGTGCGCCAGCCAGCCGCTGCCCAGCGTCGCGGCGCGGGGCCGGTACGCATGCAGCCGCGAGCCGGCGGGCGTCCACAACCCGTGGTGGCGCGCTGCCGTGACGCAGGTCGGACGGCAGCCGGATCGCAAGGGCAGGACGATCGCGTCCTTCTCGTCCGGGGTCACGAACCAGCGGCCTGCCCGCGCCAGAGCCCCTTCCCGCACCAGCCGCTCGATCGCGCGTCGGCTGTGCTTCTCGCGCAGCTGACTCATGGAGTAGATGACCATGCGCACCACGGTTACGTCGCCGCGGGACACCGGCCACCCGCGACGTCCTGGCGTGGATACCGTGACGGCGCGCCCAGAGCCTGTGCACAAGTTGCAGCCCTGGAGTCACTGGCACGCATATACGTGCCGGCGACACCAGCGCTGCAGCGGATGCACGGGGCCCGGAGGCACCTGGGCGTTGACGGTCTTAGGCAGGGACGACGGTGACCGGGCCGAGCCCGAGCGTCTCTACGTCGTCGCGGTACGCCGACGCGTCACCGACGACGACGATCGTCCACTCCCGCCCGACGTGCTCGCGCCACGCCGCGTCGAGGTCGGCCGGGGTGAGGCGGCGCATCGCCGCGACGGTGTCCGAGGTGAAGGTCAGGGGCAGCTCGTCTGCGGCGAGGTGGGACAGCTCGTCGGCGAGGGCGTCCGCGGTGTCGTAGCGGCCAGGTGCCGTGAGAGTCACGAAGTCGATGCCCGCGCGGGCCTCGTCCTCGGTCACCCCCTCCCCTACGCCACGGAGGATCTCGTCGAGGAGGCGAAGGGAGTCCACCGTCGCGTCGGCCCGGACGGAGCCCGTCACGAGGAAGGTCCCTCCGACCTGCCGCGGCCGGAAGCCGCTGCGGATGCCGTAGGTGTAGCCCTTCTCCTCACGGAGCACCGCGTCGATCCGGGCGTTGGGCGCGCCGCCGACGAGATAGCCGAGCACCGGGAAGGCCGGCCAGTCGGTCGCGCGCCGGTCCGGCCCCGACGTGGCGACGATGAGCTCGGACTGCACCGACCCGGGCCGGTCCACGAGGACGACCCTCGCGGCGTCATCGGCTCGAGGGGCTGGCTCTCGGGTCCAGGCCTGTGCTGGGCCGTCGGTCACCCAGCTGCCCAGGGTGCGCTCGAGCAGGGGGGTGACATCGACGTCCGTGAGGTCACCCGCGACGACAACAGTGCCGCCGTGCGGGTGGACGTGCTCGCTGTGGAAGGCGACGACGTCCTCGCGGGTGACCGAGGAGACGGTCGCGGCCGAGCCCGCACCGGGGCGGCTGGCGCGCGTCGCCGGGTCGTAATAGGTCGCCGCGTACTCTCGCATCGCGCGGTGGGCCGCAGAGGCGCGCTCCTGCTCGATGTCCTGGAGGCGGGTCCGTACCGCCCGAGACACCTCCGACTCCGCGAAGGCGGGTGCGCTGACGATCTCGGTCATGAGCTCGAGCGCCTCCCCGAGGAACCGCTGCGGCACGTCGAGGTCGACGCCTAGGGCAGCCTCGCTCATCCCGGCGCCGATGGCGATCCCGCGCCGCTCGAGCATCTCGGAGAGCTCGCGCTGGTGGTGCTGCTCGGTGCCCTCATCGAGGAGTCGCGCCATGATCCAGGCGACTCCCTCCTTCGCCGCGGGCTCGGCACGCAGGGGCAGCGGCAGGGTCAGCCGGACCGAGACGACGTACTGCCCCGGGACGTCGAGGACCAATGCGCGGAGCCCGTTGGGCAGGGCGTGCTCGACCGGGGTCGGGAAGGTCCAGTCCTCGGCGGGCAGGACCTCGGGGCGAAGGGGCTGGGCCTGGGCGCTCATGCTGCGGCCTCCGTGCGCTCGGGGGCGCGGTAGGCGACGACGGCCCGGGCCACCGGGCGCAGCCAGGCCGCGGCGGCGGCCCGGACGTCCTCGGCGCTGATCGCGGCGACGTCGTCGAGGAAGGTGTTGATGTATCCGGGGTCGTCGTGCAGCAGCGCGTAGTGGCTGATGACGTCGGCGCGCTCGTCCTTGGCCGCGAGCGCGGAGAGCCACGCACGCTCGGTCTGGGCGAGCACCGCGTCCATCTCGGCCTCCGTCGGGCCCTGCTCGGCGAAGCGCTCGAGCGCGACGCAGATGGCCTCCTCGACGCCGTCCAGCGACGCACCGTCGGCGATGTCCGCCACGATGAGCCCGAGGCTCACCCCGTCGACGAACCCCATGGCGGTCGCCTCGACATGGTTCGCGCTGCCCTCGGTGCGCACGAGCTGCTGCTCGAGCGGCGAGAAGCTCAGGCCGGCAAGGCAGTCGAGGGCGATGGAGCACGCGAGGAACTCACGCCGGGTCTCCCGTGACTCGACGGGCAGCCGGAAGGCCATGTGCAGCCGGTCGTTCGGCACATCGGCCTCGGTGATCTCGACTCTCGCCGGCTCGTCGAGCGGCGCCAGCTGCTCGAGGTCGGCCCGACGTGGCTCGGCACGGTGCTCGATCCAGCCGAGGTACTGCTCGGCGAGGGCGAATCCTCGCTCGGGCGTGACGTCGCCGCAGAGGGTGAGCACGGTGTTGTCCGGTGCGTAGTGCGCGCGGAAGAAGGCGTGGACGTCCTCGAGCGAGGCGGCGTCGAGATCCTCCATCGACCCGATCGTCGGGTGGTGGTAGGGGTGCCCCTCGGGGAAGACGGTCGCGTAGACGGTGGCCAGCGCCTGCCCGTACGGCTGGTTGTCGTACCGCTGGCGCTTCTCCTCCTTGACGACGTCGCGCTGGTTGTCGAGGTTCTCCTGGGTGACGGCCTCGAGCAGCGCGGCGTGCCGGTCGGACTCGAGCCACAGGGCCAGCTCGAGCGCGCCGGTGGGCACGGTCTCGAAGTAGTTCGTGCGGTCGAACCAGGTCGTCGCGTTGAGCCGGCCACCGACGCCCATGAGCGCCTGGAAGTGCTCGCCCTCCGCGACGTGCGCGCTGCCTTGGAACATGAGGTGCTCGAAGAGGTGCGCGAAGCCGGTCCTGCCGGGGGCCTCGTGGCGGCTGCCGACACCCACCCAGAGGTTGACGGTGAGGGTCGGGCTGGTGTGGTCGGGCTGGACGACGACGCGCAGCCCGTTGGGCAGGGTCCTCGTCTCGATCGGGAAGTCCAACGGCATGCGGGACACCTTATGCCGCGTCCCGGAGCGGCACGGTCAGGCGGCGCCGGCTCCCCCTTCGCCCCGACGCGCGGGGGCCTCCCCCACCGTCGGCATCCGCGGGTAGGCGCTGTCGTGCCCGAGGTCGTCGATGGCATTGCGCGCGAAGACCTGCTGCATCGTCACGACGCGCTCGCCGCGCCCGTCCCCGACGAAGGTGATCATCCAGTTGAGCAGCGTGGAGACTCGGGTCTTGAAGCCGACCATCGCCATGAGGTGGACGACGAGCCAGGCCAGCCACGCGACGAAGCCGGAGAAGTTGACCTTGCCGATCGACGCGACGGCCGAGTACTTCGAGATCGTCGCCATCGACCCCTTGTCCCGGTAGGCGAAGGGGGGCGCGGGCTCGCGCCCGTCGAGCCGGCGCTCGATCTGGTCGGCGGCATACCGAGCGCCCTGGATCGCCAGCTGGGCCACACCCGGGTACCCCTTGAGGTTGATCATGTCCCCGATGACGAAGATCTCCGGGTGCCCCGGGAGGGTGAGGTCGTCCTGGACGTGAACCCGGCCTGCCCGGTCGACCTCGGCGCCGGTCTGGTCGGCGACGAGCTGACCAAGCGGGGAGCCGCTCACCCCGGCCGCCCACACCTTCGTCATGGCGTCGATCCGGCGGGTGGAGCCATCGGTGTCCTCGATGTCGATGCCGGTCTCGTCGACGTCGACGACCTTCGCGCCGAGCTGGACCTCGACCCCCCGCTTCTCCAGGCTGGCCTTGGACTTGCCGGAGAGTCGGTCGCCGAAGGTCGCGAGGACCTTCGGGGCGGCGTCGAGGAGGACGACCCGCGCATCGCCGGGGTTGATCCGGCGGAACTCCTTCTTCAGCGTGCGCTGTGAGAGCTCGGCGATCTGCCCGGCCATCTCGACCCCCGTCGGCCCGGCCCCGACGACGACGAAGGTCAGCAGCCGCTCCCGCTCGGCCGGGTCGTCGGCCAGCTCGGCGACCTCGAAGGCACCGAAGATCCGGCCGCGCAGCTCCAGGGCGTTGTCGATGTCCTTCATGCCGGGGGCGTGCCGGGCGTAATGGTCGTTGCCGAAGTACGACTGCCCGGCACCGGCCGCGAGGATCAGCGAGTCGTAGCCGGTGACGGTCGACCGCCCGACGACCTTGTGCTGAACGGTGCGCGCCTCGACGTCGATGTGCTCGACGTCGCCGAGCAGGACCTGGACGTTGTCCTGGTCGGCGAGGATGTCGCGGGTCGTCGGCGCGATGTCGCCCTCGGAGAGGATCCCCGTCGCCACCTGGTAGAGCAGCGGCTGGAAGAGGTGGTGGCTCGTCCGCGAGATCAGAGTGATGTCGACGTCCGCCCGGCCGAGGGCCTTCGCCGCGAAGAGCCCACCGAAGCCGGAGCCGATGACGACGACGCGATGACGGGCGGGGGTGGGCGGGACCGGGGTCGTGGCAGGGGAGATCACCCTCGCAATTGTGCCCGAAGACGGCGAAGGGGTACGGCGTCGCCTCGTCGTGGGCTGCGTCTCAGGGCGTCCGGGCGGGGCGCCGCCGAGCGCAGTCAATGTGGCTGCATCGAGTCCACACCATCGATCCGCAGGAGTGCAACTGCTGAAACAGCGGCTCGGTGCAGGACTCGGCCCGGCAGGGCTGACCCCGAACAACCCACCGTCCAGCCGCTGCATCCGCGCGAGCGACAGCAAATCTGGCCGCACCGGCCCAGCCCTCTTCCGAGAGGTAGTCGTGAGGCACCGCCTGGGCCGTCACGCAAAAACGGACCAGCTGCATCCCGCTCGCGGCGGAGCAGTCGCAGTGCCGACGGCGCTCGGGGAGCGCGATAACTTGTCGTCGAGGACACCCGAAGCGACCGACAGGGCGGCACGTGACCACCGACGCGACAGACGACTTCGTGCGTGTCCGCGGCGCCAGCGAGCACAACCTGCGCAACGTCGACGTGGACATCCCACGCAACGTGATGGTGGCGTTCACCGGGATCTCTGGCTCGGGGAAGTCCTCGCTGGCCTTCGGCACGCTGTACGCCGAGGCGCAGCGCCGCTACTTCGAGTCGGTCGCGCCCTACGCGCGCCGGCTGCTGCAGCAGGTCGGCGCCCCGCACGTCCAGGAGATCACCGGCCTACCGCCTGCGGTCGCGCTGCAGCAGCGCCGGGGCGCGGCCACCTCGCGGTCGTCGGTCGGCACCATCACCACCCTGTCCAACTTGGTGCGAATCCTCTACTCGCGGGCCGGCGACTACCCGGTCGGCGCCGAGCACCTCGCGGCGGAGGCCTTCTCGCCCAACACCGCTGCAGGCGCGTGCCCGCACTGCCACGGCCTGGGCGTGGTCCACGACGTCACCGCGGAACTGCTCGTCCCTGACCCGTCACTGAGCATCCGCGATGGCGCGATCGCCGCCTGGCCGGGCGCGTGGCAGGGCGCCAACCTGCGCAGCATCGTGATGGGGCTCGGCATCGACATCGACAAGCCGTGGCGCAGACTCAGCAAGCGGGACCGCGACTGGCTGCTGTTCACCGACGAGCAGCCGTCGGTGCTCATCGAACCTGAACCTGGTCGCGTCGACCACGGCTACTACGGGAAGTTCTGGAGCGCGCGCAAGCACGTCATGCACGTGCTGGCCGACTCCACGAGCGAGCGAATGCGCGAGCGGGCACTGCGGTTCGTGCAGGAAGCCCCCTGCCCCGATTGCCAGGGCAGTGGCCTACGGCCCGAGGCCCTCGCGGTGACCTTCCTCGGGCGTTCGATCGCCGAGGTCAACGACCTGCCATTCACAGCGCTGGTCGCGCTACTGCGACCCGTCGCCGAGCGGCCCGAGAAGGCCGACGAGGTCGCGGTGCGAATCTGCGCGGACCTGGTGGCGCGCGTCGAGGTGCTCCTCGATCTGGGCCTGGGCTACCTCAGCCTGGGACGGAGCTCGACGACGCTGTCGTCCGGAGAGGCGCAGCGCCTGCGGATCGCCACCCAGCTGCGTTCGGGTCTGTTCGGAGTCGTCTACGTCCTGGACGAGCCTTCCGCCGGCCTGCACCCGGCCGACGCAGAGCCGCTGCTGGATGTCTTGGACCGCCTCAAGGCGTCCGGCAACACACTGTTCGTCGTGGAGCACGACCTCGACGTCGTACGACGAGCAGACTGGGTCGTCGACATCGGCCCGGGTGCCGGCGAGGCAGGAGGCCAGGTGCTCCACAGCGGTCCTGTCGCTGACCTCGAAGAGGTCACGGATTCGGTCACCAGCGCCTACCTGTTCGGTCGCGCCGAGCGGCTCGTGCACGACGCGCGCGCCCCGCAGGGCTGGCTGCGACTGGCCGGCGTACATCGCCACAACCTCCGGGATCTGTCCGTCGACCTCCCGCTCCGCGTGCTGACGGCCGTCACCGGCGTGTCCGGCTCTGGCAAGTCGACCCTGCTCACCCAGGTCCTGGCCGAGGACCCGACTGCCCGTGAGACGTTCGACCGACTGGTATTGGTCGACCAGCGCCCGATCGGCCGGACGCCGCGGTCCAACCTCGCGACATACACGGGGATGTTCGATGCCGTGCGGAAGCTGTACGCCGCGACGGACGAGGCCCGGGCCCGCGGCTACGGCGCCGGCCGCTTCTCCTTCAACGTCCCCGAGGGCCGGTGCGAGACCTGTCAGGGGGAGGGATTCGTCTCCGTCGAGCTGCTGTTCCTGCCTGGCACCTACGCACCGTGCCCGACGTGCCACGGCGATCGCTACGACCCCGAGACGCTCGAGATCACCTATCGCGACAAGAACATCGCGGAGGTCCTCGCACTGCCCGTCGACGAAGCCGCGACGTTCCTCGCCGACGTGCCGACCGCCGTACGCAGCCTTCGGACGCTGCGCGAGGTGGGCTTGGGCTATCTGCGACTGGGCCAGCCTGCGACCGAGCTGAGCGGCGGTGAGGCGCAACGCATCAAGCTCGCTACCGAACTCCAGCGGGCGCACCGAGGCCACACTCTCTACCTGCTCGACGAACCCACCTCGGGACTGCACCCCGCCGACACCGCGCTCCTGCTGCGCCAGCTGCACCGGCTCGTTGACGCCGGCAACACGGTGGTTCTCGTCGAGCACAACCTCGACGCGATCGCCACCGCCGACTGGGTCATCGACCTCGGCCCGGGGGGAGGAGACGCCGGCGGTCGGGTCGTCGCGACCGGGACGCCGGCCGACATCGCGCAGGCCGACGGGAGCGTGACCGCGCCGTACCTGGCACGGCGGCTCGAGCGGACATGAGCTGGCTGCGGCCGCCGCTGGCTGGGCACGTCGTCAAGGGTGACGAGATGACCGTCTCGCGCATCGCAGCACCTGTAGTGTCGGTGTACATCCCTACGAGAGGAACCCACCATGGCCATCGACCGAGGACTGCTCGCGATCTTGACTGCCAAGCCCGGCAAGGGGGACGAGCTCGGTGCGTTCCTGGAGCAGGGCCGCGAGCTGGCCGCCCAAGAGGAGGGCACCGTCACCTGGTACGCGTTCCGACTCGACGACACGACCTACGGCATCTTCGACACCTTCGAGAGTGAGGAGGGTCGCCAGGCACACGTGAACGGCCAGATCCCGGCGGCACTCCAGGAGGTTGGCCCCGATCTTTTGGCCGCCGACCCCGACATCAAGCCGATCGACATCCTCGCCGTTAAGTAGAAGCAAGTGCGAAGGGCACGTTCTGGAACGTGCCCTTTGCTCGGCGGGCGTTGGCGTGACCGGTCCACAAACGGAGATCGGGCGCATGGAAGTCAGATCGAGACCTGAGCTTCTAGAGGTCGCCTCTCGATTTGAGCAGAGGGGCGATGTGCTCGACGACTCCGTCGATGGGCGGCCGCTAGCTGACCAAGTGACACCGAATAACAGCTGCCATGCCCCGGACAATCCGGGATCCGGAAGGTCACTCGCATTTTGCCAGAGCCGCCCTGCCGCTTGCTGGACCGGCCGAATCCCGAGATTGGCTCCACCATCCGCTCACCGCAAGGTGTGCCCACCGTTCGTCGGACACCACACCTAACGCCGGGTAGGTCCCCGCCTCGTCCGGAGAGAACCCCACGGCGAAACTCACGGGCTCGTCCTCCAAGCCAAGCCAGTCGACCTGGAGGTGACTCAGTGGTTGGACGGACGTCAGGACCCCG
>JBHWMJ010000024.1:0-2580 GCA_043423105.1 Marihabitans sp.
GGCATCGTCGTGACGGAGCCGGGCAGCCCGGAGTGGGAGCAGGTCGAGGGCCGGTACCGCGCCATCGCCGAGGACGTCCTGCGTCAGGCGCAGGCCGAGGTCGCCGGCGGCGCGACCACCGCTCCCGGGATCGAGCCACGCACCGACGCCCAGCCTGAGGTCACCGTCGAGGTGCGCCGAGGCGGGTCCGCGGACGTGCTCCTCGACTCTGTCGCCGACGACGACCTGCTCGTCGTGGGCACCCGCGGGCGCGGTGGTTTCCGCGGCCTGCTCCTCGGCTCGGTGAGCCAGCGGGTGCTCGAGGCGGCGCCCTGCCCGGTGCTCGTCACTCGCGGCTGACGCGAGCGCGCTTGGCGACGGGCTGCCCCATCGGTCATCGTGGTGTCCGTGAGCTCATCTCTGCCCCCTCAGCTGGTCGACCTCGCGCAGGCGAAGGGGGTGTCCACGGACTACTGGGACTGGCAGGGACGTCACACCCACATCCCCGAGGGTGCACTGCGGAAGGTGCTTACTGCGCTCGGTGAGGACGTCTCCTCCGACGTCGCCACCGAGGCGTCCCTCGCGCGGGCCCGGGTGGCCCCGTGGCAGCGGACGCTGCCGGCGACCGTGGTCGCGCGTGTCGGCCACCCCTGCCGGGTCCTCGTCCACGTGCCGCACGGCCGTGCGGTCCAGGTCCAGGCGCTGCTCGAAGGGGGAGAGACTCGGCCCCTCGTTCAGGTCGAGCACAACGTCGCCCCGGTAGAGGTCGGCGGCGTCCTCGTCGGTGAGGCGGCCTTCGAGGTCCCTGCCGACCTGCCGCTCGGCTACCACCAGCTCATGGCCGACGTCGAGGGTGAGCTCACCCCTTCGCTCGCCGCGACGCGGTCGGCCGCGCTCGTCGTCGTCCCCGACCGGCTCGACCTGCCGGCATCCCTGGCCGCGGAGCCCGCAGCGGGGCTCATGACCCAGCTCTACCAGGTGCGCTCGAAGCGGTCCTGGGGCATCGGCGACCTGGGGGTCCTCCGTGGGCTCGCCGGCTGGGCCGCCCGCGAGCGCGGGCACGACTTCGTCCTCGTCAACCCGCTCCACGCTGCCGAGCCGGTCGCCCCCATCGAGCCGTCCCCCTACCTGCCTACCTCGCGGCGCTTCGTCAACCCGATGTACATCGACGTCGACACGCTGCCCGGGGCCGAGCACCTCCGCCCGCTGACGCGCGAGGCGATCGCCGACCTGGCCGAGCGGGCGGCCCCGCTCAACCGCTCGACGGTCCTCGACCGGGACGCGTCCTGGACGCTCAAGCGGGAGGCGCTGCGTCTCGCCTATGACGACATCGCCCAGCACCAGCAGGGGACGCTCTCTCGCTGGCGCGAGGTCGAGGGGGAGGGCCTCGAGCGTTTCGCGACGTGGTGCGTGCTCGCCGAGACGCACGGCCCGATGTGGGACACGGACTGGCCCGAGGGCCTGCGGGACCCCAGGTCCTCGTCGGTGGCGGCTGTCCGGCGGGAGCGGGCCGAGGAGATCGACTTCGTCTGCTGGCTCCAGTGGGTCGCGCAGCAGCAGCTGGCCGAGGTCCAGGAGAGCGCCCTCGAGGCAGGGATGCGCCTCGGCGTCATCCACGACCTGGCCGTCGGCATCCACCCCGAGGGCGCGGACGCCTGGGCACTCGGCGACGCGCTAGCCCGTGGGGTGACGGTCGGTGCGCCGCCGGACCAGTTCAACCAGCGGGGTCAGGACTGGAGCCAACCCCCGTGGCGGCCGGACCGCCTCGCCGAGCTCGGCTACGCGCCGTACCGGGAGATGATCCGAGCTGTGCTGCGTGACGCCGGCGGTGTCCGGATCGACCACATCATCGGGCTCTTCCGGCTCTGGTGGATCCCCGAGGGTCACGCGCCGACGGACGGGGCCTACGTCCGCTACGACCACGAGGCGATGATCGGGATCCTCGCCCTCGAGGCGCACCGGGCGGGTGCCCTCGTCGTCGGCGAGGACCTCGGCGTCGTCGAGCCGTGGGTGCGCGAGTACCTCACCGAGCGCGGGATCCTCGGGACGAGCGTCGTCTGGTTCGAGTGGGGCGAGGACGGCCGGCCGCTCCCGCCGCAGGCGTACCGCCGGCTCTGCCTCGCGACGGTGACCACCCACGACCTGCCTCCCACGGCCGGATACCTCGGGCTGCGCCACGTGGACCTGCGCGACGAGCTCGGTCTGCTCACGCGCCCCGTCGAGGAGGAGCGGGCAGCCGAGCGCGCCACGCTCGACATCGTCGAGGAGACCCTTGTCGCCGCCGGGGTCCTTCCCCCCGAGCACCGGGGCGACGTGCCACGGGTCACCGCAGCCCTCCACGACTGGCTCGCGGAGACCCCTTCGCTCCTCAAGGGCGTCGCCCTGACCGATCTCGTCGGGGACGTCCGGACGATCAACCAGCCCGGGACCGACGAGGAGTACCCGAACTGGCGCCTCCCGCTCGCTGGTCCCGACGAGCAGCCGCTCCTGCTCGAGGACGTCGTCGCAGGCTCCTGACCTGGAAGGTCTCGCAACCGTCACAGTTGGGACACGACCCGGCCTGCCCCGTGGCGCAAGCCCATTCTCATTGTGTGAGATGGC
>JBHWMJ010000029.1:0-7800 GCA_043423105.1 Marihabitans sp.
GGGTGTCCCGGCCCTGCACGAGGGTGACCGGTCGTGGTGGCCGTGGGGCTGCGTCGCCGGGTTCGTCCTCGGCTCGATCGGCCTGGCCTACGTGCGCCGCGGCCGCGGCAACGCCCACGACGCCGGCTGAACAGCCGACCTATTGCGCATTTCGGCCCCTCCCGCGGACGGTCTCGTCTCTGGAAGGGGCCGAAATGCGCAATAAGTCGGTGACGTGGGGCCGGAATGCGCAATAAGTCGAAGCTGCAGGAACGCTGTGCGCAATAAGTCGGTGACGTGGGTCAGACGCCGAGGGCGTCCTTGATCGGGTCGATCGCGAAGTAGAGGACGAAGAGCACCGCGACGAGCCAAATGAGCGGGTGCACCCTGCCCGCCTTCCCGCGGACGATCTTGAGCAGCACGTACGTCACGAAGCCCGCGCCGATACCGGCCGTGATCGAGTACGTGAACGGCATGAGCACGATCGTCAGGAAGGCCGGGATCGCGATCTCCAGGTCGTCCCAGTCGATCTCCTTGACCTGCTGCATCATGAGGAAGCCGACGAGCACGAGCGCCGGCGTGGCCGCCTCGTAGGGGACGACTGCGACGAGTGGGCTGAAGAAGGTCGCGAGGAGGAAGAGGACACCGGTGACGATCGACGCCAGGCCGGTGCGGGCCCCTTCGCCGACGCCGGAGGCCGACTCGATGTAGGCGGTGTTGGACGAGACGCTCGCGGCACCACCGGCGATCGCGCCAAGGGAGTCCACGACGAGGATCTTCTGGCTGTTCGGCGGGTTGCCCTCCTCGTCGAGCAGGCCACCCTCGGCGCCCACGGCGACCATCGTGCCCATCGTGTCGAAGAAGTCGGCAAGCATGAGCGTGAAGATCAGCAGCGCCGCGGCGACGATGCCGATCTTGCTGAACGACCCGAGCAGGTTGAACTCGCCGAGCAGCCCGAAGTCCGGCGTGCTGACGAGCGAGCCAGGCAGGGCCGGGACGTTGAGGCCCCAGCCGGTCGGGTTGTCGATCGTGCCGTCGGGGTTGGCGATCCGCGGCCCGACCTTGGCGACCGCCTCGACGACGAGCGCGAGCACGGTCGTCGCGATGATCCCGATGAGGATCGCGCCCTTCACCCCGCGGGTGTAGAGGCCGATGATGATGAAGAGGCCGATGACGAAGACGAGCAGCGGCCAGCCGGCGAGGAAGCCGCCGACACCCAGCTCGCCGAGCGGGCCGCCCGCCGCCTTGCGCACGAAGCCGGCGTCTACGAGGCCGATGACGGTGATGAAGAGACCGATACCGACCGAGATCGCCGTCTTGAGCTGCGCCGGCACCGCGTGCAGCACCGCCTTGCGGAATCCGGTGAGCACGAGCAGCAGGATGATGATGCCCTCGAGGACCACGAGGCCCATCGCGTCGGCCCAGGTCATCCCCGGCAGCTTGGCGATGCCGAAGGCCACGAAGGCGTTGAGCCCGAGCCCAGTGGCGAGCGCGAGCGGGTAGTTCGCGACCGCGCCCATGAGGATCGTCAGCAGGCCGGCGACGAGCGCCGTGCCGGCCGCGACGAGGAGCTTGGCCTGCTCGACGTCGCCGCCGCCGAGGAAGCCGCCGGTCGAGTCGGCCTGGGTGCCGATGATCAGCGGGTTGAGGACGACGATGTACGCCATCGTGAAGAAGGTGGCCAGACCACCTCGGACCTCGCGTCCGACGGTGGAGCCACGCTCGGTGATCTTGAAGTAACCGTCCAGGCCGCCGGGGCGCGCGGCCGTCTCAGGGGTAGAAGACATGCGCGCAGAGTAGTGCGCCTACGCTGGCCCCGTGACAGGGGATCCGCAGGACGGCACGGCGAAGGGGCCCGCCCTCGTGCGTGTCCGCAGCGACCGGGTGGTCCTGGGCGGGATGGCGCTGTGGGTGCTCGCCCTGGTGGTCATCCTCGCCGTGCCCGAGCTGCGCTCGGGCGATCGCGCCTGGTGGCCGTGGGCCTGCGTCGCGGGCCTGGCCCTCGGCGGGCTCGGCTGGGTCTACCTGCGCCGGGGTCGCGGCAACGCCGCCGACGCAGACGCACCGGTCCGGGTGCCGGACAAGGTCAAGCGGCGCGGCGAGGGCGCGTCAACCGCCTAGAGCTCTTCGACAACCGTCTCGTCGAGGATCGGCTCGCCGATCTGCTCGGGCTCGGGCGCCTCGACGTCGACCTCCGAGTGCGCGCCGCAGCCGTGGTCGAGGCTGACGACTCCGCCGTCGCTCGGCGACCACTCGTTGGCGCACACCCCGAAGACCGGGCGCAGCGCACCGGCCATCGGGACGAAGTAGCCGCAGGTCGAGCAGGTGGCGCTCGCCTTGAGAGCGACCTGCGCCTTGGGCCCGTGATCGCCGTCGTACCAGCGCTGGGCGGCGGCCTCACGACCTTCGCCAGAGAGGACTCGGGGTCGGCCGAGACCGAGCTCCCACATCGCGACCTGGTCGACGTCCTCGGCACCGGTCGCCTCGAAGCCGGCGACGAGGTTCGGGTCGTCGTCGATCTTCGGGGTGACGTCACCGGGCCCCACGTCGCCGGGGCGCAGCCGCTCGGCCCAGGGCAGCCACTCGGGCGAGAGCAGCGCGTCCTCGCCGGGGACGAGGTGGGTCTCGCAGACCGTCGCCGTCTTGGCGCGCGGCGCACGTGCGAGGGTGACCGCCCAACGCCACCCGCGGTAACCGGCGGCGGTGCAGGTGAAGTAGTGGGTGCCGAGGCGCTCCTCGTCCATGGCGAAGCCCTCGTGCCCGCCGACGGTCCCGCTGTCGGCGACCTCGGTGACCGCGGCGAGCGCGAGCTCCTCCGCGGCGGCGAGCACGGCGTCCTTCTTCAGCGCCTTCGTCGTGGCCATCAGACGTCCAGGTCGTCGGCGACGCGGCGCAGCACCTGAGCGATCTTGGCTCCGTGCCCCTTGTCGGGGTAGCGCCCCCGACGCAGGCCGGCGCCGACCCCGTCGAGCAGCTTGATGAGGTCCTCGATGATGACCTCCATCTCCTCGGCGGGCTTACGATCGCGCTCGCGACGGTTGGCCGTGACGCTCGGTGCCGGGTCGAGCACGGTGACGGAGAGAGCCTGCGCACCACGGCGGCCCTCGACGATGCCGAACTCGACACGGGTGCCGCCCTTGAGCGTCTGCGTCCCCTGCGGGAGCGCGTTGGCGTGGAGGAAGACGTCCTCGCCGTCGTCGCCGGAGATGAAGCCGAAGCCCTTCTCCTGGTCGTACCACTTGACCTTGCCAGTCGGCACGGTGCACCTCTTGAGTGATCGAAGGGGTATCGCCGGCACGGCGATGCCCTGGGGAACCTACGGAAAATGTCTGTCGGGCCCGTCCCCGGGCCGACCTCCAGGCTAACGCGCCGCGAAGGGCGGCTCATCCCCCTTCGAGGCTCCTCCATCACACATCGGGCCCGGACTTCGCCTCGGCCACCCGTTCGAGATGCCGAGACGCCTCATCTCAGGCAGAGTTGCGGCCCATGACCGCCGACCGGACCGCGCACCTGCCGGCGGACGTCCCGTCGTCGCAGATCGGCCCCGGTGTACGCGGCTTCTGGGCCGCGCTCCCCCGCGAGGGCCGCTTCCTCCTCTCGACCGTCGCGCTCCAGCACCTCGGGCGCGGGATGACGCTGCCCTTCACGGTGATCTACCTCCACGAGGTGCGGGACTTCAGCCTCGAGACCTCCGGGACCCTCATGGGCCTCATGGCGGTCATCGCCGCGGTCTACGGGCCGATCGCAGGGACCTTCGTCGACCGCGTCGGCGCGCGGCTCGTCGTCATGAGCGGCAGCATCCTGGCGTCGATCGGCACGATCCTGCTCGCCTTCACGACGACCTTGCCGATGGCGCTGGCCGCCTCGCTCTTCCTCGGGCTGGCGCACGGCACCGGCTGGTCGGCGTCGAACTCGCTCATCTCCTCGATCGTCAAGGGCCCGCTCCGGCAGCGGTACTTCGGCGTGAACTTCGCCCTGCTCAACCTCGGCATCGGCCTCGGCGGCGTGCTCGCCGGGGTCGTCGTCGATGTCGACCGACCGGTGACCTTCGAGGTGCTCTTCCTGCTCGACGCCCTGCTCGTCCTCATCCCGGTGATGTGGCTGCTCGGGCCGCTGCGACACGTGCACGGGCGTGCCACCCACGACGACAGCCTCTCGCCACGCTCGTACGCCGAGGTGCTGCGCATCCCCGGCTTCCGGTGGATCCTCGCCCTCACCGCGATCACGAGCACCGTCGGCTACGGGCAGATGGAGGCCGGGATCCCCGCCTTCGCCCGCACGGTCTCGGAGGTGAGCACGGAGGCGGTGGGCTTCCTCTTCGCGGCGAACACCGTCGTCATCGTCGCGCTCCAGTTCGCGGTGCTTCACCGGATCGAGGGCCACCGCCGCACCCGCGTCATGATGCTGCTGCTGGCGATCTGGGCGCTCTCGTGGGCGCTCCTCGGGCTCTCCGGGCTGCTCCCCGGCACGATCACGGCAGCGATCCTCGTCGTCGGCTTCGGTGCGGTCTTCGGCCTCGGCGAGACCCTGCTCCAGCCGTCGATCCCGGCGATGGTCAACGACTCCGCCCCCGACCACCTGCGCGGCCGGATGAACGCCGCGAGCTCGACGTCCTTCATGGTCGGCGCGGTCGTCGGGCCGGTCCTGGCAGGCCAGCTCCTCGGCAAGGGGCAGCCGGCCGCCTTCGTCGGGCTCATGCTGCTTGGGCTGGCCGTCAGCGCCTGGCTCCTCACCCGGATCGAAGGGATCGTCAGCCCCGAGGTCAACGGGGTGCCGACGTCAGCACCTCAGGCGAGCCGCGACTCGATCCCCCACTGAGCCGTCCAGGTCTGGCCGGGCTCGAGCCGCACCAGTCCGACCCCGGTGTTGTAGGCGTCCGCCGGGCAGGACAGCGGCTCGACCGCGACCCCCGGCACTCCCCCTTCGCCGCGGGCCCGCCCGGTGAAGACCTGTACCCAGTCGAGCCCCGGACCGCCCCACACCCGGCTGACGAGCACGTCGGTCGCCAGCTCGACCTGCCAGCAGCGGTCCTCGCCGCGGGCCAGCCCGGTGTACGCATGGTCGATCTCGCGGTCACCGAGCGGACCGCCGTCACGCAGGTCGAAGGGGGTGGAACTCACCTCGACGAGGTCGGCCGGGAGGCTGCGGTCGTCGACGGTGAGCACCTGCTCGGCCGGGACGGTGAGGCGGGCGTCGGCGGCGGGCGTGCTGCCGAGCTCGAGGTAGGGGTGCGCCCCATATCCCCACGGCGCGGCGGCCGGGCCGACGTTCGTCGCCTGGGTCGTGCAGGTCAGGCCGGCGCTGTCGAGCACCCACGCGGCGGTCACCTCGACGTGGAAGGGCCACCCCGGGCGCGGGTGGATGGTGTGAGCGACGACGACGGCGTCATCGTGCCGCTCCCGCAGGCGCCACGGCTCCCACCTGGTCAGTCCGTGGCTCGCGGTGCCGGTCCGTAGCTCGGTGACGGGCAGCGTGTGCTCCTGTCCGTCGAAGGTGTACCGCCCGTCGCGCATGCGGTTGGGCCACGGGACGAGGACCTGGCCGCGGCCGGCGGACGCCATCTCGTCGGCCTCGTACCCGGCCACGACGTCGTGGTCACCCAGGCGCAGGCTGCGCAGGCCTCCCCCGACCTCGGTGACGACGGCGACGAGGTTGCCGTGCTCGATCTGCCACTGCTCTCCGCTCGGGTGGGCCATGCCAGAAAACTAGCGAGTAGCGTGACCTGGTGCGTTCGCTGGCCGAGGACATCCGCTCCCGTACCGACGGTGAGCTGACCCGGCTGCTCGAGGCCCGCCCCGACCTCACCCGCCCCGCGCCGACCGACCTCACGGCGCTGGCCGCGCGGGCAGCCACCGTCGCGAGCACGACCCGCGCGATCGACCACCTCGACGACGACCACCTCGCGGCCCTCGAGGCGATGGTCCTGCTCGACGGCAGCCCCCGCGAGCAGCTCGACGGGGTCGCGGAGCCCGTCCCGTCCGGCCTCACCGGCCTCCTCGGCGCCGACGAAGGGGTAGCCGGTCGCCTCGTCGCACTGCGTGACGCCGCACTGCTGTGGCGCTCACCGGAGGGTCTGGCCCCGACCCGCACCGTCGTCGACGTGCTCGGGCCGCACCCTGCCGGGCTCGGTCCGACGGCAGCGACCCTCGGTCTACCGGAGCACGGGCCTGAGGAGGTCCTTCGGCTGCGCGAGCAGGCCCCGACCGCGGCCGGCACGGTCCTCGACCGGCTCGTCGACGGCGGTCCGGTCGCGACGGTGAGCAGCGACAGCCAGGCGGCCGACGCCGTCACGTGGCTGGCCGAGCGCGACCTGGCCGTCGTCACCGAGGACCCGTCCGAGACCGCGCGCCTGCGCGTCACCGTCCCCCGCGAGGTCACCCTGGCGCTGCGCGGGGGCCTCCGGCGCCGGGTGGCGGCCCATCCGGGCATGGGTTCGGAGTCAGCCGGCGCCCTGCGAGGCTTCTCCGTCGCACCGCAGGACACCGCGTTCGCCCAAGACCCTGGCACGGCCACGGCCGCTGTGGTGCTCGACCTGGTCGCCCTCGTCGACGAGGTGCTCGAGCACGTCGAGACGATGCGCCCCCGGGTGCTGCGCAGCGGCGGGCTCGCCGTCGCCGACCTGCGCGCCCTCGCCCGCGAGACCGGTCTCGACGAGGAGCGGCTGCGCCTCCTCCTCGACCTGGCTCTCGGAGCGCGGCTGCTCGCCGACGACGGCTCCGACGAGCCGACCTGGCGGCTCACGACCCGCGTCGACGCCTGGCGCGACATGAGCACCGCGGCCCGCTGGCACGACCTCGTCTCGCCGTGGCTCACCACGCTGCGCACGACCCTGCCCGTCGGCGAGAGCACGCCGCGAGCCCTCTCGGACGAGATGGTCTGGCCACCTATCCGGGGCCTGCGCGCGGACCTCCTCGACCTGCTCGCCCAGGGTGTCCGCACGGAGGAGCTGAGCTCCGCCCTTCGCCGGATCCGGCCACGCCGCATGCCGCAGCAGACCGACGAGGTCATCCGCTCGGTGGTCGGCGAGGCGAGCGCGCTGGGGCTGGTCCACGAGGGCCGGATGAGCCCTGCCGGCTGCGCCATCAGCGAGGGCGACCCCGACCGAGCCGAGATCCTGCTCGAGGAGCAGCTGCCCGCCCCCGTCGACCACGCCCTGGTCCAGGCCGACCTCACCGCGGTCGTTCCGGGACCTCCAGCGCCCGCGCTCGCCGCGATCCTGCGTCGGTCCGCGACCCTCGAGTCACGCGGCGGGGCCTCGATCTACCGCTTCGACGAGGCATCGATCCGGCAGGCGCTCGACGCAGGCATGGACGGCGAGGGGCTCCTTGCCGAGATCGCCGGCATCAGCCGCACCCCCCTCCCCCAGGCTCTGGAGTACCTCGTCCGCGACGTCGCCCGTCGCCACGGTGAGCTGCGTGCTGGCAGCGCCGGCTCGTACCTGCGCAGCGACGACGAGACCCACCTCGACCAGCTGCTCGCCCGCCGCGACCTCTCGCACCTCCAGCTGCGGCGCATCGCGCCGACGGTCCTCGTCTCGCCTGCCTCCGCCCCCGTGCTCGTCGACAGTCTCCGCGAGGTCGGGGCCGCCCCGGTCCGCGAGGGCTCCGGTGGCGTGCTCACCACTGCCGGGGGCACCCGGCGGGTGGCCCCGCCCCGGGAGCAGGCGCCGCCGGTCACGGCACCCACGGATCCCCCTTCGCTCGTCGCCGAGATGCGACGAAGGGAGCAGACCACCCAGGCCCGGGCCGTCACCGGCCCCACCGGGCCGCCCCTGCCGCCGATGGACCCGGCCGGCGTCGCGGCCCTGCTCCGCGAGGCCGC
>JBHWMJ010000038.1:0-7614 GCA_043423105.1 Marihabitans sp.
CCTGTTGCCGAACCGCATTCCCTGATAAGCGAAGAGCGGGAACACTATTCCGCCTACCTCGCCGGATTCGAAGGAGCACGGTCATGACCGCAACACTCGCCGCGCCTGGGACGATTCCGATCGCGCCGAAGACGCTTCCGCTCGGAAAGGCGCTGAACGCCGGTTTGCGGCGAGCCATGGACGAAGATCCGAAGGTTATCCTTCTCGGTGAGGACATCGGAAAACTAGGTGGTGTCTTCAGGATCACCGAGGGGCTGCAGAAGGACTTCGGGGAGGCCCGGGTCATCGACACCCCGCTCGCCGAGTCGGGCATCGTCGGCACCGCGGTCGGCCTGGCGCTGCGCGGGTACCGGCCCGTCGTGGAGATCCAGTTCGACGGCTTCGTCTACCCGGCCTTCGACCAGATCGTCAGTCAGGTCGCGAAGATGCACGCGCGCTCGCTGGGCCACCTCCGTCTGCCGATGGTCATCCGCATCCCTTGCGGCGGCGGCATCGGTGCGGTGGAGCACCACAGCGAGTCGAACGAGGCGTACTTCGCCCACACCGCGGGTCTGCGGGTCGTCAGCTGCTCGAACGCGGCCGACGCCTACTGGATGATCCAGCAGGCGATCCAGACCGACGACCCGGTGATCTTCTTCGAGCCGAAGCGTCGCTATCACGAGCGCGGGCAGCTCGAGGTCGACCCCGAGGCGGGCGCCGACCGGGGCCTCTACGAGGCCCGGGTCGTGCGTGAGGGCAGCGACGCGACGCTGCTCTGCTACGGCCCGATGGTCAAGACCTGCCTCCAGGCGGCCGACGCTGCCGCCGAGGAGGGGCGCAGCCTCGAGGTGGTCGACCTGCGCGCGCTGAGCCCGCTCGACCTGCCGACGATCCTCGACTCGGTCCGCAAGACCGGGCGGGCGGTCGTCGTCCACGAGGCGCAGACCTTCGTCGGGCTCGGCGCTGAGATCGCCGCGCTCGTCCAGCAGGAGGCCTTCTACCACCTCGAGGCGCCGGTCCTGCGGGTCGGCGGCTACAACATCCCCTACCCGCCGAGCCGGCACGAGGAGCGCTTCCTCCCGGACCTCGACCGGGTGCTCGACGCCGTCGACCGATCGCTGGAGTACTGAGCATGGCCCAGAAGACCTTCAACCTCCCCGACCCCGGCGAGGGGCTCACCGAGGCCGACCTCGTGACCTGGCGGGTCGCCGTCGGCGACGTCGTCAAGGTCAACGACATGGTCGTCGAGGTCGAGACCGCGAAGTCGCTCGTCGAGCTGCCCATCCCCTTCGCCGGCACGGTCATCGAGCTGCTCGCCGCCGAGGGCGACACCGTCGAGGTGGGCTCGCCGATCATCGTCGTCGAGACCGGCGAGGGGGACGAGGCGGCGGCTGCTGCCGCGCCGGCCGCGTCGGAGCCGGACTCGTCGCCGCAGGGTGATGGTGACGAGTCGGCCGGGCCGAATCTCGTCGGCTACGGCGCGAAGGCCGGCTCGACCCGGCGACGGGCGCGCAAGGGTGCCCCGACCATGGTCCCTGAGGTGCGAGCGCCAGCGAGCCTCGAAGGGCCACCCGCAGCGCCCGTCACCGGGGAGCGCGCCCGCGCGCTCGCGAAGCCGCCGGTCCGCAAGCTCGCGAAGGACCTCGGCGTCGACCTGGCGTCCGTCACCCCGTCGGGCGACGGGGGCATCGTCACCCGGGCGGACGTCGAGGCGGCCGCCTCGGGGGAGGTCACGGCCCCTGAGGTGCGAGGAACGAGCCCCGAAGGGTCCGAGACGCGCATCCCGATCAAGGGCGTCCGCAGGATGACTGCCCAGGCGATGGTCGACTCGGCCTTCACCGCGCCGCATGTCACGGAGTTCGTCACCGTCGATGTCACGGCGACGATGGACCTCGTGGACCGGCTCAAGCGCGACCGGGCCTTCCGGGACGTCAAGGTCACCCCGCTGCTCGTCGTCGCGAAGGCGCTGTGCCTCGCGATCCGCCGCAACCCGGAGGTCAACGCCTCGTGGGACGACGCGGCGCAGGAGATCGTCATCCGGCGCGACGTCAACCTCGGCATCGCGGCAGCGACCCCCCGCGGGCTCGTCGTCCCGAACATCAAGGGCGCGGACTCGAAGCCGCTGCGCGAGCTCGCTGACGCGATGGCCCAGCTCGTCGCGACGGCGCGTGAGGGCAAGACGCCACCGGCGGACTTCGCCGGCGGCACGGTGACGATTACCAACGTCGGGGTCTTCGGCGTCGACACCGGCACCCCGATCCTCAAACCGGGTGAGGCGGCGATCCTCGCCTTCGGCGCGGTGCGGCGGATGCCGTGGGTCGTCGAGCGGGACGGCGTCGAGGAGATCGTGCCGCGCTGGGTCACCCAGCTGGCCCTCTCCTTCGACCACCGGATGGTCGACGGCGAGCTGGGCAGCAAGGTCCTCGCCGACGTCGCGGCCCTGCTCCACGACCCAGGGCAGGCGCTCGTCTGGGCCTGACGGGCGGGGTCAGCCGATGCTCTGGCTGAGCTTGAGGTAGGTGGCGCTCGAGATCGCCGTTCTCCCCCCGACGACGTAGAGGTCTCCCAGCGGGTGAGCGGCGAGCGCCTGCATCGTCGGTCCTGGGGCGACGCTCGCCTGAGTGAGGTAGATGGGAGCCTTGTGCGCCGCAGCGGCGGGTGAGGCCGCGAGGGCGTCGGGGAAGCCTGCCCCGGAGGCGACCCAGGCTGACGGGGACGTCGTCATGCCCCCTCTCACGGCGATCTGCCGTGCCGTCGCGTAGCGGTCGGCGCCGTACCAGCGCTCCACCGTCGCCGACGGGGCCGCTGCGACGATCTGCGCGATCACCTCAGTGGCGATGCTCGCGCTACCACCCACGACCACGATCTTTGTGGGGGAGAGGCGGGAGAGCTCCTCCGCCGTCGCCGGGTTGAGAGCGGACTGCTTCGTCAGGAGCAGGGGCGCACCGGCGGTGTGCGCCGCCGGTCCGGCGGCCAGGGCATCGGGGAAGCGCTCGCTGGATGCCACGAAGACCGTTGTCGCGCCCGAGGGGTGCGATCGCCGGCTGATCTCGACCGCGGTCCGATGGCGGTCCTCTCCGGCGATGCGGTCGGTGCCCATAGTCGCGTACTGCCCCAGCGAGCTCTTCACCCCGGACGTGATGCTCGCCGTCCCGCCGAGGACGACCACGGTCTCGGGCCGGAGTCGACGCAGCTCGTTGGCGGTCTTCCCGGGGAGGGTCGCCTTGCGGGTCAGGAGCACGGGCGCGCCTTTCGCGGCGGCGAGGGGCGCACCGGCCAGAGCGTCGGGGAAGTCCTCTCCGGAGGCGACGTAGACCCTGCTCATCCCGGGGCTGAAGGTGGCCGCAGAGACGCGGGCGGCGGTGTCGTAGCGGTCGTCACCGCCGACCCGGGTGGCGCGCTTCTCGGCGGCGGCCTCGTAGAGGTCGGCCCGGCGGCCGTGGATGATCCGGCTCACGCCCTCGATCGTGCTCACCTGTCGCGACATCGTGCCGCTGCTCGACCCGTCGTGGGTGAGCACGCCGATGCTGTAGTGGTAGGGGCTGTGCTGGACGGCGCCGATCGAGTTGACGTGCCAGCCGTCGGTACGAGGGAGCCAGCCGTTCTTCAGCGCCACGGTGCCGCTCGGCGGGCCGGCGGTGACGCCCCAGTCCTGCGCGGAGTGGATGTTGCGCATCTGGGTCATTCCGTATGAGCGGTTGGTGGCGGTCAGCTTGCCGGTGGCCCGGGTGAAGTGCTCCATGAGCAGCGCCTGGTCCTCGGGGACCGTGGACGTCAGGCCCCAGTGGTCGGCCGGGTCGGAGATCGTCTGGGTCAGGCCGAGCCGCTGCGAGACGCGGGTCAGGCCGTTCTTGCGGCCGATGTGGGTGTAGAGCGAGGTCGTCGCGGCGTTGTCGCTGTTGCGGATCATCGGGACGATCTTCGACTTCTCCCACGACGTCAGCCCGCGGCCCGCGTCCTGCGCCTTGAGCATGACCCCGGCCATGATCTCGACCTTGACGATGCTCGCGGTGACGTTGCGCGCGCTGGTCTTCGTGTACCGGAAGACCTCGCCGCTGCCGGGGATGCGCACGGCGACACCGGTCGCGCCAGGCCGCCCGGCGAGGTAGGTGCGCAGCTCGGACTCGAAGGGGAACCGGTTCGACGTCGTGGCGGCCGTCATCGAGCGCGAGCGCTGCTGCGCCGCGGCGTTGACGGACTCCTCGTCGACCGTGACGGTGAAGGTCAGGGCTCCCTGCACCGGGGTGTCCGCGGGGGTGGGGGCGGTGTCGGCCTGCTCCTCCGGGACGATCTCGTCGAGATCGCCCGTGGCCGGCTGCTGGGCTGTGCAGGTGACGCCCTCGCCCGTGGGCTCGACCTCGACCTTCGCCCCCTTCGCCGTCCGCCCGGTGAAGCCGGGCTCGCCGACGACCGTCAGCGGACCGTCGGCAGGCAGGGTGGCCGTGCCGCCGTCGGCCAGGTCACCGGTCACGGTGATGGTGTCGTCGCCGATCCCGTCGCAGATGACGGTCAGCTCTTCGGTCACCGGCTCCGCCTGGGCGACGGTGGTCGTCCCGACGAGGCCGAGCGCGGTCACGGCGGCGGCCGCGACGAGAGTTCGGACGGTGCGCATGTGCGTGCTCCCCTGCTGCATGGTGTGGCGGTGCCGCCAGTCTGCCACCGCTCACCGGGCCGGTCACGGAGCGCCGTCGCACGGACCTAGGGTGGATCCCATGTCCTCCCCCTCGACCCCGGCCCCGCGCGGCAGCGCGATCTGGGCGGGCGCGCTGCTCGCTGCCACCCTCCTCGCGACGGTCGTCGCGGTCGTCGTCGGCGCCGCCGCCGTCGCCTACGAGGCCGGTGACCCGGGCGCCCTGGTGCGCTGGGGCATCCCGGTGGTCCAGGCGGCCCATGACGTCGCAGCCGCGCTCACCGTGGGCTTCCTCCTCGTCGGGGCGTTCCTCGTGCCGGAGACGACGAAGACGGAGCGGCGCCGCTTCGCGAGCAAGGCCGCGTCGGTGGCCGGCGTGGCGTGGATCGTCACGCTCCTCGTCCTCGTCGTGCTGACTTTCGCCGACCTCGCGGGTGTGCCGGTGGGCCGCGAGGGCTTCTGGACACAGCTCTTCTCCGTCGTCTGGGATCTGCAGATCCTCCGGATGAACCTCCTCAGCGCCATCGTCGTCCTCGTCGTCGTCATGGCGTGCGCCGGGACGGATTCCAAGGCCGTGCTCGCGTGGGGCTTCTTCGGCTCGTGGCTGGCGCTGCTGCCGCTCGCGCTCACCGGCCACTCGGCCTCGGCCCTCGACCACATGACCGGGGTCAACGCGCTGGGCGTGCACCTCCTCGGGGCGACCGCATGGGTCGGGGGGCTGGCGGCCCTGGCCGTCATGCATCGCGACCTCGGGTCGCATCTCGGGGTGACCCTGCGGCGCTACTCCAGCGTCGCCGCCTGGTGCTTCGCCGGCGTCCTCGGGTCGGGGGTCGTCCTCGGCTGGACCAACATCGCCGACTGGGCGAACCTCAGCAGCCGCTACGGCCTGCTCCTCGGGGCGAAGGTCCTCCTCGGCGTCCTCCTCGGTGTGTTCGGCTGGTGGCAGCGGCGGGCCTTCGTCCGCCGGGTCGACGAAGGGGGGCCCGCCCCCTTCGCCCGGTTCGTCCTTGGTGAGCTGCTCGTCATGGGTGCCGCCTTCGGTGTGGGCGCGGCGATCAGCCGCACGCCGCCGCCGACCAACGTCGTCGTCGAGGTCCCCAACACGATGGTGTACGCGCTCTCCGGGTACCCCGACCCCGGAGCGCCGCCACCGACGGCCTGGCTGACGTCCTGGAACATCGACTGGCTCTGGCTCGCGGTCGCCGCAGTCGCGGTCGGTGTCTACCTGCGCTGGGCGCTGCGGCTGCGGTCCCGCGGTGACAAGTGGTCTGTGCTGCGGACCGTGTCGTGGGTCGTCGGGTGGGCCTCGTTCGTCTACTTCTCGAGCGGTGCGCCGGGTGTGTACGGCAAGGTCTCGTTCAGCTGGCACATGATCGAGCACATGGGCGTGGCGATGATCGCGCCGCTCTTCCTCGTGCCGGGCGCCCCGATCACCCTGGCGCTGCGCGCCCTGCCGGCCCGGACGGACAAGACCCTCGGCCCGCGCGAGCTCATCCTCGCGGCGGTGCACTCGCGCTACCTGCAGGTCGTCGCGAACCCCGCGGTCGCGTCGGCGATCTTCTTCTTCAGCATGGCGCTCTTCTACTACAGCCCGCTCTTCAACCTCTCGATGAGCACCCACACCGGGCACGTGCTGATGATGGTGCACTTCCTGCTCAGCGGGTACGTCTTCGTCTGGGTCCTCATCGGCGTCGACCCCGGCCCCAAGCGCTGGCCGCCGCTGGCGCTGCTCGTCGTCCTCTTCGTGACGATCAGCTTCCACGCCTTCTTCGGCGTCATACTCACCGAGAGCACGAACCTCCTGGCGCCGGAGTTCTTCGGCCGGCTCGACCTCCCGTGGCTCACCGATCCGCTCGCCGACCAGCACAAGGGCGGGGAGATCGCGTGGGGCGTGGGCGAGGTGCCGACGCTCGCGCTCGCGGTGGCCGTGGCCTACCAGTGGATGCGCAGCGACGACCGCGAGACCCGCCGTCGCGACCGGCGTGCCGACCGCGACGGCGACGCCGAGCTCGCGGTGTACAACGCGCACCTCGAGGCGCTGAGCCGCGCGGGCGGGTCCGGCGGGCCTGCTCGGCGCTGACGAGAAGGGGTGGTCGCCATCCCCCCGCCCGGGCCGCGGGGTACATACCCTCGTCCTCGAGGACGCGGGCCTGCCGCGTCACCGCTCTGGGAGGTCACCTCCATGTACATCGGCCTTGGCATCTTCCTGCTGCTCGTCGGCCTCGTCATCGTCTTCGCCTACAACGGCGACCAGGTGATCGCCGGCATCGACCTCGGCGTCATCGGTTGGATCGCGATCGTCCTCGGCGCGCTGGCCATCATCCTCAGCCTCTTCATGAGCCGCTCGCGCCGCCCGGCCGGCTACACGACGAGCCGGACCTCCGACGGCCCGGAGGGCCGCCGCTACGAGGAGACGCGCGTCGACCCCGACGACCGGCTCTGAGTCTCCCGACCCACGACGAAGGGGCCCGCACCGGATCACCGATGCGGGCCCCTTCGCCTGTGGCGGGGTGGCTCAGAAGGCCGACTCCGGCACGTCCATGAGCGAGTTGTCCGTCGCCTCAGCGATGGCGCGCTCGGAGGCGAGACGCGGGAGGACCTGGCTGGCGAAGAACTTCGCGGCGGCGATCTTGCCGGTGTAGAAGTCCTTGTCCTTGCCCTCGGCCGAGTCGACCTTCTCGACGGCGATCTCGGCCTGGCGCAGGAGCAGCCAGCCGATGACGAGGTCGCCGGCGCCGAGCAGGAGGCGGCTGGTGTTCTGACCGACCTTGTACAGGTTGGTGACGTCGCCACCCTCCTGGCGCGGGTCGGAGGCCATGAGCGGGCCGACCATCGCGCCGAGGATGCCCTGGGTGTCCTCGAGGCCCTTGCCGAGGAGCTCGCGCTCCTTCTTCAGGGCGCCGTCCTGGGCGTCGACGTTCTGGGCGAACTCCTGGATCTGCATCGCGATGCTGCCGAGCGCCTGCGCCTGGTCGCGGATGATCTTGCGGAAGAAGAAGTCCATG
>JBHWMJ010000131.1:0-4359 GCA_043423105.1 Marihabitans sp.
TTTGTGGTGACGTGTGCCCACGTCTTGCGTCGTGACCGCTCCCGTGGCGCGCGCAGCGCCCGACCGGTGCGCAGGCACCACACGAGCTCGCGCTTGAGCGCGCCACGACCCTGGATGTACAGCGACTGGTAGATCGCTTCGTGGCTGATCCTCATGGACTCATCCTCGGGGAAGTCGATCTTGAGCCGGTTGCTGATCTGCTCCGGGCTCCACGCCAGCGACCACGGCCTGTCCTTGCGGTGCGGCTTGTTCCGCCCCGTGAACCGCGGCGGCTGTGGTCCGGGGATGACCGTGCCGTCGGGCCTGCTGATCTGCCCGGCCAGGCGCTCCTGCACGTACTCGTGCAGCCGCGGGTTGGCCACGAGCTTGGTGATCTTGGGTCGTTTGGCGGCCATGTCAGCCTTCCACTGCGCCACCGACGCCCGGTACTCAAGCTTCCCGCTGCGGGTCGCGGCGTTGCGGCGCAGCTCCCGCGACACCGTCCCGGGATCACGACCGATACGGCGGGCGATCTGACGCACTCCCTCGCCCTGCGCGCGAAGCAGCGCGATCTCCTCACGCTCGACGAAGGAGCGGTACCTGCCCGTGGGCGTCAACGTCAGATCGAACGGTGGCATCCCGCCAGCGTTGCGGAACCACCGAGCGCCCACCGCTGGCGCCACGCCGGCCACACCGGCGGCCTCTTCGGGCAGCAACCCCGCAGCGATCTGCTCCCAGAACGCCACCTCGACATGCCGCTGGAACCTCGGATGACCAGGCGACCTCAACTTCGGACGAACCGCCCGATCTGCTGCCTGCTGACGACGAACCACTGAACACCTCCACGACGAGGTGTTGCGACGACCAGTTGAATCCGCCTTGGCTGCCCGCGTCGCTGTGACACCGCAGCCCGTCGAGCTGGGTGCCGCGTGACCACCTGGCCATCTCGATGGCGTCGAGGACCATCGTGGTCCTCATGTGCGAGGCGACTCGCCACCCGACGATCGTGCGGGAGTAGGCGTCGATGATGAAGCAGACGTAGGCGACGCCGGCCCAGGTCGGCACGAAGGTCAGATCTGTGACCCACAACTGGTTCGGCGCGGTGGCGGTGAAGTCGCGGCCCACCAGGTCCGGGTGCCGCGGCATGCCCGGGTCTGGCGTGGTGGTGCGCACCCGCTTGGTGCGCCGCACGCCCTCGATACCCTCGGCGCGCATCAGCCGGGCGACCTGGTCGCGGCCGATGTCGTGACAGAGCGTCGCGCGGCCTTCCAGATCTTCCGTGCCCCGTAGACCCGGTAGTTGGCTTCCCACAGCTGCCGCACCACCGGGCCCATCACCGCGTCACGTCGGGCACGGGCCGATGGCTGCCGGCTCTTGACCTGGTAGTAGCTGCTGGGGGCCACCTGCAGCACGCTGCAGATGAGCTCGACCCCCCAGCCGCCGACCCGCGACGACGTCGTCGCGGTTGGCGTCGATGAACGCGGCTACTTCTTGTGCTGGCGGTCGAGCTCCGCCCCGAAGAAACTGGCGGCCCTCTTCAAGATTTCGTTGGCGCGCTTGAGCTCACGGTTCTCCTGCTCCAGAGCCTTCATCTTCGCCGCGTCACTGGTACTGATGCCCGCGACGTGGCCCTCGTCGATATCAGCTTGACGGACCCAGGACCGCACCGACTCGGTGCCGTACCCCAACTGCTGGGCGACGCGCTGGACCGTGCCGTGCTCTGTGCCTAGCTCTGCGCGCAGAGTCCTGACCATCCGCACCGCAGCGGCCTTCTCGTCGGGGCTGTAGCGACGCGTGGTCGGCTTCCCCGGGGTGGTGTCCTTCGGCATGAGTACATCCTCGTTTCCAAACGATGGAGACTCCAACCAATCCAGTGCGGTTCACCTGAGCCCGCGGTCGACCGACTGACCACCGGCCACGACCTCATCCCACGACCCAGAACCAAACTTCCCATCCAACACCTGAACACGAGTTTGGTCACCCATAACAGAGAGTTATGCTCCGAGGGTCCCGTCCGAAGAGAGGTTCCCTCGTGCCCACTGCTGCCCCACAGGCTGCCCTGACGCACCTCGACGTGCTCGAGAGCGAGTCGATCCACATCATCCGCGAGGTCGCCGCCGATCTCGAGCGACCCGTCCTGATGTTCAGCGGCGGCAAGGACTCCATCGTCATGCTCCGCCTGGCCGAGCGCGCCTTCGCCCCCGCCCGGATCCCCTTCGGGCTGCTCCAGGTCGACACCGGCTTCGACTTCCCCGAGGTGCTCGCCACCCGTGACCGCTGGGTCGAGCGGCTCGGCATCGAGCTGCACGTCGCCTCCGTCGAGCAGGCCATCGCCAACGGCATCGTCGTCGACGACGGCAAGACCTCGCGCAACCGCCTCCAGATCGGCACGCTGCTCCACGCCATCGAGGAGCGCGGATACACCGCAGCCTTCGGCGGCGGCCGACGCGACGAGGAGAAGGCCCGCGCCAAGGAGCGCATCTACTCCCACCGCGACGACTTCGGCCAGTGGGACCCGAAGAACCAGCGCCCCGAGCTGTGGTCGCTCTACAACGGTCGGATCCACCAGGGCGAACACATGCGGGTCTTCCCGCTGAGCAACTGGACCGAGCTCGACATCTGGCAGTACATCGCCCGCGAGCAGCTCGACATCCCCGAGATCTACTACTCCCACCGCCGCCGGGTCTTCGAGCGCGACGGGATGCTCCTCTCCGAGAGCGAGCACAACCCCCTTCGTCCCGGCGAGGAGGTGACCGAGCGGCAGGTGCGCTTCCGCACCGTCGGCGACCTCACCCTCACCGGGTGCGTCGAGTCCGACGCCGCCACGGTCGAGCAGATCATCGACGAGATCTCCGTCGCCCGCCTCACCGAGCGCGGCGCCACCCGTGGCGACGACCGCTTCAGCGAGGCCGCCATGGAGGACCGCAAGAAGGAGGGGTACTTCTGATGGGTACCGGTATCGCGTCTGTCGGTTCGTCTCGAGGCTCCTCGCAGAGCTCGTCGCACCTCGACGATCACGCGTCCTCGCACCTCGACGATCAAGGCCTTTTGCGGGTGGCGACGGCTGGGTCCGTCGACGACGGCAAGTCGACCCTCATCGGGCGGCTGCTGCTCGACTCCAAGGCGATCTTCGAGGACCAGCTCGAGGCCGTCGAGGCGACGAGCAAGGCCAAGGGCCACGACCACACCGACCTTGCGCTGCTCACCGACGGTCTGCGCAGCGAGCGCGAGCAGGGCATCACCATCGACGTCGCCTACCGCTACTTCGCGACGCCACGGCGCAAGTTCATCCTCGCCGACACCCCCGGCCACGCGCAGTACACGCGCAACATGGTCACCGGCGCCTCCACCGCCGACCTCGGGCTCGTGCTCGTCGACGCCCGCCACGGCCTGACCGAGCAGTCCCGCCGGCACACCGTGCTCCTCTCCCTGCTCCAGGTGCCCCACGTCAGCCTCGTCGTCAACAAGATGGACCTCGTCGGCTACGACCAGGGCGTCTTCGAGACGATCGAGAAGGACTTCCGCGACTTCACCGACCGCCTCGGCGTCGAGGAGGTCACCGCCTTCCCCATCAGCGCCCTCGTCGGCGACAACGTCGTCGAGCCCAGCGAGGAGACCCCGTGGTTCGAGGGCGGCAGCCTGCTCGCCCACCTCGAGACCGTCGCCAGCGCCCGCGGGCGCGAAGGGGGGTCCGCCGGGGTGCGCTTCCCCGTCCAGTACGTCATCCGGCCGCAGGCCGGCGAGCACCGCGACTACCGCGGCTACGCCGGCCGGGTCGAGGGCGGCACACTCGAGGTCGGGCAGGAGGTCATCGTCCTGCCGAGCGGCATGCGCAGCACGATCGCCGGCATCGACACCCTCGGGCAGGAGCACGAGCGCGCGACGACCTCGCAGTCCGTCGTCCTGCGGCTCACCGACGACATCGACGTCTCCCGCGGCGACCTCATTGCCGACGTGGAGCACCCGCCCGAGGTGACTCGCGAGCTCACCTCGACCGTGTGCTGGATGGCCACGGGTGCCTTGCACTCCCGGCAGAAGCTGCTGCTCAAGCACACCACCCGCACCGTGCGCGCGATCGTCGACGGGGTCAACGCCAAGGTCGACATCAACACCCTGGAGCGCGACGGCGGCGCCGAGGAGCTCGGGCTCAACGAGATCGGCACGGTCTCGCTGCGGCTCTCTCAGCCGATCGCCGTCGACCCCTACCGCGAGCAGCGAGTCACCGGCTCCTTCATCCTCATCGACCCCGCCACCGGCGGCACGGTCGGCGCCGGGATGATCGAGGGGACCCACGGGGTCGAGTACTCCATCTGACACTCCCCAGGCCTGGGTCAGCCGAGGCGCTCGCTCCGGTGGCGATCGCTGCGCCGGACCGAGTGA
>JBHWMJ010000141.1:0-5390 GCA_043423105.1 Marihabitans sp.
TCCTTGGCCGGTGCGGCGGGAGCCGCCGGGGCGGTCTTCTTGGCCGCAGCCTTCTTGACGCCGGCCTCGGGGGCGGGGGGGTGCTCCTGGACCCGGCGCACGACCGGGGCCTCGATGGTCGAGCTCGCCGACTTGACGAACTCCCCCATCTCCTTGAGGTGCGCGAGCAGCGTCTTGCTCGACACGCCGAGCTCCTTGGCGAGCTCGTGGACACGGACCTTAGCCACGTTTCTCCTTCTCTGGTCCGCGTCGCGAGAAGGCGCGGACCGTCGTCAGTGCAGGGGGGTGCTCATCGCTGAGTACTCATCGGGTGCTCATCAGCGTCAAACCCGCTCTCGGTCTTCTGGGACGGTGGTGTCGTGCGCTGCAGGTGCTCCTCGACCCACGCCCGCAGCGCGTCGATGCCCTCCACGGGAGTGCGCAACGCCCGGGCGAAGGCCCGACGACGGACGGCGAGGTCGAGACAGGCGATGTCGGGGTGGAGCCATGCCCCACGACCCGGCAGCCGCCGGCGCGGATCCGGGACGACAGCAGGGTTGCCCTCGTCACGCGGTTCCGCGACCACTCGCAGCAGGACCGACCGGCTATCCGTGTGCCGACACCCGATGCAGGTCCGCTGGGGAACCGCCTCTGGCGTCGTCATCCGGAGTCCAGTCCGGTCGATCTGCGCCAGTCTAGCGCGTCCCCGCTGCCCTCAGGCACGCCCCGCCGGGGGCTGGCTCGCACCCGGTCCGCCGGGCGCCGGGGCATCCGGGGCGGTGTCGGGGCGGATGTCGATGCGCCAGCCGGTGAGCTTGGCGGCCAGGCGGGCGTTCTGCCCCTCCTTGCCGATCGCCAGGCTCAGCTGGTAGTCGGGGACGATGACCCGGGCCGCCCGCAGCTTCGGGTCGACGACCGTCACCGACTGGACCTTCGCCGGCGACAGCGCCGCTGCGATGAACTTCTCCGGCTGGTCGGAGAAGTCGACGATGTCGATCTTCTCTCCCTGGAGGTGGTCCATCACCGCCCGCACCCGCTGGCCCATGGGGCCGATGCAGGCACCCTTGGCGTTGAGGCCCGGGACCTTGGAGTGCACGGCCATCTTCGTCCGGTGACCCGCCTCTCGGGCCAGCGCGGCGATCTCGACCGTCCCGTCAGCGATCTCCGGGACCTCGAGGGCGAAGAGCTTGCGCACGAGGTTGGGGTGGGTCCGGGAGAGGCTGATCTCGGGACCACGCAGGCCGCGCCGCACGCTCACCACGTAGACCCGGATGCGCTCGCCGTGCCCGTAGCGCTCGCCAGGCACCTGCTCGGCGGCCGGCAGGATGCCCTCGACCGAGCCGAAGTCGACCGTCACGTGGCGGGGGTTGGGGCTCTGCTGGATGACCCCGGCGACGATGTCGCCCTCACGCCCCCGGAAGTCGCCCAGCACCGCTTCGTCCTCGACGTCCCGCATCCGCTGGACGATCACCTGGCGTGCGGTCGCAGCGGCGACCCGACCGAAGTTGCTCGGGGTGTGCTCGAACTCCGGGCCGAGCTCGCGGCGGATCCGCGGTCGGGGGGGCTCGGCGTCCTCGTCGACCTCTGCACCGGGCTCGGGCTCAGGGGCCGGCTCCTCGACCGTGTACTCCTCGCGAGCCCACACGACGACGTGGCCGTGCTTGCGGTCGAGCTCGACCCGGGCGTGCTTGTAGGCACCCTCGGTGTGGTGGTACGCGCCGAGCAGAGCGGCCTCGATCGCCTCGACGAGGACGCCGAAGGGAATCTCCCGCTCGCGCTCGATGGCCTTGAGTGCGTGGATATCGATGTCCATCAGTGCTCCTGCTCCGTCTCGTCTGCCGTGTCCTGCGGCCGGTTGAACTCCACCTGCACGCGGCCGCGCCGCACCATCGCCAGGGCGACCTCGACCTCGTGCGCGGGCTGCTTGCGCTCGGCGGGGACCTCGAGGATCGCCTCGTGCTCGTCGACCCGGCGGACCCGGCCCGACACGGAGGTCCCGTCGGTGCGCTCGACCTCGACGAGCCGGCCGACGTTGCGCCGGAAGTGCTCGGCCGTGGTGAGCGGGCGTGCGACACCCGGGGTGCTCACCTCGAGGGTGTAGGGCTGGGCGCCGAGGAGGTCGGTGCCGTCGAGGACGTCGCTCACAGCACGGGTCGCCTCGGCGACCTCGTCGAGAGAGAGCGGGGGCACAGGGTCAGTGCCGTCGAGCCCGTGCAGCGGCCGCTCCACCGTGACCCGGACGACCCGCCGCCGGCCGGCCGGCGTCACCACGACGTCGTCGACGACGACGCTCTCGCCCAGCGAGGTGGCGACCAGCTCTCGCAGATCGTGCTCGAGGCTCATGGTGGCGGGCCTTCCGTGTGCAGTTGGGTGCCGGGGTGGCACGCCACTCTAGCCCGCCTGAACCGGCTGCCGCACGCGTGAGCCGTGGCCCCGTGACAGCATGGGCCGGTGCAGCGTCCGACGTCTCTCTCCCGCCGCGCCGTCCTCCTCGGCGGCGTCGTCGCACTCCCCCTCGCCGGGTGCGGCATCCGGCTCGAGGACGACGCGCCGGACCTGCCCCTCGTGCCGCACCGGACGCCGGTCGCCGGTGAGGCCGCTCTCCTGGCGATGGTGGCCTCGCTCCGAGCCGAGCGTCCGGCGGAGTCGGTGCCCGCCGGCGCAGCGGTCGCCCGGGCGGAGGCCCTCGTCGAGGCCCTGACCGAGCTCGGTGTCCCCGCCACAGAGCTCGAGCGCGCCTCGTCCGCCGGCGCCGCGACGTCGCAGGCCGAGGACGTCGCCGCCTACGAGAGCGCGTTGCGCGAGTGCCAGCCCGGCCTGGTCCAGCTCGTCGGCAGCCTCGCGATCGCCCGGGTGCTGCGGGGACCGGCTCCCTTGTGGGCCGAAGCAGACCGCACCCCCTGGCAGCGACCCGATCCGGCCCGGTCTGCTGCCTCGGACACCCGGACCGCGGCCTGGACGCTGACCGTCGCCGCCGCGCGGGCAGAGGGCGAGGAGCAGACGAGGCTGCGCTCTCTCGTCGCCGGCCTCGAGGAGCTGCTCCGGCTGCAGACCGCCGCCGGCGACGACGACGGCAGCGGTGCACCGCTCGGCTACGACCTCGACGACCCGCTCGCCACCGCGGCCGAACGAGCCGTGCTGGCACGCACGACCCTGGCGACGCTCACCGACAGGCTCGTCGCGCTCCTCCCGTCGCTCGACGCCGACCGGACCGCTGCCCACGAGATCGTCGCGTGGGCCGCCACGACGTTGGCTCTCGGTCAGCCGTGGCAGCTGGAGATCGGGACGCTCCCCGGCTACGGACCGTGACGGTGGACCTGGTCCCGACCTCCTTCGCCGAGCACATCCGAGGCCTGCCTGCGGAGGGCGGACCGAGCGGCGCCGACTGGCTCGACCAGCTCCCGGCCCTCGTCTCCGGTCTCCTCGACGAGTGGGGACTGACCCCCTGCGCCGAGGTCCGGCACGGCCAGACCGCCCTCCTCGTCCCCGTCCGGGGCGACGACCTGCCCCGCAACGGCCCCGTGCTCAAGGTCGGCTGGCCGCACGCGGAGGCCGCGACCGAGCATCTCGCGCTGCGCCGGTGGGACGGCCACGGCGCCGTCCGGCTGCTGCGTGCTGACCCGGCCCGTGGCGCGCTGCTGAGCCGTCGGTTCGCTCGGTGGCAGGATCGGTGCCGTGGTCACCCCTTCGCCCGACGCCCTCCGCCGTGTCGCCCCGCAGCGGCTCGAGATGCTCCAGGCCCGCACCGCCCGATGGCTCCCCGACCTCGCCGCCGGGCTCAGCGAGGTCTACGGGGCCGACGCCGCACCGGCACTGACCCAACGGCTGCTCGACCTCGCCACGAGCACCTACGCGACGCGCAGCGAGGAGCTGCACCGGCTGGACCTCGCCCGAACCCTCCAGCCCGACTGGCTGCAGGACCCGACGATGATCGGGTACGCGGCGTACACCGAGCGGTTCGGCGGCGACCTGCGCGGGCTGCGGGAGCGCCTCCCCCACCTCGAGTCGCTCGGCGTGCGCTACCTCCACCTCATGCCGCTCATGGCCACCCGCGCGGGCGACAGCGACGGCGGGTACGCGGTGAGCGACTACGGGACCGTCCGCCCCGACCTCGGCTCGATGGACGACCTCGAGGCCCTGGCCACCGAGCTCCGTCACCGGGGCGTCAGCCTCGTCATCGACCTCGTCCTCAACCACGTCGCCCGGGAGCACGAGTGGGCCGTCCGGGCCCGCGCCGGCGAGCAACGCTACCGCGACTACTTCCACGTCTTCCCCGACCGAACCCTCCCCGACCGCTACGAGGAGACCCTGCTCGAGGTCTTCCCGGACTTCGCGCCCGGCTCCTTCACCTGGGACGACGACCTCGACGGTTGGGTGTGGACGACCTTCAACTCCTTCCAGTGGGACCTCGACTGGTCCAACCCCGAGGTGCTGCTCGAGCTCGCAGGGGTCGTCCTCGACCTCGCGAACCGTGGCGTCGAGGTGGTGCGGCTCGACGCCATCGCCTTCATGTGGAAGAGGATGGGCACGCTCTGCCAGGGCGAGCCCGAGGTGCACGCGATCACCCAGGTGCTGCGCGCGGTGGCCCGGATCGCCTGCCCGGCCGTGGCCTTCAAGGCCGAGGCGATCGTCGCGCCGAGCCAGCTGCTCCCCTACCTCGGGCAGGGCGCCCGGACCGGCCGGGTCAGCGACCTCGCGTACCACAACACCCTCATGGTCCAGGTGTGGTCGATGCTCGCCAGCGGCGACGTCCGGCTCGCCGCGCACACCCTGGGGACCCTGCCGCCCAAGCCGTCATCCGCCACGTGGATCACCTACCTGCGCTGCCACGACGACATCGGCTGGGCGATCGAGGACACCCTCGCCCACGACGTCGGGCTCAGCGGGCCGGCCCACCGCCACTTCCTCGCCGACTGGTACACGGGTGCCTTCCCCGGGTCGACCGGTGAGGGGCTGACCTTCCAGGAGAACCCCGAGACGGGCGACCGCCGGACCTCCGGCACTGCGGCCTCGCTCATCGGGCTGTCCCGGGCCGAGCGCGAAGGGGATGACGCCGACGGCCCGTCATCGGTCACCTCGGCGCTGGCGCGGCTGCGCCTCGCGAACGCCCTCGTCGTCGGGTACGGCGGGATCCCGGTCATCTGGTCAGGCGACGAGATCGCCACCCCGAACGACGCCCGGTGGGCCGAGGAGCCCGGCCACGCGGCGGACAACCGCTGGGCGGGACGGCCCCGGCTCGACGACGAGCGGCTCGCGCTCGCCGACGACCCGGGGAGCGTGCCGGGCCGCGCGCTAGCCGACCTGCGCCACCTCCTCGCCACCCGCGCCCGGCTCCCCCACCAGCATCACCGTCCCGCCTTTGCCCAGCCCCGCATCCATCCAGCGCTGGTGCAGCGTCGTCAGCTCCGCCA
>JBHWMJ010000145.1:0-7004 GCA_043423105.1 Marihabitans sp.
TTTGTGCCTCCGACCCGCGCGCCGACCTGCTCGCCCGCGCCCGGAGCTAGGCCATGGCCAGGGTCAGCGGGTTCAGCCCCGACGACCAGACCCCGGTCTTCGTCATCTCGGTGGCGGCCGAGCTCGCGGGCATGCACGCGCAGACCCTGCGCCAGTACGACCGCATCGGCCTCGTCACGCCGTCGCGCACCCGCGGCGGGGGGCGGCGCTACTCCGCCGCCGACGTGGCCCGGCTCCGCGAGATCCAGCGCCTCTCCCAGGAGGAGGGCGTCTCCCTCGCCGCGATCCAGCGGATCTTCGAGCTCGAGCACCAGGTCGAGGCGCTGCGCTCCCGCGTCACCGAGCTCGTCGACGAGCTCGAGGCGGCGCGGGTCCAGCTCGGCCAGGGCTCACGCTTCTTCGCCGTCGGGTCGGCCGGCGAGATCGTCTCCCTGCGGCACGGTCAGCGGCCGCGCCCGCGGTCGGCCTCGCAGGCCCTCGTGCTCTGGGACCCCCGGCGCCGCTGACCCCTTCGCCCCGGCGGATGCCGGGTCGCTGCTATCCCGCTCGGATAGCGGCGACGCGGCATCTCTCGGCGTAGAGGCGCTTGAGCCCGTCGGCCGGGTAGACCGGGTCGGGCCACTTCGGCATCGTCCGGTCGCCGTCGTACTCGCCGCGCATCCGTCGTCGCACGAGCGGCACGACCTCCTCGCGCACGAAGGCGACCTCGGCCTCCACGGCTGTGCGCCAGTCGCGCGGTTCGTGCGGCACGAGGTCGCGCAGCGACAGCGTGTGCGACACCCCGATGGCGTCCGCGACGAGCGCGGCCATCCGCTTGTGCCCCCACCGCGACATGTGGATCTTGTCCGGCGCCCAGAGCGCCGGGTGCTCGAAGTCTCGGACTCGCGCGTGGTCGACGAGGGTGGCCCCGTGCGTCGCCGCGAGGTCGCGGACGGCGTCGTTGTAGGTGCGCACCCGCCGCACGAGCGGGCTGAGCAGCCGGGTGGTCCGCACGTCGAAGGCGGTGAAGACGACCACCTGCGCGCCCGACCCGACGAGTCGCGTCAGCGCGGCCTCGTAACGGTCCATGAGGGCGAGGAGGTCGGTGCGCAGCGACAGCAGGTCGTTGCCGCCGGCGAAGAAGGTGATGTGCGTCGGCTGCAGCGCGAGGGCCGGCTCCAGCTGGTCGGCGACGACCTGGTCGAGGAACTTGCTGCGCACCGCGAGGTTCGCGTACCGCCACCGCTCGTCGGCACGTCCGAGCTGGCGGGCCAGCCGGTCGGCCCAGCCGCGGACGGCGTTCGGGTAATGGAGGTGCGGGTCACCGACCCCTTCGCTGAAGGAGTCGCCGACGGCGACGAGCAGCCCAGACATGTCAGGGCCATGTCACCCGGTCCGGGTGGCCGGGCTCAACCCGACGAAGGGGTGAGCACGAGTTCTTCGTCGGGTGTTCACCGGTACGCATCACTGGCAGGGTGGAGGCATGCCCCGCCCCATGGATGCCGCCTCCCGCTTCGACCGTCGCAGCACCCCGCTGACCCGAGCCCTCGACGTGCTGCCGGAGGAGGCGTGGGGTCGCGAGCTCACCGGCCAGGGGCGAGTGGTCGACGTGATCCAGCGGGTTGTCGACGACCAGCGGACCTTCATGCTGCAGGCGGGCGCGTCCCTGCCTCACCCCGAGCCCAAGGTCGCCGAGGGAGCCGGGCTGGCCTGGCGCACCCACGCCGAGTCCGTCGCCCGGGCGCTGGCCGACGACCGGGTCGGTGAGGCACCCCGGGCAGGAGCGGACGGTTCGAGCACGGTCGGGGACGTCTTCGACGCAACGTTCGGGCCGGAGATGGAGCGGCTGCGGGAGCAGATCACCGCGCTGCACGAGGGTTAACTGCGGCCTGGCGCGCTGAGCGGCCCCTACCGCCGCGCCGTGACCAGGTGATCGGCCCCGGGGCCTCGGCGCGTGCTGCTGGCCCGGCGCGCCTTCCTGCTGGGACGATGGCCTTATGACCGAGCACCTCATCGTCCTGCCGGACCGCGACGACGCCGAGCGCCTCGCCGACGAGCTCCGCGAGGAGGGCTTCACCGAGGTCCGCGTCGTCCGTGAGGCGCTCGCCGGCGAGGACGACTCCGAGGACCACGAGTGGGCGATCTACGTGCGTGAGGAGATGGTCGACGACGACACCGGTCCCGTGGCCGAGGGGCTCAAGGAGCGCTTCGCCGCACTCGCCGAGGAGCACGATGGGTGGTACGACGAGCCGAAGGGCACCCCAGGGTCCCCGGCATGAGCCAGCCGCGCCACCGGCGTCGCGACGACCGCCTGGTCCGGCGCTTCTACGTCCTCACGGCCGCGAGCACCCTCGTGCCCGGGCTCGGACTTATCCCTTCGCGCCGACGCACCGGTTGGGTGATCCTCGGGACCTTCGTCCTCGGTCTCCTCGGGGTCGTCGGCTACGCCCTGGTGAAGGGGGTGACCTCCTCGATCCTCCAGGTCGGGGTGAGCCGGGACGCGCTGGCCGTGACCGTGCCCCTCTTCGTCATCGGGGCGCTCGCCTGGATCTACGGCATCGTCATGACCGCGCGGGACAACCTCCCTTCGCAGGTCCGCGGACCGCGCCGGGCAGGGATGCTGGCCGCGGCATCCCTGGCTGTCCTGCTCGTCGCGCTTCCCGCAGCCCAGGCCACCCGGTACTCGGTCATCCAGCGGGGGCTCCTCGCCGACGTCTTCGCTTCTATCCGCCCGGACGGGGCGGTCGCACCCGGAGACGGCGAGGACCCGTGGGCCGCGACGGACAGGGTGACCATCATGCTCGTCGGGTCGGACGCAGGTCCTGGCCGCACCGGCGTGCGGCCCGACTCGACGATGGTGGCGAGCATCGACACGTCGACCGGCCGCACGGTCCTTTTCGGCATCCCACGGAATCTCGAGAACATCCCGTTCTCCGAGAGCAACCCGCTGCGCGCGATCTACCCGAACGGGTACGACTGCGGCGACCAGTGCCTCATGGAGTACGTCTGGACCCTCGGCACCGAGCACGCCGACCTCTTCCCGGGCGACCCGGAGCCGGGCCTGACCGTCACCAAGGACGCCGCGAGCCAGATCCTCGGCCTGCCCATCGACTACACGACGATCATCGACCTCAAGGGTTTCACCGAGCTCGTCGACGCCATGGGCGGGGTGACGATCGACGTCAAGGAGCGCGTCTGCATCAACTGCAAGGTGGAGGGTGGCGTCGTCGTCGGGACCACCGGCTACATCGAGCCCGGTGTGCAGAAGCTCGACGGCTTCCACGCACTCTGGTACTCCCGGTCCCGGGCGGACAGCCGAGACGGGGACTTCTCGCGGATGCGTCGACAGCGCTGCATGGTCGGGGCCCTGCTCAACCAGGTCAACCCCGTCGAGATGCTCCGACGCTATCCCGACCTCGCCTCGGTGCTGAGGGAGAACGCCGCCGTCGATATCCCCCAGGAGGACCTGCCCGCGTGGGCCACCCTCGTCCAGCGGATCCAGAAGGGTGGTCAGATCGCCTCGCTGCCCCTGACGAACCGCAACATCGACGTCACCGAGCCCGACTACGCGACGATCCACCGGATGGTCCGCGAGGCGATCGACCCGAGCCTCAAGCCGACGACGACCCCGGCGGACACCCCTTCGTCCAGCACGTCGACCTCCTCGACCACGACGCCCACCGACGAGCCGACCGAGCCGACGGACGAGCTGACCGACATCACGGAGAGCTGCTGACATGGGCGGTCCGCTCGCCGGAGTTCGGGTCGTCGAGCTCGCGGCCCTGGGCCCCGCGCCCTACTGCGCCATGCTCCTCGCCGATCTCGGGGCCGAGGTCGTCCGGGTCGACCGGGCCGGGGCCGCCGCCCTGCCGATGCCGGTCCTCGACCGCGGGCGCCGCTCGATCGAGGTGAACCTCAAGCATCCCGACGGGGTCGACGTCGTGCGCCGCCTTGCTGCCTCTGCGGACGTCCTCGTCGAGGGCTTCCGGCCCGGCGTCCTCGAGCGGCTGGGGCTCGATCCCGCCGAGCTGCTCGACGACAACCCCCGCCTCGTCATCGGGCGGATGACCGGCTACGGCCAGGATGGGCCGCTGGCGCCGCGGGCCGGGCACGACATCACCTATGCGGCTCTCTCCGGGGCGCTCGCCGCGATCGGTGAGCGCGGTGGTCCGCCGACGGTCCCGCTCAACCTTGTTGCGGACTTCGGCGGGGGAGGCATGCTCCTCGCTGTCGGGCTGCTCGCTGCCCTCCACTCGGCACGGGAGACCGGCCGGGGGCAGGTCGTCGACGCCGCCATGGTCGAGGGCGCCGCATCGCTCATGTCGATGATCTACGGCTTCCGGGCCGTCGGGGCGTGGAGCCTCGAGCGGGGCAGCAACCTCCTCGACGGGGGAGCGCCCTTCTACCGGACCTACCGCTGTGCCGACGACCGGTACGTGGCGGTGGGGGCGATCGAGCCAGAGTTCTACGCCCTCCTCGTCGACGGTCTCGGGCTGAGCGGCGCGGTCGACCTCGCGGTGCAGGGTGACCCTGCGACGTGGCCGGCGACCCACGCGCTCTTCGAGCAGGCCTTCGCCAGCCGCACCCGGCAGGAGTGGGTCGACGTGCTCGGCGGCACCGACGCGTGCCTGCAGCCGGTGCTCGACCTCGACGAGGCGCCGTCCCACCCGCACAACGTGGCGAGGGGGACCTTCGTCGATGTCGGGGGCCACCCGCAGCCGGCTCCCGTGCCGCGGTTCTCCGAGACCCCCACGGTGGTGCCGGAGCCGGCGCCACGGCCCGGCCGGGACACCGACGCGATCCTCGCCGAGATCGGCCTGGGCGACCAGGCTGCCGAGCTGCGTGCCCAGGGTGCCGTGGGGCCGGAGCCCCGCGGCACGACGAGGGCCTAGAGCTGCCTAGAGCGCCTCGATGATCGTCGCGTTGGCCTGACCGCCGCCCTCGCACATCGTCTGCAAGCCGTAGCGCACGCCCTCACGACGCATCCGGTGGATCATCGTCGTGAGCAGCCGCGCCCCGGACCCGCCGAGCGGGTGGCCCAGGGCGATCGCCCCGCCCTCGGGATTGGTCCGTGCCGGGTCGGCGCCGAGCTCCTTGAGCCAGGCGAGAACGACCGGCGCGAAGGCCTCGTTGACCTCGAAGGTGCCGATCTCGTCCAGGCTGAGGCCGGAGCGCTCGAGAGCCTTCTGCGTGGCGGGGATCGGGCCGGTGAGCATCATCACCGGGTCGGAGCCCACGACGACGGCGGTGTGCACCCGGGCCAGCGGGGTCAGGCCGAGCTCGGCGGCCTTCTCGGCGGACATCACGAGGACCGCAGCCGCGCCGTCGGACATCTGCGAGGAGTTGGCAGCCGTGATGACCCCGTCCTCCTGGAAGACCGTGCGCAGCCCGGCCAGCTGCTCCGTCGTCCCGCCGCGGCGGACCCCTTCGTCCTCGGTGACGACCGTGCCGTCCGGGAGGGTCACCGGGACGATCTGCTCGGCGAAAGACCCCGCGTCCTGCGCCGCGGCAGCCCGCTCGTGGCTCTCGAGCGCGAACCGGTCGCACTCCTCCCGGGTCAGGCCCCACTGCTCGGCGATCATCTCGGCACCGATGCCCTGGTGCGGCCGCACCCCGTCGAAGCGCTCGAGGAAGGCCGGACCGAGGTAGTCGGCGTCCCCGCCCGAGGAGCCCATCGGTGCTCGCGTCATCGACTCGACGCCGCCCGCGACGACGGCGTCGTAGTGCCCGGCGACGACGCCGGCGACCGCGAAGTGCAGGGACTGCTGAGACGAGCCGCACTGGCGGTCCACGGTCACCCCGGGCACGTCGATCGGCCACCCCGCCGCGAGCACGGTGGTCCGGGCGATGTCGGCGGTCTGCTCGCCCGCCTGCGTGACGCAGCCCCAGATGACGTCGTCGACGACCGAGGGGTCGACGCCGACCCGCTCGACTAGACCCTGGAGCACCTGGGCCCCGAGGTCGGCCGGGTGAAGCTCGCTCAACATCCCCTTGCGGCGCCCGACCGGACTGCGGACGGCGCTGACGATGACGGCTTCTCTCACGGTGACTCCTCGGTCGACAGGGGACGTCGGTGGGTAGGTGGCAGGTGGTGGATGGCAGGTTGGGGTGGGGCGAGCAGGGGAGGGTGGGGGCCGTCAGCCCAGCACGTCGACGCTGCGGTGGTCGGCGATCGTCGAGCCGAGCCGACCCAATGACCGACGCGTGCTGCCCCAGGTGCGCGAGATCGCCGTGAGACGGGTGGTGAGATGCCCGACGGGGTGCTCGGCGGTGACGCCGATGCCGCCGTGCATCTGGATCGCCTCCTGCCCGACGAGGCGCGACGCCTTGTCGACGACGACGCGGCACCGTCGCACGGCGTCAAGGTCGAGCGGCTCGCCGTCGCTCGCGGCGTCGGCGACCATCGCGGCGAAGAGCGTCGCGCTGCGGGCCAGCTCGAGCTCGACGTACATGTCGGCGGCCCGGTGCGTCAGTGCCTGGAAGGCCGCGAGCGGCACCCCGAACTGCTTGCGGGTGCGCAGGTACTCCGTCGTGAGGCGCAGGGCCTCCTCCATCGCGCCGAGAGCCTCCGCGCAGAGGACGACCCCGCCGAGGGCGAGCGCCTCCTCGAGCGCTACCTCGGCGTCGTCGCCGGTGGCGAGCAGCGTCGCCGGGGCAGCCTCGAGGACGAGCGAGTCGCTCTCGCGATCGCCGACCTCGACGACGAAGACCCCGGTGCCCACGGGCGTCACGGCGGTGACGACCGCTCGGTCCGCTGCCTGCGCGTACCGGACCGGCGCCTTCGTCCCGGTCAGGTGCCAGCCCTCCGGCGTCTCCTCCGCGACGACGTCGTGGGGGATCGGGTCGAAGGATCGGCCGGGCTCGTCGAGGGCCGGGACGACGAGCATGCTGCCCTCGCTGAGAGCCCCGAGGAGCTCGGCGCGCAGCGCGTCGTCGGCCAGCCGCGCCACGAGGTGCCCGGCGACCGCGGTCTCCGCCAGCGGCACGCCCAGGCGGGCACGCCCCACCTCGGTCGCGGCGAGTGC
>JBHWMJ010000158.1:0-2535 GCA_043423105.1 Marihabitans sp.
CGGGCAGGTCGTCCTCGACGGCACGGACGTCGCGGGACTGCGCGGCAGCGAGCTGCGCGAGTTCCGCCAGCGTTTCGGCATGGTCTTCCAGCACGCCAACCTCCTGGACTCGCGCACCGCCGCCCGCAACATCGCGCTCCCCCTCGAGATCGCCGGCTGGTCGGCCGAGGACCGTCGTGCACGGGTCGCCGAGCTGCTCCGGCTGGTCGACCTCGAGGACCGGGCCGACAACCACCCCGCCCAGCTCTCCGGGGGCCAGCAGCAGCGCGTCGGTATCGCCCGCGGCCTCGCGACCCGGCCGGACATCCTCATCTGCGACGAGCCGACCTCGGCGCTCGACTCCACGACCACCCGCTCGATCCTCGAGCTGCTCCAGAGCCTGCGGGACGAGCTCGGCATCACGATCGTCGTCATCACCCACGAGCCGTCCGTCGTCCGCGAGATCTGCGACTCCGTCACCCTGCTCGGCGAGGGCCGCGTCCTCGAGAGCGGCCGCATCGCGGACCTGGCCGGCGACCCGTCGACGTCGATCCACCGCGACCTCGTTCCGCTCCCCCTCGCGCCCACCGACGAGCTGCCCCGCACGGTGCTCGTGAGCCTCGGCGACGAGCCCGACGAGCTCGAGCGGGCGCTCACCGCCCTCCGGGCCGAGGGCACCCCCGCCCAGGTCGCCGCGGCGACCATCGAGCAGGTCGGCGGGCGGACCGTCGGTCGGGCGCGACTGCTCCTGCCCGAGGGCACCGACCGCGCGCGGGCCGAGCAGCAGCTCCGCGACTCCGGCGTCTCGGTCGAGGAGGTGACCCTGTGAGCGCCCTCGCCCCCTCCCCCTTCGCCCTCCCTGTCACGCTGCCCGCGCTGCTCACCGAGGACGGCCGCTGGCTGGACAACCCGGTCATCCGCGAGGGTCTGCTCAAGGCCACGTGGGAGACCCTCGCCATGACCGGCGCCGCCGGGCTCATCACGCTGCTGCTCGGTGTGCCGCTCGGCGTGCTCCTGCAGGCGACCTCCCCCGGTGGGTTCAGCCCCAACGCCACCGCCCACCGGGTGCTCGGCGCGATCGTCAACGTCGGGCGCTCCATGCCCTTCCTCATCCTGATGATCGCGATCATCCCGTTCACCCGCTTCGTCGTCGGGACCACCGTCGGGTGGCAGGCCGCGGTCGTGCCGCTGACGATCGGCGCGATCCCCTTCTACGCCCGGCTCGTCGAGACCTCGCTGCGCGAGGTGTCCTCGGGCAAGGTCGAGGCTGCGCTCATGATGGGCGCGACTCGCGGTGAGCTCACCCGCAAGGTGCTCCTTCCCGAGGCGCTCCCAGGCATCGTCGCTGGCATGACGACGACGCTCATCGCGCTCGTCGGATACACCGCGATGGCCGGCGCGATCGGCGCCGGCGGCCTCGGCGCGGTCGCGATGACCTACGGCTACAACCGCTTCGAGTCCGACGTGATGATCGCCTGCGTCGTGGTCCTCGTCCTGCTCGTCCAGATCGTCCAGATGCTCGGCGACGCACTCGCGCGTCGTCTCGACCACCGCTGAAAGGAACCACCCATGCTCACCCGCACCACCCGCGTGCTCGCCCTCTCGTCCGTCGCGGCGCTCGCCATGACGGCCTGCGGCGCAGGCGGAGGTGATGAGGCCGCCCCCACCGCAGGGTCTGACGGCGTCACCAAGCTCGTCGTCGGTGCCTCCCCGACCCCGCACGCGAAGATCCTCGAGTTCGTCGACAGCGAGCTCGCGGCGGACGCCAAGCTCGACCTGGAGATCAAGCCGTTCGACGACTACGTCCAGCCGAACGTCCAGCTCTCCGAGGGCACGCTCGACGCCAACTACTTCCAGCACCTCCCGTACTACGAGGCGCAGGTCAAGGACAAGGGCTACGAGTTCGCCCACTTCGAGGGGGTCCACTACGAGCCCTTCGCCCTCTACAGCTCGACGCTCGGGGACGCCTCCGAGATCAAGGACGGCGCGCAGATTGGCATCAACAATGACCCCTCCAACCAGGGCCGTGCGCTGCAGCTGCTCGCCGAGAACGACCTGCTGACCCTCAAGGACGGCGTCGACGCGACGAACGCGACGATCTTCGACATCCAGGACAACCCGAAGAACCTCAAGCTCGTCGAGACGGACCCGGCCCAGCTCGTCCGCTCGCTCGAGGACCTCGACGCCGCCGTCATCAACGGCAACTACGCGCTCGAGGCCGACCTCAGCCCGACGAAGGACGCGATCCTCGTCGAGCAGGCCGACGGCAACGTCTACGCCAACTTCCTCACCGTGCAGGCGGGCGAGGAGGACAACGAGGCGCTCAAGAAGCTCGACGAGCTCCTCCACTCCCCCGAGGTCAAGAAGTACATCGAGGAGACCTGGCCGGACGGCTCGGTCCTCCCCGCCTTCTGAGCGACCCCGGTCGCGCCGTTCAGCGGCGCCGCACCCGACGGATGACGTCGCGGGCGGCGCCGCTGAGTCGTTCCCGTCCGGACGAAGGGGTGGAGGCCTCCGGGTCATCGGCGCCCTGACCCGTGCCCGGCGGCGCCACCG
>JBHWMJ010000194.1:0-11859 GCA_043423105.1 Marihabitans sp.
TCACTCCCAGGAGGCGCTGGCCCGCGGCACCCGGCAGGCCCGGGCGCGTGGGGTCCCGGCGGACGAGGCGGCCGCGGTCGTGCTCGACCTGCGTGACGGGGGCGTCGTCGCGAGCGCCAGCGTCCCGACCTACGACCCCTCGGTCTGGACCGGGGGGATCAGCGCCCGTGACTACGACCGGCTCACCCGTTCGCCGGAGTCGTCCCCGCTCACCGATCGCGTCATCGCCGGGGTCTACCCGCCGGCCTCGACCTTCAAGGTCGTCTCGCTGCCGGCCGCCGTGGCGCCCGATGCGCTCGACGAGCGGGTCGACTGCGCCTCGTCCGTGCGGATCGGGGACCGGACCTTCCGCAACTTCGAGTCGCGCGCCTACGGGTCGATCACCTGGCGGCAGGCGATCTCTGTCTCCTGCGACACCGTCTTCTACAAGGCGGCGGAGCGCATCTGGACCTCGGCCGGCGGGCTCGACGGCGACGACGACCGGGACGCGATCCTGCGCAGCGCGACCGCCATGGGCCTGGGGGAGCGGACCGGGGTGGACCTGCCGGGGGAGGGCACCGGTCGGCTGCCCGGACGGGCGTGGAAGCGGGAGTACTGGGAGGCGACGAAGGACGACGCGTGCCGCAGGGCACGCACGGGCTACCCCGAGGTCGACGACCGCTCCCGCGCCGCCTACCTCACAGCGGTAGCCCGCGAGAGCTGCGCGAACGGCTACCAGTTCCGACCCGGTGACTCGGTCAACCTCTCGATCGGGCAGGGCGACATGCTCGTCACCCCGCTGCAGATGGCGCAGGTCTACGCCACGATCGCCGGCGACGGGTCCCGCCGGACCCCACGGCTCGTGCGCGGCACCCGCTCCGTCGAAGGGGCGGAACGTGACCTCGTGCTCGCGCCCGCCACCTCCGTGCGGCTCGACGCGCGCACCAACCGCTACCTCAAGGCCGCCCTCGAGGACGTCGTGACCGAGGGGACCGCGGCCGGGGCCTTCCGCGGCTTCGACCTCGAGGCGTGGCCGGTCGCCGGCAAGACGGGGACGGCGGAGGTCTTCGGCAGGGAGGACACGGCGTGGTTCGTCAGCTATGCCCCGGCGACCACGCCCCGCTACGTCGTCGCCGTCGTCGTCGGCCAGGGCGGCACCGGCGGCAGCACCGCCGCCGGGATCGCGCGTGACATCCATGAGATCCTCCCCCGCGGCTGACGGTCCGGGCAGGTGATCCCCACCACGCGCAGACGGATAGGCTGACCGCATGGCTGACTATGACGTCGTTGTTCTCGGTGCAGGTCCTGGTGGGTACGTCGCGGCGATCCGCGCCTCCCAGCTCGGCAAGAAGGTCGCGGTCGTCGAGAAGAAGTACTGGGGCGGGGTCTGCCTCAACGTCGGCTGCATCCCGAGCAAGGCGCTCATCAAGAACGCCGAGCTCGCGCACCTGCTGACCCACGACAAGAAGAAGTACGGCATCGAGGGCGACGCGACGATGTCCTACGGCCCGACCCACAAGCGCTCCCGTCAGGTGAGCGCGGGGATCGTCAAGGGCGTCCACTTCCTCATGAAGAAGAACAAGATCACCGAGATCGACGGCTGGGGGACCCTCACCTCGCCGACGTCGATGGACGTCGAGCTGGGCGAGGGTGAGAAGCAGTCGATCACCTTCGACAACCTCATCATCGCCGCCGGCGCGGTGACCCGCATGCTCCCGGGCGTCGAGGTGAGCAAGAACGTCGTCACCTACGAGGAGCAGATCCTCGACGAGGAGCTGCCCGGCTCGATCATCATCGCCGGCTCCGGCGCGATCGGTGTCGAGTTCGCGTACGTCATGAAGAACTTCGGGGTCGACGTGACGATCGTCGAGTTCCTCGACCGGATGGTCCCCACCGAGGACGCCGAGGTCTCCAAGGAGCTCCTCAAGCACTACAAGAAGCTCGGCGTGAAGGTCATGCTTGGCACGAAGGTCGAGCAGGTCGAGGACACCGGCAGCGGGGTCAAGGTCACCGTCACCCCGGCGAAGGGGGGAGACAGCGAGGTCCTTGAGGCCGACAAGCTGCTCTCGGCGATCGGCTTCGCCCCCCGCACCGAGGGCTACGGCCTGGAGAACCTCGGCGTGAAGCTCACCGACCGTGGTGCCATCGAGATCGACGAGTACATGCGCACCAACGTCGACGGCGTCTACGCCATCGGTGACTGCACGGCGAAGCTCATGCTCGCCCACGTCGCCGAGGCCCAGGGCGTCGTCGCGGCGGAGACGATCGCCGGCGCCGAGACCATGCCGATCGACTACGACTTCATCCCGCGAGCCACCTACTGCCACCCGCAGATCGGCTCCTTCGGCTACTCCGAGGAGCAGGCCAAGGAGAAGGGGTACGACGTCAAGACCGCGACCTTCCCCTTCGCCGCCAACGGCAAGGCCGTCGGCCTCGGCGACTCGGTCGGCTTCGTCAAGGTCGTCGCCGACGCCGAGCACAACGAGATCATCGGCGCGCACATGATCGGCCCCGACGTCACCGAGCTGCTGCCGGTGCTCACCCTCGCGCAGAAGTGGGACCTCACCGCCGACGAGGTCGCGCGCAACGTCTTCGCGCACCCGACGCTCTCCGAGGCGGTCAAGGAGGCCGTCGAGGGGATCGCGGGCCACATGATCAACTTCTGATCCCACGACGAAGGGGCGGTACCGGTGGACCCGGTGCCGCCCCTTCGTGCTGCGTCGGCTCAGCCGCCGAGGACGGGCCAGGGGTGCTCGCTCAGCTGGGTGAGGACGATGACCGGAGCCTCCGAGGACTGGATGAGCCCCCGTGCGGTCGAGCCGAGGAGGAAGCCGGGGACCCCGCGGTGGCCGTTGCTCGCGACGACGACGAAGGCGGCGTCCTTCGAGTGCTCGGTCAGCACCTCGACCGCGTCGCCCTCGGCCGTGACGAGCTCGATCTCGACGCCGGGCTGCTCACGGCGCAGGTCCGCGACGAGGTCGTCGAGCGGATCCTCGGGCGAGCTCTTGCCGGTGTCGGCCTGGACCAGCCGGACGACCCGGCCCTCCGCTGCCGCGGCGGTCACCGCGTGGCGGGCCGCGTCCATCGCGGCCTCCGACCCGTCGAAGCCGACGACGAGCGGGCCGTCGGCCGAGTAGTCGCCCTTCGCCTGGGCGGGGATGACGACGGTCGGGGCGTGCGACGCGGCCGCGACGTTGCCGGAGACGCTCCCGGTGACGCCACCGCGCCACCCGCCCGTCCCCTTCGTCCCGACGACGACCGCCGCCGCGTCCTGGCTCGCCTCGACGAGCGCGGTGACGGGGTGGCGGACGTAGGCCTCGCCGGTGACGCCGACGCCAGCCCGCGCGAGCTCTGCCTCGAGCACCTGGCGTGCCTTCTCGTCGAGGCCCGGGGTGTCCGGACGACGGCCGGGCGGCGCGGGCACAGCGCTGACGAGCATCACCTGACGCCCGAGCGCGCTCGCCCAGCTCTGCGCCCAGTCGACGGCGCGGCTGGAGTTCTCGGATCCGTCGATCCCGACGACGATGTGTCCTGCGGTCATGGTCTCTCCCTCGGCTGCGGCCCTGCGGGGCGGTATGCCCCCAGCCTATGAGGCGGGGGTGGGGTGCGTCTCGATCGGGCACGGCGAGCGCTGCCACCGCCGACGTGCGGGACGGTGGTGCTGCGGTGCGCCGCCAAGCAGCGCCGGGCGGCGTGCAAGCGCCGCGATTAGGGACCTCTGGGCCCCGCTGCTAGCCTTGTCGAGTTGCCGTGAGAACCGGCCGCGGATCCAGAGAGCCCCGGTGGACCAGCCCGGGCGCGCCGCGCAGACGCCCAAGAGAAGGAGCAGTGACACCAGCATGCCGCTGACCGCTGACGTGAAGAAGCAGATCATGGCCGAGTACGGCACCGGCGACGGTGACACCGGCTCCCCCGAGGTGCAGGTCGCGCTGCTGACCCAGCGCATCAAGGACCTCACCGAGCACGCCCGTGAGCACAAGCACGACCACCACAGCCGCCGCGGCCTGCTGCTGCTCGTCGGTCGCCGTCGTCGCCTGCTCCGCTACCTCGAGACCACGGACATCGAGCGCTACCGGTCGCTGATCAAGCGCCTCGGTCTCCGTCGATAAGACGTACGTGACGAGCGGTCCCGCCAGGGGCCGCTCTTCGCGTATCCGGGGTTCTGAGCCTCAGACCCCTTCGCTGAACAACTGAAAAGAAGAGCAACCGGGCACAACGACGATGCTCCGGTTACGGATGAGAGAAAAGGAGGACCCATGGAGGGTCCTGAGATCCAGTTCGCCGAGGCCGTTATCGACAACGGTTCCCACGGCACCCGCACCGTCCGGTTCGAGACGGGCCGCCTGGCCAAGCAGGCCGGTGGCGCAGTCGCCGCGTACCTCGACGGCGAGACCATGCTCCTGTCGACCACGACGGCCGGTAAGCACCCCAAGGACCACTTCGACTTCTTCCCGCTGACGGTGGACGTCGAGGAGCGCATGTACGCCGCGGGTCGTATCCCCGGCAGCTTCTTCCGTCGGGAGGGCCGTCCCGGCACCGACGCGATCCTCACCTGCCGGCTCATCGACCGGCCGCTGCGCCCGTCCTTCGTCAAGGGCCTGCGCAACGAGGTCCAGGTCGTCATCACGGTCCTGTCGATCCACCCCGACCACCAGTACGACGTCCTGGCGATCAACGCCGCGTCGCTCTCCACGCAGATCTCGGGTCTGCCCTTCTCCGGCCCGATCGGCGGCGTCCGCGTCTCGCTCATCGACGGCCAGTGGGTCGCCTTCCCGAACTTCTCCGACGTCGAGCGCTCGACCTTCGACATGGTCGTCGCCGGGAGGATGGTCGACGGTGACGGCGGGTCTGATGTGGCCGTCATGATGGTCGAGGCCGAGTCCACCCAGTCCACCTGGGACCTCGTGAAGAACCAGGGCAAGACCGCCCCCACCGAGGAGGTCGTCGCCGAGGGTCTCGAGGCCTCGAAGAAGTTCATCAAGGTGCTCTGCGAGGCCCAGTCCGAGCTGGCCGCCAAGGCTGCCAAGCCGGTCCAGGAGTTCCCGCGCTTCCTCGACTACCAGGACGACGCCTACGCCGCCGTCGAGGCCGAGGTCTCCGAGGAGACCGCCAAGGCCCTCACCATCGCCGGCAAGGCCGAGCGCGAGGGCACCCTCGACGACATCAAGGCGCGTCTCGTCGAGAAGCTCGCCGGTGAGGACGCTGCCTTCGCCGGCCGCGAGAAGGAGCTCTCCGCTGCCTTCCGCTCGGTGCAGAAGAAGCTCGTCCGCGAGCGCATCCTGCGCGACAAGGTCCGCATCGACGGCCGTGGCCTCGCCGACATCCGCGCCCTCGGCGCCGAGGTCGAGGTCCTGCCGCGCGTGCACGGCTCCGCGATCTTCGAGCGCGGCGAGACCCAGATCATGGGTGTCACCACGCTCAACATGCTCAAGATGGAGCAGCAGATCGACTCGCTGAGCCCGGTCACCAAGAAGCGCTACATGCACAACTACAACTTCCCGCCGTACTCGACCGGTGAGACCGGCCGGGTCGGCTCGCCGAAGCGTCGCGAGATCGGCCACGGCGCGCTCGCCGAGCGTGCGCTCATGCCGGTGCTCCCGCCCCGCGAGGAGTTCCCGTACGCGATCCGTCAGGTCTCCGAGGCGCTCGGGTCCAACGGCTCGACGTCGATGGGCTCGGTCTGCGCCTCGACCCTCTCGCTGCTCAACGCCGGTGTGCCGCTGCGCGCCGCCGTCGCGGGCATCGCGATGGGTCTGGTCTCGGACGAGGTCGACGGGGAGACCCGCTACGCGGCCCTCACCGACATCCTCGGTGCGGAGGACGCCTTCGGCGACATGGACTTCAAGGTCGCCGGCACCAAGGAGTTCATCACCGCGATCCAGCTCGACACCAAGCTCGACGGCATCCCCGCCTCGGTCCTGGCCGGCGCGCTGACGCAGGCTCGCGACGCGCGTCTGCACATCCTCGACGTGATGAACGAGGCCATCGACGCCCCGGACGAGATGGCGCCGACCGCGCCGCGGATCATCACGGTCCAGGTCCCGGTCGACAAGATCGGTGAGGTCATCGGCCCGAAGGGCAAGATGATCAACCAGATCCAGGACGACACCGGCGCCGACATCAGCATCGAGGACGACGGCACCGTCTTCATCGGTGCGGTCGACGGCCCGTCGGCGGACGCTGCGCGCAACGCGATCAACGCGATCGCCAACCCGCAGATGCCCGAGGTCGGGGAGCGCTTCCTCGGCACCGTCGTCAAGACGACGACCTTCGGTGCGTTCATCTCGCTGCTGCCCGGCAAGGACGGCCTGCTGCACATCTCCGAGGTGCGCAAGCTCGTCGGCGGCAAGCGGATCGACGCGGTCGAGGACGTCCTCGGCGTCGGCCAGAAGGTCCAGGTCGAGCTCAAGGAGATCGACCCGCGCGGCAAGCTGAGCCTCGCTGCGGTCCTCACGGAGGAGCAGCAGGCCGCGGCCGACGCTGCCGGTGCCGAACGCGGTGGCAACCGTGAGCGTCGTGACCGCGACGGTGACCGGGACGGTGGCGAGCGCGGTGGCAGCCACGAGCGTCGTGACCGCGACGGTGACCGGGACGGCGAGCGCGAGGGCGGCCGTCGCCGTCGCCGCGGTGGCCGCGGTCGCGGTGGCGACAACGCCGAGCAGGGCGAGGGGACCACGGAGTCCGACGCCCTGGTCGACGCTCAGTCCGAGGGCGCCCCGGCGTCCTCCGAGGACGCCAGCTGATCAGCTGAACCACTGCGAAGGGGTGGGTGCCGGGTCTCCGGCACCCACCCCTTCGTCGTCCTCGGTCAGAGACCGAGGTAGTTCTCGAGACCGACGGTGACGCCGGGGTGATCGGCGACGTGCCGGACCCCCTCGAGCACGCCGGGCATGAAGGAGATCCGGTCGAAGGAGTCGTGCCTCAGGGTGAGCATCTCGCCCGGCCCGCCGAGCAGGACCTCCTGGTGCGCGACGAGACCGCGCAGACGCACCGAGTGCACCGGCACGCCGTGGACCGTCGCGCCCCGAGCGCCGTCCGGGTCGTCGGTCGTCGCGTCGGGCACGGGGCCCAGCCGGGCCTCCTCGCGGGCCGCTCCGATGAGGTCAGCCGTGCGAGCCGCCGTGCCGCTCGGGGCGTCGACCTTGTCGGGGTGGTGCAGCTCGATGACCTCGACGGACTCGTAGAAGCGGGCGGCCTGTCGGGCGAAGCTCATCATGAGGATCGCGCCGATCGCGAAGTTCGGCGCGATGAGGACGCCGACGCCGTCCTGGGCGGCGACCTGCCCGCGGAGCGTCTCGAGCTTGTCCTCGCTCCACCCGGTTGTGCCGACGACGACGTGGATCCCGCGCTCGACGCAGTGGGCCACGTTGGCGACGCTCGCGCTCGGGACGGAGAACTCGACGACGACGTCCGCGCCTTCGAGGTCGCCCAGGTCGTCGCCGGCGTCGAAGCGCCCCACGAGCTCCATGTCGTCGGCACCCTCGACCGCCTCGCAGACCGTCGCTCCCATGCGTCCCGCGGCACCGATGACCGCCACCTTTGTCGTCATGCCGGCAACCCTACCGACGGGGCGAAGGGGGGAATTGTCGAGATCCGCGTCGTGTCGTTCACCTTCTGTTTACCTTCGTGCTAAGGTTTACATGAACACAAGATGAACAGGAGGTGTCCAGATGACCGTCTCAACTCTGACCCCGCAGCGACCCGCCCCGCGGCTGCGCTGCACCTGGGTCCGCGTCACGGACGCTGACGGCCGCTCGCGCATGGAGATGCGGTGGGCCGACTCTGCCGAGAAGCCCGCTCGACGCGCCGCCGCAGCCTGATCAGGCCAGCCACGAGAGCCCCGGACCATCGCGGTCCGGGGCTCTCGGCGTTGAGGCTCAGCGGGGCAGCCCAGGCGGTTCAGCCCCAGCCGAGCGCGCGGAGGCCGGCGGCGACCGCAGCCGCGACGAGCACGACGACGAGGAAGTTCACCCGCAGGGCGAAGAGCGCGATGGCCACGACGACGGCGGGCACCCGCGCGTCGACCATCAGCCCGTCGGAGCCCCCGAGCGTCTGCGTCAGCAGCAGCCCCGCGAGCAGCGCGACGGGCAGGAGGCTGATGACCCGCGAGCGTCGCGGCCCCTCGACCGTGCTCGGGGGCACGAGATAGCCGGCGAGCTTGAGCGCGAACCCCAACGCCGCCGCGGCGAGGACGGTGATCCACAGGGTCATGGTGTGGGGTCCTCGCCGTCGAGGTGCCCGGGTGCCGGCGCCGATGTCGAGCCCAGGCCGGTCAGCCCGAGCACCAGGGCGGCCACCGCAGCGAGCAGCACCGGGATGCCCGCCGGGGTCCACGAGTAGGCGAGCAGGGCAATCATCGCTGCGAGGACCGCCGTCGCTGTCGTCGCGCCCGAGCGCAGGCGCGGCCACAGCAGGCCGACGAAGGCTGCTGCTGCGGCCGCGTCGAGGCCCCACGTGCGCGGGTCCCCGAGCGCGTTGCCGAGGAGGGCGCCCACCAGCGTCATGAGGTTCCAGAAGACGAAGACCGCCAGTCCGGTCCACCAGAACCCGACCCGACGTGCCTCGGGGCTCTCCTGCGCGAGCCCGACGGCGGTCGACTCGTCGATCGTCACGTGCGCCGCCGCCAGCCGCCGCGCCCCCCGGACGCCGAGGACCCTCGAGGTCTCCAGCGCGTACAGCCCGTTGCGGATGCTGAGCATGGTCGAGGTCGCGACGGCGGCGACCGGGTTGCCCCCGGCGCCGATGACGCTGACGATCGCGAACTGGGACCCACCCGTGAAGAGCAGGGCGGAGAGCGCCTGCGTCTGCAGCACGTCGAAGCCGGCGGCCACCGACAGCGCGCCGAAGCTCACCCCGTAGGCGCCAGTGGCCAGCCCGACGGAGAGTGCCTGGCGGCGGGCCTGCGTCGTCTCGGGGGCGGCCGTGGTCACTCGGGCTCGCCGAGGGCGGCGACGAGGCGCACCTCGCGGGCGGTGCGGCCGTCCGGGGAGACGACCCGGTCGCGGTACGCACCGTCCGGCGCCAGGCCCGCCCCGGCGAGGAAGGCGCGGGTCTGCTCGTGCGGGACGAGCACCCAGGTCGCGAGGGCATCGGCGCCGGCCTCGCGGAGCAGGTCGACGACGGCGTTGAGCAGCCGCGAGCCGTGACCCTGACGGCGGGCCTGCGGGTGGACGCCGATAGCGGTCAGCTCGCCGGTCGCCTGCCCGCTGTCCGGGTCCTGGCTCGGCCCGAGCGCGGCGAACCCGACCACCTGAGCGCCGGCCGTCGCCACGAGGAGTCGGTGGACGCCCTCCGGCGGGTCGGCGAGCGCGGCTCGCCAGGCGGCGGTGAAGGACTGGGGGTCGAACTGGGCGTGCACCTCCGGCGGGACGATGCCGTCGTACGCCTCCTGCCAGACCATCGCCTGGACGATCCCGAGGGCGGGCAGGTCGTTGGGCCCGGCGGCGCGGACAGCGGCGTCTGCCGCGGGCGTCGTCATCATCGGCCCCCGAAGACCGGCGAGCGCCGCTCGGTGAAGGCCCGCTGACCCTCGGCGAGGTCCTCGCTCGCCCACGCGGTGGCGAAGGCCTCGCGGTACCGCTCGTGGTCCTCCTCGCTGCGCGCGTCGAGCCCGATCTTCGAGCCCGACTGGCTCAGCGGCGCCAGCCGGGTCGCGGAGGCACCCAGCCGCACGGCGTCGTCGAGGTCGCCCCGGGCTTGTGCGAAGCCGAGCCGCCACGCGTCGGCCGCGTCGAGCACGGTGCCCGTGAGGATCATCAGGCGCGCTGCCCCTTCGCCCCAGAAGCGGCCCACGCGGTCGAGGGTCCAGGCGTCGACCATGAGCCCCAGCTTGGCCACCGGCACGGCGAACCGGGCGTCGTGGTCGACGACCCGGATGTCGCACGCCACCGCCAGCTGCATCCCCAGACCCATGCACGAGCCGGAGATCGCGGCGATCGTCGTGATGGGGAGCGTGGCGAGGTGGTCGAGCACCTCGGCGAGCCGCTCGGTGAAGCTGATGTCCTCGAGCTCGGTGAGGTCGGCACCCGCGCAGAAGTGGCCCTCGGCGCCGGTGACGACCAGCGCCCGAGCCCCAGCGGCGAGCGCCTCGCGGACGGCCGTGTCGAAGGCCTCGAGATGCTCGAGGTTCAGCGCGTTGCGCCGCTCCGGTCGGTCGATGGTGATGACGTGGACGGCGTCGTGGGTCTCGCTGCGGATCGGCACCCGGCCAGCATAGGTCGGGCGCTGTGCCACCCTGTCAGCGATGCCGCTCCTCAGCCCGTCCTCCCTGCGCCGCCCGTCCTGGGGCCGCCTGCGCGTCGCTGCCGTCGAGCGCCCGGTGCCCGGGTCGGCGGAGATCACCTTCGACGTGCCGGACGGACTCGCCGGCGACTACCTGCGCTACGACGCCGGCCAGTACCTCACCCTGCGGGCCGTGATGGGAGGTGAGCGCGTCGCGCAGTCGTACTCGATCATCCTGCCGCCGCACGAGGCCTGGGCCCGGCAGCAGGTCACGGTCGCGGCGAGCGAGATCCCGGGCGGCCGGATGTCGCCCTGGCTCGTCCACGACCTGGCGACGGGGGACGAGGTCGAGGTGCTCCCTCCGATGGGTGACTTCCGGTGCGACCGGGTCGAAGGGCCTGGGGGACGCCACGTCGCGGTGGCCGGCGGCTCGGGGATCACCCCGGTGCTCGCCGTGGTCGGACACGTCCTCTACGTCGACCCGCAGGCGCAGGTCCGGGTCGTCCTCAGCCACCGGGGACCGGCCAGCGCCCTCGGGCTCGACCGGCTGGGCCAGCGACAGGAGGAGCACCCGGGCCGGCTGGAGGTCGTGCCGGTGTGGAGCCGGGAGGCGCCCGAGAGTGGGGCGATGACCGGCCGTCTTGATGCGCTGAGGCTGGCGGCCCTGGGCGTGGCGGACGCCGACGAGTGGTGGCTGTGCGGCCCCGACGGGCTCGTCGCGACGACCCGGTCCTGGCTGCTCGACGAGGGCGCCGACCCCGAGCACATCCACACCGAGGTCTTCTTCGCCGGCGAGCCGACCTGACCCTCCCTTCGCCTCTAGGGTGACGTCATGACCCAGCACCAGATCGTCACCGTCGGGGTCCCCGGGCCGGGGGCCGAGGATGTGCTCGTCGCCACCGACGGCACGGTGTGGACCGGGACCGCGGACGGGGCGATCCACGCCCTGGACCCCGAGGGCCGGTCGACCCGCCTCGTCGCACGCACCGGCGGCCGCCCGCTGGGTCTCGAGTGGCTGCCCGACGGTCGGCTTCTCGTGTGCGACGCCGAGTGCGGTCTGCTCGCCGTCTCGACCGACGACGGGAGCGTCGAGGTGCTCGTCCGCGAGGTCGACGGCCAGCGGCTGCGCTTCACGAACAACGCGGCGGTCGGAGCGGACGGCACGATCTGGTTCTCGGACAGCTCGCGGCGCTACGGGGTCGGCGAGTGGAAGTCTGACCTCATCACCCACACCCGGTCGGGACGGCTCTTCCGTCGTGACATCGACGGGACGGTCGAGACGGTCCTGGACGGTCTGGCCTTCGCCAACGGGGTCGCGCTCTCGGGTGACGGCTCGGCGGCCTACGTCGCGGAGACCGCGTTGCGCCGGGTCCGTCGGGTCGGCCTGACCGACGGCCGCCCCTCGTCGGGCCATCGCACCGGCGGCGAAGGAGAGGACGCAGCACTGTCGGACAGCGAGGTGCTCGTCGCCGACCTGCCGGGCTACCCGGACAACATCTCCCTCGGCAGCGTCGGGCTCGTGTGGGTGACCATCGCCTCACCGCCGGACCCGGTGCTCGGTCTGCTGCAGACGCGGGCCCCGCAGGCGGTGCGCGGTCTGGCGCTGCGGCTGCCGGAGGCGCTCAAGCCCGCCCCGCAGCGGACGGTCCGGGTGCAGGC
>JBHWMJ010000114.1:0-5002 GCA_043423105.1 Marihabitans sp.
CCAGGCAGGTCGAGGCCGAGCTCGCGTCCGCCGCCCGCGAGTACGTCGCCCGGTCCCGAGCGCTCGGGGTGGACCCCCTTCGCGCCGTCCAGGCCGTCGAGACCGCCCTGGGCTGACCGCGTCAGCGGGCGTGCTGCGGGACGTACTCCTCCGCGGACGACGGGGTGACCTCGTCCCCCTTCGTCGTGCCACCTCGGGCGAGGGACTCACCCTCGACGTCGACGTTGGGCAGGACCCTGTCGAGCCACCGCGGGAGCCACCAGGCCTTGTCGCCGAGGAGGTACATCAGCGACGGGATGAGGAGCATCCGCACGGCGAAGGCGTCGATGAGGATGGCGGCGGCGAGCGCGAAGCCCATCGACTTGATGAGGTTGTCGGGCTGGGCGACGAAGGCGGCGAAGACGGCGATCATGATGAGTGCCGCGGCCGTGACGACCCGGGCGCCGTGACGGAAGCCGTCGACGACCGCCTCGCGTGCCGTGTCACCGTGGACGTAGGCCTCACGCATCCGGGTGACGAGGAAGACCTGGTAGTCCATGGCGAGCCCGAAGCTGATGCCGATGAGCAGGAGCGGCAGGAAGCTCACGAGCGGTGCTCCCTCGAAGAGCCCGAAGAGCTCCTCCTGGAAGACGAGGACGGTCGCGCCCAGTGTCGCCCCGATGGTGAGGAGGAAGCCGATCGTCGCCGTGAGCGGCACGAGGACCGACCGGAAGACGAGCATGAGGAGCACGAAGGCGAGCCCGCCCACGACGAGGAGGTAGGGCACGAGCGCATCGGTGAGTCGCTCTGACACGTCGACGTTGATCGCCGTGAGCCCCGTGACGCCGATGGTCGTGCCGGTCGCCTCGCCCTGCTCGGCCATCGTCGAGCGCAGCTCGGTGAGCAGGTCCTGGGTGGCCTCGTCCGACGGGCCGGTCTCGGGGGTGACGAGCAGCTGGTAGCCGGTGCCGTCCTCGGTGGCGCCGACGATCTGGGCGTTCGTCACGCCGGCGAGGCTGGAGGCGGCCTGGACGAGCTGGCCGACGGCTGCCTGGGCGGTCTGGGGCTCGAGGCCCCTCGCGTCGACGACGGCGAGCATCCGCGCGTCGTAGCCCTCGCCAAACCCTTCGGTCGTGAGGTCAGCGGCCTTGCGCTGCGTGGTCTCGCTCGACGCGGTGGCGTCGGTCGGCATCCCGAGGTGGAGGTTGCTCGCCGGGACGGCCAGGGCGCCGAGGCCGAGCACGACGACGATTGCGGCGACGGCCGGGGCACGGCCGAGGAGGCGCGCCCAACGGGTGCCGTTGTTGACGATGCCCTCGCCCTCGTCGACGAGGTGGTCCGCGCGGACCCTGCCGGCGAAGGCGCGGCGCCCGAGCATGCCGAGGATCGCGGGCAGGAGGGTCAGGGCGACGAGCACGGCGACGAGCACGGTGCCGGCGGCGGCCAGGCCCATGTAGGTGAGGAACGGGATGTTGACGACCGCCAGCGCCACGAGGGCGATGATCACGGTCAGGCCGGCGAAGACGACGGCCGAGCCCGCGCGGCCGAGGGCCATCCCCATCGCCTCGACCCGGTCGTCGGTGTGGTGCAGCTCGGTGCGGTAGCGGCTGAGGATGAAGAGCGCGTAGTCGATGCCGACGGCGAGCCCGAGCATCGTCGCGAGGATCGGGGTGGTCGTTGGCAGGTCGACGAAGGCGGTCGCGGCCGTGACCCCGAGGGCACCGATGCCGACACCGACGATCGCCGTGAGGATCGGTAGCCCGGCGGCGACGAGCGACCCGAAGGTGATGACGAGGACGACGAGAGCGATGGCGATGCCGATCGCCTCGCTCGTCAGCCCGATCTCGGGCATGCCCTGCATGGCGCTGCCGCCCACCTCGGCGGTGAGTCCGGCCTCGCGGGCGGTCTGCAGCTCGGCCTCGACGGCGTCGCGGGTGCTCTGCTCGACGTCGAGGACGGAGTCGACGTCGAAGTCCCACGTCATCGTGCCGATCCGGCCGTCGGCGCTGAGCGGCGAGACGGCGGCCGCGTTGGCGCGGGCGACCTCCTCGGGGGTGCCGTCGCGCCGGGCCTGCTCGAGGACCTGCTGCTCGAGGCCGGCAGCCGCCTCGACGGGCCCGACGATCTGCACGTCGTCGGCCTGCTGCGGGACAGCCGCGAGGCGCTCGGTGAGGGCGGTGACGGCCTGGGCGTACTCCGGCTCGGCGAGGGTGCGTCCCTCGGGCGCGGCGACGACGACGGTGGCCGTCGCGGCGTCGAAGGAGCTCGTCTGACCGCCGGGGAAGAGCTCCTCCTGGAGCTCCTGGGCCTGCAGGGACTCGATGCCCGGGATGGTGATCTGGTCGGACATCGGCTTCGAGATCGCGCTCGCGATCCCGCCGATGGCGACGAGCGCGACGAGCCAGCCGACGAGGAAGGCGGGCCAGCGGCGGTAGGCGAGCGTGCCGAGGCGGTAGAGGGCTGAGGCCATGAGGGGTCCTTGGGTCGGGTCGATAGTGGGTGGCCGGCGTCCTCGACGGCCGTGGTCGAAGGGGTGACAGCTCACCCCCTTCGCAGGTCAGGTGCGGGGGGCTCCCGCGGCCTGGCGCAGCAGTATGAGGTTGGTCTGGAGGCGGTCGTCGAAGCCGCCGAGCGCGGGTCGGTCGAGGGCGTCCTCGACAGAGAGCTGGAAGACCGCGGCGGCCGCGGTGAGGACGACCCGGGCCTGCTCGCCGGTGACGTCGGGCCGGGCGGAGAGGTGCTCGACGAGGGCGTCGAAGAGTGCCTCGAGGCGTTCGTGGAAGCGGGGGATGAGCTCGGGGTTCCGCACGAGGACGTCGTGCAGCCGACGCCAGTCCTCGACCTCGGTCTCCTGTGCGCGGACCGTCGCGGCGGCGATACGGAGGGTGATCTCGAGGAGGTCCTCACCGGGGACGACGGCCTCCTCTCGCAGCCGGGTGGCCAGCTCGTCGGTGAGGTGCGGGAGGGCGCCGAGGACGGCGCTCTCCTTGCTGTCGACGTGGTTGAAGAAGGTGCGCCGGGAGGTCCCGGCGCGCGCGGCGATGTCGTCGACGGTGACCTGGCTCCAGCCGCGCTCGGCGACGAGCTCTTGTGCTGCGCGAGTGATGGCTCGGACCCGCGGGGTGCGGGTGAGGTGCGCGCTTGCACTATCGGTCACGGAGTGCACTCTTGCACTCTTGCGTGGATCGTGCAAAACGGTCAGCTGGCGAGGGACCCCGTCCTCTCGCCGTGCTTCTTGCAGACCGCGGTCCAGCTGTCGCCCGACGCCGTCACCTCCAGCTCGCGGCGGCAGGACGTGCAGTAGGTCGGCGGGGTGGTCGCGAGCGCCTTGGCGCAGGCGGTGTGGCCGCCCTTCGTCCGGCTCCGCCCGCAGTGCTGGCAGTAGGTGGCCGCGACGACCGGCGGGATGGCGCCCAGGGTGTCGGCGTCGGAGTAGCTGCTGTCTCCGGCGGTGGGGTAGTCGCTCATGCCATCAGCCTCCCAGGAGATCCCCGAGCATGCCGCCCCCGCCCCCGCCGCTGCTGCTGCTCTGGTGGCCACCCTCGGTGACCGACTCGCTCGGCTGGACGAGCACGTATCCCTGGCCCCCGAAGGCCATCTGGAAGGTCTCGCCCGTCCCCCCGCGCACCATCGACCGCAGGCCTCCGGTGTCGACGCGGATGTCCATCCGGACCCCGGCGGTCCACAGCACGACGGCCTGCGCGTCACCGAAGGTCGGCGCGCCGGAGACGTCAAGAGCGACGGGCTCCCCGTTCGTCGTCACCGCGACGTACCCGCTGCCCCGGAGCTCGACGTTGTAGAGGCCCCCGGTCATCGCCGCACCGCGGGCCTGGATCCGCTTGATGTCCCACGAGATGGAGTCGGAGAAGGCGAGGACGTTCGCGCCGTTGACCGAGACCATGTCGTTCTCCAGGTAGATCACCTGGACGTCGTGGGCCCCGTGCGCGACGAAGAGCTCGCCCGAGCCCGTGCACCGCATCATCTTCACGCCCTCACCGGTCGCCGCGGCCTTGACGAGCTTGCCAAGGCCACCCGAACCGGTGTTCTCGAAGCGGATGTCGCCCTGGTAGGCGACCATCGAGCCCGCCCGGGCCCACACCGGCCCGTAGCCCATCTGGACCTTGAGGAGCTTCTTGTTCTGCAGCGAGAACTGGTCCGGGGAGGACTGCTCCTGGTACTGCGTGAAGAGCGAACCGTGGATCGGCATCGTGACAACCCCCTGCTGGGTCGGTGAGCAGCGGCCACCGCGACCGCCGAGGTCGAGAGTAGGGGTGAGCTCGGCAGCTCCGACAGGGGGTCAGCCCTACATCGTCAGGCCGAGGACCGAGACCGGCAGCAGCGCGACGAGAGCGACGAGCGCGTAGACACCGGTGGCGTGCCAGCGCGAGGCAGGCTCGGTCGCCAGGAGGTGCATCCGCGCGGCCACGTGGCGCTTGTCCGCCGCGCCGAGCATCGCCTCGGGCGTGCGCGACCCGGCGAGGCGCACGAGGGCGCGGGCCAGCGGGACCTCCCCGGCACGCTGGCGCGCCGCCCGGTCGGCGAGCACCTCGACGAGCAGCCGGACCTCGGAGAGGGCCCGTGCCGAGCGCAGCCACCGTGGCGCCGTCCGGTGCGCGACGGTGAAGTACTCCAGCAGCAGGTCGTGGCGCTCCCCGAGGTGGGCCCGCTCGTGGGCCAGGACCGCCTCGAGCTCCTCCGGCGGCAGCTGCGCAAGGGTAGCCGTGGAGAGGACGACGCGACGTCGACGCCCCGGCACGCAGTACGCGGTCGGGGTGTGGTGCTCGACGATGGTGAGCCTGCCCTCCCGCCGGTCGTCGCCGACGAGGCGGAGCAGTGCGTGGTGACGCCGTCGGGCGCTGCGCAGCGCGGTGCCCACGAGGTGGGCGTTGACGAGCAGCATGCTGAGGCACAGCCCGCTCGCGGCGAGGGCGACGAGGGCGGCCGCGACGTCGAGCCCGCGCCGGTCCAGCGGCCAGATCGACACCGCGGCGACGGGCCCGGCCGCGATGACCGAGAGGGTGAC
>JBHWMJ010000237.1:0-12601 GCA_043423105.1 Marihabitans sp.
AGGTGCGGGGCCGGGCCGCCGACCCCCCGGTGGTTGAGGCGCGAGGCCGGGCCGCCGACCCCCCGCTGGTTGAGGTGCGAGGCCGCCCACGGCCGAGCCTCGAAACCCCCCTCGCCGACAGCATCGTCGCCGCGATGGAGACTGAGCAGATCGAAGCCCGCCACCTGTGGAAGCCAATGCATCTCCAGCCGGTGTACGCCCGCGCGCGGAGCTTTGGTGGAGCGGTGAGCGAGCGACTCTTCGCCTCCGGCGTCACCCTCCCGTCCGGGGCGGGCCTGACCGACGCCGAGGTCGACCGGGTTGTCGAGACCTTAATGGGGGTGCTCGCGTGAGCTACCGCGGCAGGCGCCTGCTCGACCTCGTCCTCGCTGGTCCGGCGCTCCTCCTGTCGTTGCCGGTCCAGGCCGTGACCGCCCTCGCGGTGAGGGTCACGATGGGCTCTCCCGTGCTCTTCCGGCAGCAGCGGCCGGGACTACACGGCGAGCCCTTCGAGATGGTGAAGTTCCGGACGATGCTCGTCCCGGACCCCGAGCGCGGCCTGGTGACCGACGCCGACCGCATGACCCGGGTCGGGACCTTCCTGCGCAGCACCAGCCTCGACGAGCTGCCCACGCTGTGGAACATCGTCAGGGGTGACATGAGCGTCATTGGTCCGCGCCCGTTGCTCATGCAGTACCTCGACCGGTACACCCCCGAGCAGGCGCGCCGTCACGAGGTCCGGCCGGGTCTCACCGGGCTCGCCCAGGTCAACGGGCGCAACGCCATCTCCTGGGAGGAGAAGTTCGGCTACGACGTCGAGTACGTCGACAACCACTCTCTGGTCGGCGACATTCGGATCATCCTGGACACCGTGTTTCAGGTCGTCCGGCGTCACGGGATCTCGGCGGAGGACGCCGCCACGATGCCGGAATTCCTCGGATCGGAGCGGGCCTCGTGAGAGACCTCGTCATCGTCGGCGCGGGCGGCTTCGGCCGCGAGACCATCGACACGGTCCGGGCGATCAACCAGATCGTTCCCAGCTGGCGACTGCTCGGCGTCGTCGATGACGCACTCAGTCCTAACAACGAGTCCCGCCTCGCTGCCCTTGGCGTCGCCTACCTCGGACCTCTGGGGTCGGTCCCAGACGACGCAGCGGTCGCCATCGCGGTCGGCTCGCCGACTACCCGGGCGGTCATCCTTCAGCGACTGGGTGGCGGTTTCGACTTTCCTGCCCTGGTCCACCCGTCAACGACCATCGGTAGCGCATTTAGCCACGGGGTCGGTCTCATCACCCTGGCCGGGGTCTCGATCGGGACGAATGTCCGGGTCGGGGACCACGTCCACCTCAATGCGCACGCTGTGATGGGGCATGACACTGTGGCTTCGGATTTTGTGAGCATCAATCCCTACGCCACAGTCTCCGGTGCCGTGCAGATCGGGGAAGGGGTCCTCGTTGGGGCAGCCTCCGTCATCCTTCAAGGCGTTTCGATCGCTCCACGTGCGACGGTTGGCGCAGGGGCATGCGTGGTGAAGGACGTCGGATCCCACCGCACGGTCAAGGGAGTGTCGGCACGGTGAAGATCGGATTCGTCACACAGTGGTACCCGCCTGAGACCGGGATGGCAGTGCCTCGCGCCATTGCGCAAGGCCTGAGCACTCTCGGTCACGAAGTTCATGTGCTGACTGGGGTCCCCAATTACCCCGCTGGGCGCGTTTACGAGGGCTACAAGGTGCGGCCGTACTTGAGCGAATTCGATGGTGACGTCACGGTCCACCGGGCTCCTCTGTACCCGGACCACAGTCATAACTCTGCTCGTCGGATGGTCAACTACTTGAGCTTCGCCGTCGGCGCGAGCGCTGTATCACTCACTACCCGGCTTCCAACCCCCGACGTCTGGCTGACCTACAGCTCGCCCGCAACGGCTGCCATTCCAGCGATGCTCCCGCAGCACCGCCGCACACCGCACGCGATGATCATCCAGGACCTGTGGCCGGACAGTGTCCTGGGCAGCGCAATGGCGACCGGCTTTGTCACGCGAGCCCTCGGTCGCCCATTGGCGGCCCTATCCCACGCCACCTATCGTTCCGCGGACAGCATCGGGGTCATCTCCCCTGGCATGCGCGATGTCCTCGTCGGCCGAGGTATCCAGCCTGATCGGATCCTCGACACGCCGAACTGGGTCGCGGATCAGCACACTCCATCGGACGGCCGACAGGAATTGCGGCATCGTCTGCAGCTGCGGGACGAGGCAAAGGTGTTCCTGTACGCCGGCAACTTCGGCGAGATGCAGTCCTTGACCACCCTCATCCAGGCGTTCGACGAGACCTGTCATGCAGACCTGGTGCTCATCGGTGACGGGATGATGCGCGCTCAGGTCGAACGCGCCGCAGTGACGCGGCCGAACGTCCACGTACTGCCACCCGTACCAGCCGATGAGGTGCCCGCGCTTCAGGCAGCGGCCGATGTGCTCGTCGTGTCTCTTCAGGACACCCCGCTGATGCGGGTCACCATGCCGAGCAAGCTCCAGTCCTCGATGGCTGCGGGGAAGCCGATCCTGGTCCAGGGCGCAGGCGACGTCGCCGCCGTGGTGGAACGCGCTCGCTGCGGTGCCGCCGGACCGCCCGCGTCATCGGAGCTGCGGCGGGCTGTCCGGGACCTGGCGTCTGCCGAGGCCAGCGTCCTGGGGGAGATGGGGCAGCGGGCCCGGGACTGGTACGAGGCCCACTACTCGGCCGAGTCCGGCGCGGCTCGCGTCGAGAACCTGCTGATCCACGCGATTGAGGAGCACACACGATGACGCAACTTGCGGGGGCCACAGTCACCATCACGGGAGGCACGGGGTCCTTCGGCAGGACGATGGTCCACGACCTCTTGAAGGAAGGGGCCGGGAGGATCCATATCCTCAGCCGGGACGAGGCCAAGCAGGACGAGATGCGCCAGTCGCTCGCCGACAGCCGGGTCAAGTTCTTCATCGGTGACGTCCGCGATCGCCACAGCGTGGACGCGGCGATGCAGGGCGTCGACTTCGTCTTCCACGCCGCCGCGCTCAAGCAGGTCCCGAGCTGCGAGTTCTTCCCCGACCAGGCGGTGAAGACCAATGTCGTCGGCAGCCAGAACGTCATCGAGTCAGCGCATGCTCACGGCGTCCGGTCGGTCGTCTGTCTGAGCACCGACAAGGCCGTCTATCCGGTCAATGCCATGGGGATGAGCAAGGCCCTCATGGAGAAGACCGCCCAGGCATTCGCCCGCAACCACCCGGACTCGCAGACGGTGGTTAGCGTGACCCGTTACGGCAACGTCATGTACTCGCGGGGTTCGGTCATCCCGCTCTTCGTCTCTCAGATCCAGCAGGGCAAGCCGCTGACGATCACCGAGCCGCGGATGACGCGCTTCCTCATGTCGCTGGATGAGTCAGTCGACCTCGTGAAGCACGCCTTTTTCCACGCCGAGCCCGGAGATCTCTTCGTCAAGAAGGCTCCCGCCAGCACTGTCGAGACGCTCGCGACCGCAGTCGCGGAGCTCATGGGCGTCGAGGCCGACCTGAGGAAGATCGGCATGCGGCACGGGGAGAAGATGTGGGAGACCCTCCTCTCTCGTGACGAGATGATCAAGGCAACCGACCAGGGCGACTACTTCAGGGTTCCCCTTGACGCCCGGTCGCTCGACTACAGCAAGTACGTCGAGGACGGGGAGGACGAGGCCGTGACTGCCGAGGACTACGACTCCAACAACACGGAGCGTCTCGACGTCGAGCAGACCAAGGCACTGGTCGCGTCCTTGCCCGAGATGCAGGCACTCTTCGGGGGCGGACGATGAAGATCCTCCTGACCGGGGCTCGGGGGTTCCTCGGCTGGCACACACGGCTCCGGCTGCACGCGCTCACCGACCACGATGTCGTTCCCGTCGGCAGGGACGAGTGGTCCGATCTCGGCGCGTTGGTCGCCGACGTCGACGCGGTCGTCCACCTCGCTGGGGTCAATCGGGCAGCGACCGACGACGAGGTCGAAGGGGGGAACGTCACCCTCGCCGAGGACCTCGCCGCCGCGATCACCACAGAGGGCCGACCCCTTCGTGTCGTCTACGCCAACTCCGTCCAGGCCGGCAACGGCACGCCCTATGGGCGGGGCAAGCAGCGAGCCGCCGCGATCCTGCGCGAGGCGGTCGAAGGGGTCGGCGGCCACCTCGTCGACGTCCTCCTTCCCAACATCTTCGGCGAGCACGGCCGACCGCGGTACAACTCCTTCGTCGCGACCTTCGTCGACGCCACGGTCCGCGGCGAGACCCCGACGATCTACGACAACACTGTGGGCCTCCTGCACGTCCAGGACGCCGCCCAGGCCCTCGTCGACGGCCTGTCGACCAACGCGACGACCCTCTCCCCCGAGCCCGAGTCGCACGGCGTGCAGGAGGTCTGGGACCTGCTGCAGGAGTTCCACGCGAGCTACGTGCCGAGCGGCGAGATTCCCGACCTCAGCTCGAAGTTCCGGATCGACCTCTTCAACACCTACCGGGCGGCACTCTTCCCGGAGCACTACCCCATCGCGCTCGTCCCGCACAGCGACCCGCGCGGCTCGTTCGTCGAGACGGTCCGGTGCCGAGGTGGCGAGGGACAGACGTCCTTCTCCACCACGGCCCCGGGGATCACGAGGGGCGAGCACTACCACCTGCACAAGATCGAGCGCTTCGCCGTCATCCGCGGCGAAGCATCAATGGAGCTGCGGAAGATGTTCACCGACGAGGTGCTCACCTTCCCCGTCACCGGTGACGAGCCGGTCGCGATCGACATGCCCATAGGCTGGGTGCACAACATCACCAACACGGGTGACGACGTGCTCTTCACCCAGTTCTGGAGCCACGAGCTCTTCCGGCCGGACGCGCCCGACACGTTCCCCGAGCCCGTCCGCCCCCAGGAGTGAACCCGCCCATGAAGGTCATGACCGTCGTCGGGACCCGCCCCGAGCTCATCCGCCTCTCGCGCGTCCTGCACCGCCTCGACGCCACCGAAGGCATCGACCACGTGCTCGTGCACACGGGGCAGAACTACGACTACGAGCTCAACCAGGTCTTCTTCGACGACCTCGGCATCCGCAAGCCGGACCACATGCTGGGGGTCGACACCTCGTCCCTGGGGGCCGTGCTCGGCGGCACGCTGGTCGCCGTCGAGCGCGTGATCCGCGACGAGCAGCCGGACGCGCTGCTCGTGCTCGGAGACACCAACTCGTGCATCGCCGCGCTCATGGCTCGGCGCATGAAGGTGCCCGTCTATCACATGGAGGCCGGCAACCGATGCTTCGACCTCAACGTCCCCGAGGAGACCAACCGGCGCCTCGTGGACCACGTCGCGGACTTCAACCTCGTGTACACCGAGCACGCCCGGCGCAACCTGCTGTCGGAGGGGCTGCATCCCCGCCGCATCCTCAAGACGGGGTCGCCGATGCGCGAGGTCCTCAACTCCTACCGAGCGCAGATCGACGCATCGACCGCCCTCGCAGACCAGAGTCTGGACGAAGGGGCCTACTTCCTCGTCAGTGCACACCGAGAGGAAAACGTCGACTCCCCCGAGCGCCTGCGGATGCTGGTCGCCTGCCTCACCGCGGTGCACGAGAAGTTCGGTCTCCCGGTCTTCGTGTCAACCCATCCGAGGACCCGCAAGCGCCTTGAGGCGCTCCCGGACTGGTCCGAGCCCGAGGGGATCACCTTCAGCGACCCGTTGGGCTTCCACGACTACAACCGGCTCCAGATCTCGGCAGCATGCGTCCTCAGCGACTCCGGGACCATCGCCGAGGAGTCGTCTCTCCTCGGGTTCCCGGCCGTGACGCTGCGTGACTCGATCGAGCGGCCGGAGGCGCTCGACACGGGCGGGATCATGATGACCGGGCTCGACGCCCGGGACATGGTCGCCGCCGTCCGGCTGGCCATGGATTCGGGGTACACGCGCGAAGGCGTCAGCCACCTGACCCCAGACGACTACCTCATCGACAACACAAGCGAACGCACGGTGAAGTTCATCCTGTCAACGGCTGGGCGACACCATCATTGGGCAGGACTCCGCCAATGACTGAACACCAGGAAATGATCAGGATCGTCGCTAGCAATATTCACGCGGGGGGGGCCGTCCAGGTTGCAGCTTCCTTGCTCGATGAAATGGCCCTGCTTGTCCGAGACGGACGCGCGGGACCGCGCTGCGTCGAAGCCGAGGTATCGTCGAAGGTCGCTCAGAACCTCTCCAAGCGGACCACCGAGGTCATCCCAGTCACTGTTCGGGACCGGCGCCCGAACACCGCCAGGTATCTCGGTCGAGATCTCGCAGGACCGTCCATGGACACCGCATTCGTCGTCTTCGGCCCGTACTACTTCCCGATCCGAGCCCGACGCGTCGTCATGGGCTACGCGGACGTCACTTCCCTGTATCCCCCGACGGGCACTCTCGGAAGGTGGGAACGCCTGCGGCTTCGAGTGCGCACGCTGCTTTCTCGTCGTGCGGTCGCCAGAGCTGACCACGTCATCGTCGAGACGTCTGCGCTCGCGGACCGAGTGCGCGGGGTCACGGCTCAGCAGGACATCAGTGTGGTTCCCAATTCGATCAACAGGGCGATCACGGTCAGGCCTCGGCAGGACGGCCTTCCAAATAGAAGTGAACTACTCCTCGCTTACGTCACACGTCCGTACCCTCACAAGAACTTGGAGTTCCTCCCGGCAGTGTCCCTCGCCGCCGCAAAGCGGGGTCTCAAGATCACCTTTCTCGTGACCTTGAGGGCCGATGAGTGGGAAATGCGATCGCCAGAGTTCCGCAGATCGTGCATCAACGTCGGCGAGGTCTCGGTGAGCGAGTTGGCTGATTTCTACCAACGCGCAGACGGGTCCTTCTTCCCCAGCCTTCTGGAGGCGCAGTCCGCGACTCCTCTGGAGGCCATGGCGCTAGGCCTTCCGCTGTTCGCCTCGGATCGGGACTTCAATCGCGCGGTGTGCAACGAGTCTGCGTGGTACTTCGATCCACATGACGCCAATGATGCCGCGGACCGGATCGTGGAAGCACTTGCGGATCCCCAGCAGGTGAAGGTCAAGCAAGAGCTCGGGCTGGCGACGATCAGAAGGCTACCCACAGCCGCCGACAGGGCCGAAAGGGTCATGCAGATTCTGCAGGCGACCTCGATGTCGAGCCGGTCCCACGACACGAAGGCAGGCCCCAGCCGCAGGCTTCAACGCCGCTAGGGCGGGCAGTCGACAACCGTGAATCCCGTACCAAAAGAGCACCCGCCCCCTCGAGAGCGCAACATCATCTTTCGGCAGTTCGTGGGTCTTGCCACGAGTCGGTTGGGCTCGTCAGTTCTGAATGCGCTTTCTACCCTTGTCCTGTTGCGGGCTGTGGACGCCAACTCGTATGCCGGCTTCGCATCTGCCATGGTCCTTGCGCTCTTCCTCGGATCGTTCGCCAACCTAGGTCTCGAGGTGTTGGCGATGGAGGCCCAAGCCGTCAAAGACGATGAACTCGTGGTACGCGCCTCGGGTGTCCACCTGGCTCTCCAACTGGCGTCCATGATCTTCACCCCGCTGGTCGCCTTCGTCACCGGGGCGTACTGGGTCACGGCCGCACTGTTGGCCGCCTTCTCCATCGGGGAACGTCGGATGAGCTTTTGGAACTGCTGCCTCGTAGGAATGGGCAGGAGCGGTGAAACGGTCGGCTCCAACTTCATCAGTCGGCTGCCCCCCTTCGTTGTCCTTGGGCTACCCGCGACGACCACACCAAACACGACGACCGCGGTGTTCGCCGCCTTGAGTCTCTCGGGCGTGGCAATGGGTAGCTGGAGGAGCCGGCGAAGGGTCGGGAGACTGGCGTCTCGGCTGACTCTCCTCGACCTACGTGTCATCCGCCGGTCACGTGCCTATTGGACCTCGAGCCTTGGCCAGCAACTGAGACAGCTGGACCTCTCGCTGATGTCGGGGGTTGCAAGCGCCAATGCAATATCCGCGTTCGCGCCAGCCTCCCGACTGGTCGGTCCGATGAATCTCATACCGCACAGCCTAGGCATGGCCGTCCTCCCGAGAGCAGCCGCTGGACATCACGCAGACGTCCAGCGCGGCCTCGCGCTCGGTGTCGCTTCAGTGATACCGATCTGGCTCATGAGCCTCGTGCTCTGGGCATGGGGACGCCCCCTCTTTGTGACTCTGATCGGGACCGAGTACGCGTCGACGTGGCCGATCATCTGCCTCATGCTCGCTGCCATCGGCCTTTCCGTTCCAGGTGTGGTGTCTCTGGCGAGTCTGCAGGGCTACGGGCTGCGGAGGTTCGCTACCGCGTTCGAATGGACGTCCTCGCTGGCCTACCTCACCGCAATCGCCGTGATCGCCCCCCTGTACGGGGGCCTAGGCGCTGCGTGGACCCTGATGGCCGTCTCTGCTGCGACCGCAGTGATCCCGACATTCCGGCTGGCCGCGTACTGGCGCGAGGCACATCTGGGGACTGCTGCTCAGATAGGTGACATCTGATCTGTGGTGCCAAGAGGTGCCGCTGGAAGGATGTGCACTGTGCCGAAGCCGTACCCCAAGGAGTTCCGAGATGACGTCGTTCGCGTCGCCAGGAACCGTGAGCCGGGAGTCCACCTCAAGCAGATCGCTGCCGACTTCGGCATCAGCGAGTCGTGTCTGACGAACTGGATGAAGTCCACCGATGTCGAGGATGGAGTGAAGCCGGGGGCGACCGCGGCCGAGAACGCCGAGTTGCGTGAGGCGAGGAAGCGGATCCGGCTGCTGGAGCAGGAGAACGAGGTCCTGCGGCGAGCCGCTGCGTATCTGTCGCAGGCGAACCTGCCGGGAAAATGATGTACCCGCTCGTCCGCGAGCTGGCTGTCGACGGGATCCCCGTCACGGTGACGTGTCGGGTGCTCAAGATCGCTCGTCAGCCCTACTACCGCTGGCTCGCCCAACCGGTCACCGGCTCCGAACTCGGGGAGGCCTACCGCGCGAACGCGCTGTTCGACGCCCACCGCGACGACCCGGAGTTCGGCCTGACTTGCACAGTTTTGAGGATCTGGTGGATCGGCTGCGTGTTTTCGCAGGTCAGCGGGGTGCGGTCAGCGTCGTTGACACACTAACGGGGCCGGTAACTTGGGGGCGTGGCGTTCGTGAGGAAGGTGAAGACGGCCTCTGGCGCAACTGCCGTGCAGATCGCCGAGCGTCGCGGTGGGCGCGACCACGTGCTCGAGCACCTGGGATCGGCGCACACCGATGTGGAGTTGACCGCGCTGCTGCAGGTCGGTCGTAAACGGCTGCACCCGGGCCAGGACATGCTCGACGTTGAGTTCGAGCGAGGCAGCCAGTCCGCGCCGGCGACGGTGCAGGCGACCAGCTCGCGGCTGCTGGTCGAGGCCATCCAGCGGGCCTGGGGCGAGCTGGGGTTCACCGCCATCTTCGACGAGGCGTTCTTCCAGCTGGTGCTGGCGCGCGTGGTCGAGCCGACCTCGGTCCGCGACGCGGGGCGAGTGCTCAGCGAGCTGGGTCTGCAGGCTCGACACCGCAACACCTTCATCCATGCCCTCAAGCGCTGCCAGGGCAAGGCCTACCGGGACCACTTGGCTACGGCCTGTTTCGAGTACGCGGCCACGGCCGGGGACGTGTCGTTGGTGCTCTACGACGTGACGACGCTCTACTTCGAGGCGGAGCACGAGGACGAGCTGCGCAAGGTCGGATTTAGCAAGGGGCGGCGGGTGGACCCGCAGATCGTGGTCGGGCTGCTCGTGGACCGCAATGGGTTCCCTCTGGAGGTCGGCTGCTACGAGGGCAACAAGGCCGAAACCGCGACGATCATCCCGATCGTCAAGCAGTTCCAAGCCCGGCACGGCCTGAGCGACATGGTCGTGGTCGCCGACGCCGGGATGCTGTCCACGTCGAACCTGAGCGCGCTGGATGAGGCCGGTCTGCGGTTCATCGTCGGCTCCCGCGCGGTCAAGGCCCCCGGGGATCTGGCCTCCCACTTCCGCTGGCACGGCGACGCGTTCGCCGATGGGCAGGTCATCGACACCATCACCCCAAAGAGAGCCACGGCCGCAGCCCGGGCGGAGAACGACACGAGCAAGCGCGCCGAACCGGTCTGGGACCCGGCCGAGCATCCGGGCTCGTGGCGCGCGGTGTGGGCCTACTCGAACAAGCGAGCCGTGCGCGATCGACGGACGTTGACATTGCAGGAGAACCGCGCCAAGGCCGTCATCGCCGGCGAGAAGGCCTCCCGTGCACCACGATTCGTCAAGACCACCGGCGGCAACCGGGTCCTGGACGCGACCTCTCTCGAGCGCGCGTACCGGCTCGTGGGCTTGAAGGGGTACGTCAGCAACATCCCGATCGAGATGATGCCCGCCCGTGAAGTCATCGCTGACTACCACGCGTTGTGGCAGGTCGAGGCCTCCTTCCGGATGAGCAAGACCGATCTGCGCGCCCGACCGATATTCAGCCACTCACGCGAGGCCATCGAGGCCCACCTGACCATCGTCTTCGCTGCGCTGGCCATATCCCGCTACCTGCAGCAGCGAACCGGGTCCTCGATCCGGCACATCGTGCGGACCCTGCGCCCACTGCAGCACGTGACCATCAACATCGCCGGGCAGCCCGTCATCGCCGAACCCCAGATCCCCGCCGAGGCCCAACGGCTCCTCGACGCGCTGACACACTAAACATGTGCAACTCGGGCGGGGAGGCCTACCGCGCGAACGCGCTGTTCGACGCCCACCGCGACGACCCGGAGTTCGGCTACCGCTTCCTGGTCGACGAGGCCCGTGACGCAGGCGAGTCGATGGCTGAGCGGACCGCATGGCGGATCTGCTCTGACATGGGCTGGTGGAGTGCGTTCGGCAAGCCCAAGCGTGGCAAAGCGAAGAACCCCGGACCACCGGTCCACGACGACCTGTGCGCCGTGGTCGACAAGCACGGCGTGATCCGGCATGAGTTCAAGGCCGATGGGCCGAACGAGCTGTGGATCGGCGACATCACCGAACACCGCACCGGCGAAGGCAAGCTCTACGTCTGCGCGTTCAAGGACGTCTACTCCAATCGGATCGTGGGCTACTCGATCGACTCGAGGATGAAGTCCCGGCTCGCGGTCGCCGCGCTCAACAACGCAGTCGCCAGGCGCGGTGACGTGGCCGGCTGCATCGTGCACACGGACAGGGGCTCGCAAGGCGGATTCAACCGGTCGTCGCAACACCTTGATCGAGAGGTGAAGCGATGGGAACAACCCCACGGCAGAAGCGGGTCCGTGCGTATCGAGGACAGATCCCGTCACCGGGACGGCCCTCGGTCGCGTGGCGGCAGGACCGAGTCACGTTCTGGGCGGCTATCGCTCGCGGCGTGAAGACCGACGTCGCGGCCGAGGAGGCCGGCGTGTCCGAACCGGTCGGATACCGCTGGTTTCGCCACTCTGGCGGCGTGAACCCGTGCCTGCCCGCCAATGTGTCGGGTCGCTACCTGTCCTTCGCTGAGCGCGAGGACATCGCGATCTGGCACGCCCAGAACATCAGCGCCCGCGAGATCGCTCGAAGGCTCGGACGTAATCCGTCGACGATCTCGCGCGAGCTGCGGCGGGGCGCATCGAGTCGGTCAGCGCAGGCCGAGTACCGCGCGACGGTTGCGCAGTGGCACGCCGAGCGACGAGCACGGCGACCGAAGGTCGCCAAGATGGTGATCAACGAGCGGCTGCGTGATTACGTCCAGGACCGGCTGGCCGGGGTCGTCCACACGCCCGACGGCGAGGTAGTGGGGCCGGACGGGCCGGAGTGGAAGGGCCGTAACAAGCCCCATCGCAAGGATCGTCGTTGGACGCAGGCGTGGAGCCCGGAGCAGATCGCGCGTCGGTTGCCGATCGACTTCCCGGATGATGAATCCATGCGCATCAGCCACGAGGCGATCTACCAAGCGCTCTACGTCGAGGGCCGCGGTGCGCTGAAGCGGGAGCTGGTCAGTTGCCTGCGCAGTGGACGTGCGCTGCGCGTTCCTCGAGCCCGAAACCGTCAGAAGGCTTGGGGGCACGTGACCGAGGAAGTGCTGATCAGCCAGCGCCCCGCAGAAGCGGAGGACCGCGCGGTTCCAGGCCCCTGGGAGGGCGACTTGATCATCGGCCTGGAGCGTTCAGCGATCGGCACGCTGGTCGACCGGACCACGCGCTTCACGATGCTCGTCCACCTGCCGCGGGAGGAGGGGTACCGCCACAAGCAGACCGTGAAGAACGGGCCGGCGTTGGCCGGCTACGGCGCGATCACGATGAAGAACGCACTCGCCGCGACCATGACGACGTTGCCTGAGCAGATGCGGCGATCACTGACCTGGGACCGCGGCAAGGAACTGTCGGCGCACGCCGCATTCAAGGTCGAGACAGGCATCCCGGTGTTCTTCGCTGACCCGCACAGCCCGTGGCAGCGCGGAACCAACGAGAACACCAACGGGCTCCTTCGCCAGTACTTCCCGAAGGGCACCGACCTGTCGCGGTGGAGCAACGACGAGATTCAGGCCGTCGCCATGGCGCTCAACGGACGACCCCGCAAGAGCCTTGGCTGGAAGACTCCCGCCGAGGCCTTCGAGGAGCATCTACAGTCGATGCAAACAGCCGGTGGTGCGACGATCGATTGAATCTGGTCA
>JBHWMJ010000239.1:0-4814 GCA_043423105.1 Marihabitans sp.
GTTGTCCCGCCCGCACCTCCGCGGCCAAGGGCCCCGGACGCAGCGGCGGCACCGCGACCCAGGGCGCGAAGAAGGGCTCGACCCGGGGGTCCAAGACCACGGGTCGGACGGCGAAGGGGGGCGGCCTGCCGCTCCCGCTCCAGGCCGTGCGCTCGACGTGGATGGGTGTCGCCGGCGCCACCGGTGCCGGCGTCCGCAAGGTCGGGCACAGCGCCAGCCAGATCGAGCCCGAGCACCGTCGTGACGGGCTTGGCTTCCTCCTCCTTGCCCTCGCCGTCGTCGTCGCCACGGTTGAGTGGTGGGGCCTCGGTGGCCTCGTCGGCGATGTCGTCCACGCCGTCGTCGCCGGCACCTTCGGACGGGTCGCCTACGCCCTGCCCATCGTCCTCGTCCTCGCTGCCTGGCGACTGCTCCGCGGGGTCGACGACGCCGGCGGAGCGCGCCTGGGCCTTGGCCTGGCCATGCTCGCCCTCTCGGTCTGCGGGCTGACCCATATCGCCCACGGCATCCCGCAGCCGCCCGACGGTGCGACCGGCATGCGCGAGGCCGGCGGCATCGTCGGCTTCCTCGCCTCGGACCCGCTGGCCACCGGACTCACGGTGTGGCCGGCCGGCATCCTGCTCGTCCTCCTCGGGCTCTTCTCGCTGCTGCTCATCACCGGCACGCCGCTCCACGAGCTGCCCACCCGGGCCGCCTACCTGCGCGCTGCACTCACGGGGCACGCCCCCGGCATCACGGACGAGCGGACCCCCGCGGCTGCCGCAGCCGTGAAGAACGCCCGCCGTCGTCGCTTCGAGGACGGCGTCGACGAGCGCGACGGCGACACCGCCTACGACCAGGCGGCGATCGTCGCCCCGGCCGGCAAGCCGAAGCGCCGGCGGACCAAGGCCACCGACGTCGACGCCGACGCCCAGGGCCCCGAGGAGTCCCCGGCCGCGGCGGCGCCCAAGGTGCCCGGCGGTCCGCGACCCGGCGAGAAGCGCGACACCGGCAACGGCGTCGTCGCACCCGTCGGCAAGGGCGACAAGGCCGAGCTCCAGGCGCCGCCGACCACGCAGCTCCCGCAGCGTGTCGAGCAGCTCGCGCTGGCCGGCGACGTCACCTACACGCTGCCGGACTCGGCGGTGCTCAAGCAGGGCTCGCCGCACAAGGAGCGCTCCGCGGCCAACGACCAGGTCGTCGAGTCGCTGACCACCGTGCTCGACGAGTTCGGCATCGACGCGCAGGTCACCGGCTTCCACCGCGGTCCGACGGTCACCCGCTACGTCGTCGAGCTCGGGCCCGGCGTCAAGGTCGAGCGGGTCACCGCCCTCTCGAAGAACATCGCCTACGCCGTCGCCTCCGCCGACGTGCGCATCCTCAGCCCGATCCCCGGCAAGTCCGCCATCGGCATCGAGATCCCCAACGCCGACAAGGAGATGGTCTGCCTCGGCGACGTGCTCCGCAGCGACGTCGCCCGCAACAACGAGCACCCGATGGTCATGGGCGTCGGCAAGGACGTCGAGGGTGGTTACGTCATCGCCAACCTCGCGAAGATGCCGCACATCCTCGTCGCGGGCGCCACCGGCTCCGGCAAGAGCTCCTTCGTCAACTCGATGATCAACTCGATCCTCATGCGCTCCACGCCGGACTAGGTGATGATGGTGATCGTCGACCCCAAGCGGGTCGAGATCACGGCCTACGAGGGCATCCCGCACCTCATCACGCCGATCATCACCAACGCCAAGAAGGCTGCCGAGGCGCTCCAGTGGGTCGTGCGCGAGATGGACATGCGCTACGACGACCTCGCGCACTTCGGTTACAAGCACGTCGACGACTTCAACAAGGCGGTGCGCGCCGGCAAGGTCCAGCCGCTGCCGGGCAGCGAACGGGTCGTCCAGCCCTACCCCTACCTGCTCGTCATCGTCGACGAGCTCGCCGACCTCATGATGGTCGCGCCCCGCGACGTCGAGGACTCGATCGTCCGCATCACGCAGCTGGCGCGCGCGGCCGGTATCCACCTCGTGCTCGCGACCCAGCGTCCGTCGGTCGACGTCGTCACCGGCCTCATCAAGGCCAACGTCCCGAGCCGGATGGCCTTCGCCACGTCCTCGCTCGCCGACAGCCGCGTCGTCCTCGACCAGCCAGGCGCGGAGAAGCTGCTCGGCCAGGGTGACGCGCTCTTCCTCCCGATGGGCAAGAACAAGCCGATGCGTGTCCAGGGTGCCTGGGTCACCGAGTCCGAGATCCACGAGGTCGTCGCGCACGTCACCGGCCAGCTCAAGCCGACGTACCGCGAGGACGTCGTCGTCGAGGCCCCGAAGAAGCAGATCGACGACGACATCGGCGACGACCTCGACGTCCTGCTCCAGGCAGCCGAGCTCGTCGTGACGACCCAGTTCGGCTCGACGTCGATGCTCCAGCGCAAGCTGCGGGTCGGCTTCGCCAAGGCCGGGCGGCTCATGGACCTGCTCGAGTCGCGCGGGGTCGTCGGCCCCTCCGAGGGGAGCAAGGCCCGCGACGTGCTCGTCAAGCCCGACGACCTCCCGACCACGCTCGCGCTCATGCGCGGCGAGGACGTGCCCGAGGCGGACGGTGCCGGCGACGACGTTGACGGCGGGATCGACGAGTACGAGGGCGACACGCCCTACGCCCAGGGCGACACGGCCGTCATCACCCAGGGCGAGGGCGAAGGGAGCGCAGGCGGCGCCCCTTCGTCGGACCGCTACGCGGAGGACCCCATCGGCACCGACATCCCGGCCGACGACGACGAGGACGAGGACGCCTGGTCACTCACCGGCCGGTGAGAGCTGGGGCTCCGTCAGAGCCCCAGCCTCGGTGAGCTCCACCTGGATGTCCGCGACGAGCTGCTCCACGGCGTGGCTCCCGGTGACCGGCCCACCAGCGAGCAGACCGTCCATCCCGAGGAGGACCGCGCCGGGGTAGCCCACGCCGAAGGTCCGGGCCACCGATGCGTCCGGGTCATGGAGGACGACGCCTTCGAGGTGGGGTGCGCTCTGGCTTGCCATGTCGAGCGGCATCGCGACCACCGCTCGAACGGTCACCGGCGGGAGAGCCTCGTCCCAGCCCTTGATCTGGGGGATCACCTGACCGCATGCCCCGCAACCCGGCGAGACGAAGACGAGCAGATGTGCCGAGGTCATCGCCAGCTCGTGGAGCGGGTGCCGTGAGCCGTCGGGGTCCTCGAGCATCCCGTACGGGATCGGTTGACGGAGGTAGTCGTCGAGCTCGTCGGAGCCGTCCGGCACCTGGGCGTTGGGGGCCTGGGGGCGCGAGAGTCCTGCGCTCGGTTCGCCGCCGAAGGTCACGACGACGACGAGCACCGTCAGCGCGAGCAGCCCCAGCCAGACCCAGGTCGTCGCGTCAGCGGCGACCAGGCGCGAGAGGACGGAGCCGTCTGCCGTGGCGGACCACACCCCGAGCGCAGCGACGAGCACGAGCAGCCCGTTGCGCACGGCGGTCCGGCGGGTCACCTCACCCAGACCGAGCCGCCCGAAGCAGCCGCACGTGATCGGGTACCCGAAGCCGAGCGCCCGCACGATGATCCCGAGGTAGACGAGCATGAGCAGCACCGCGGCGACAGCAGCGACCAGCGACCACGGCCCCGGGAGCACGATGAGGAGGACTGCCAGGACGATCTCCGCCCACGGGAAGACCTGGCGCACGACGGAGGTGCTGACCGCCTTGGGCATCCGCAGCTGGGCGAAGGCGCTGGCTACCTCCTTGGGTGCCTTGATCTTCGCGACACCGCTGATGGTCAGCAGGACGGCGAGGAGGAGCGGGGGCAGCAGGAGCGGTCCGTCGAGCACGAGATCCAGCCTAGGCGTTCTACGCTGACGCTCATGTCGGATGCCTGGTATGCGCCCAAGCCGCCCCTGTCGGGCAAGGACTACTGGTTCGCCGTGCTCCGCAAGCAGCCGTCGGCCATCCTCCTGGCGATGCAGATCTTCGCGATCGTGCTGCTGCCCTGGCTCGAGGGCCGACTGTGGGGACGGCTCGTCTTCGTCGTCGTCTCCTTCTTCGCGGTGACGGTCGCCGCGTACGTCACGAGGTCGACCCGGACACTGACCTGGCTCGCCCTGATCATCGGTGTGCCCTCGGTCGGGCTCGAGGCGTGGAGCGTCCTCGAGCCCGACCACACGGTCGTCGGCGTCGTCGCGCACCTCGGCCTGGCCATCTTCTACCTCTACGTCGCGTTCGGACTTGTCTCGTACGTCTTCTCCGACAACTGGGTGACGAGCGACGAGCTCTTCGCCGTCGGGGCGGCCTTCACGGTCCTGCTCTTCGGCTTCGCCTATCTCTTCCTCGCGGTGCAGTTCGCCTGGCCTGGGTCGTTCATCGGCCACAGCGAAGGGGATCGCCGCAGCTTCCTCGAGCTGCTCTACTTCTCCGCCGCGAACCTCACGAGCGTCGGCCTCTCCGACGTCGGGGCGGTGCGGCCGCACGCCCGGGCTGCGACGATCATCGAGCAGCTCACCGGCGTCATGTACATCGCCATGGTCATCTCCCGCCTTGTCGCCCTCACCGTGGCGAAGGCGCGCCGCTGATCCCCCGTCGCCACGGTCCGCCTAGAGTGGACGCCATGTCAGCCCCTGTGCGCAGCGTCGCTCTCGTCACCCTGGGCTGCACCCGCAACGAGGTCGACTCCGAGGAGCTTGCCGGCCGCCTGGCGTCCGAGGGCTGGACCCTCGTCGACGACGCCGCCGAGGCCGACGTGGCCGTCGTCAACACCTGCGGCTTCATCGAGCAGGCCAAGAAGGACTCGATCGACGCCATCCTCGAGGCCAACGACCTGCGCGAGGAGGGCCGCACCC
>JBHWMJ010000240.1:0-3144 GCA_043423105.1 Marihabitans sp.
TCACTCACATCGTCTCCGGCGACCCCAGCCTCGACCTCGTGGTCAGCGGGTGGGTCCACGGGCGACGGACCTGGATGCCGGGGCTGCCCACCGCCGGCTGAGCCGCGGGTACCGTCGAACCATGGCGCGCGCACTCGTCCTCGTTGACATCCAGAACGACTTCACCGAAGGGGGAAGCCTGGCCGTCGCGGGTGGCGCCGAGGTCGCGCGTCGGGCCGCCGAGCGGGTCCTCGAGGCGGGTGACACCTACGCCGCCGTCGTCGCGACGGCCGACTGGCACGAGGACCCCGGCGCGCACTGGGCACCCTCTGGCACCGACCCGGACTTCGCGTCGAGCTGGCCGGTGCACTGCGCCGCCGGGACGCCCGGCGCCGACTTCCACCCCGCGCTCGCGCCGGTGCTCCCCTACGTCGATGCCGTCTTCCGCAAGGGTCGTCACGAGGCCGCGTACAGCGGCTTCGAGGGGGCGACCGACGATGGCACGCTGCTCGCCGCCTGGCTCCGCACGAAGGGCGTCACCGCGATCGACGTCTGCGGCATCGCCACGGACTACTGCGTCCGCGCGACCGTGCTCGACGGCCTGCGCGAGGGATTCGCCGTCACCCTGCTCGATGACCTCGCCGCCGGCGTGGCGCCCGCGAGCACCGAGCGCGCCCTCTCCGAGATGTCCGCGGCGGGCGCGGCGAGGGCGTGACGCTCCCGGAGCAGGACCCGCCAGGCCCTCGTCGTGCGCCCGAGCCCGACCCGTACGCCGAGGTCACGCTGCTGAGCATCGTCCGCTTCGTCAGCGAGATCGCCCTGTGGGGCGGCGTGGCCCGGGTGGTCATCCTCGCGCTGGCCGATCAGCCGGCGATCGTCCGGTACCTGGCGGCGACCCTCGCCGTCGTCGCCGTGGTCCTCGCGTGGTCGCGATGGCTGGCGCCGAAGGGGGCGGCCCGCGTCGTGGGGACCCCTCGCCTCGTCATCGAGCTTGTCCTCATGACGGTCGTGGCCGCGCTGCTCGTCACGGTCGGCCAGGTCGTCTGGGCCGCCGTCCTCGTCGTGACCTTCAGCCTGGGCCAGCTCGCCGCGGTCAGGCGCGAGCGTGCCGAGCGGGCGGCCGGGCGGCTCTCCCGCTGACCGGGGCAGCAGCGGCAGAGCCCGCCACCGGAATCATCGACGGACGGTCGCAGGCCCACGGAGGAAGATCTGCTGACTACCCCCGAGGACGAGGTCGATCTCGGTGCACTCCAACGAGTCGTCCCGCGTAGGGCTCGTCGGCCAGTGGTGCTGGGTGCCGAGGGCCTTGGTCACCTCGGCCTCGGCCTGCTCGACGCCGAGGCACCGCTCGGCGACCCGCTCGCGCAGCGTCACCGCGATCTCCGGGGGGTCCAGCGGGTCGTCGTAGCGCCCCGGCGAGAAGAGCACGACGTCGCGCCCCGAGTGCGGAGGGATGAACCAGCCGCACCGCCCCTCCCCGACGTTGACCTCGGGGAGGTCCTGCTCCTCGACGCTGATCCCCGACAGACCCAGCCTGGCGATCTCGGCCTCGGCGAAGGCGAGGCCCTCCTCGAGGTCGAAGCACGTGCTGCGACCCCCGTCGACCGCGTCCTCGAGCGAGTTCTCGAGCCGCATCCGAGCCTCGGCGTCCGGCGCGGCAGGGGCCTGCACGGCCACGCCCACGAGGTCTGCCGGGACCTCGCCACGGGGTGCGACGAACGTCTGACCGTTGTAGGTGAAGGCCACAGGGTCGGTGATCGGCTCACCGCCCGTCAGCTCCTGGTAGCGCTGGCAGTCGACGACCGGGTCCGTCGTCAGGGCCGGGCCACCGGTGCTGGTCCCCGAGTCCCCGTCCAGCGGGTCGTCCCACGTCGTCATGCAGGTGAGCCCGTCCCCCGCGCCGCCTGCGTACCAGGTCTCGTACGTCGCGTACGCGGTCCCGCCACCCACGAGCGCGAGAGCCAGGGCCCCTGCCGTCAGGGTGCGGCGACGGCGTCGTCGACCCCCTGGGCGCGGGCGTGCTGTACCGGTCATGACGATCCCCTCTCGCATCACGACGAATGCCGCGTCGTCGGTGCGCGAGAGGTCCGACGGGCGGACCGGGTCGGCCGCACGGAGCGCCTCGATCGGGTCCTGCTGGTCACGTGCGCTCATGGCTGGACCTCCTCTGCACCGGTGCAGGCTGGCACCCGCACACCCCCTTCATGTCCGGTCGCCCTCGGCCGTTGCACACCAGCGGCGACGACCTCCCCGGTCTCGGTCATCTCGTCCAGCACCCGCGCGAGCCGGCGTCGGGCCCGGTGGAGGCGGACGCGCACGGTCGGTCGACTCACCCCCAGGGCGAGCGCCAGCTCTTCGTGCGTGAGCTCCTCCCAGGCCACGAGACGCAGCAGCTCCTGGTCGCCCTGGCTCAGCTGCTGCAGGGCTCTGACGACGAGTGCGGGCTCCTCGACCTGCGGGGCAGGCAGGACCTCCACGACCGTCGCGCGCAGCCGGTCGGCCAGCGCCAGGCGACGCCGCTCACCACGGTGGTGGTTGGCGAGCACCCGACGCGCGACCCCGAAGAGCCACGGCCGAGCTGAGTCGCCATCGGGCACGTCGTCCAGACGGCGCCAGGCCACCAGGTAGGTCTCGGCGACCACGTCAGCGGCATCAGCCGGGTCCTGGACCCGCCGGCGCGCGTACGCGAGCAGCGGCAGCCGCGTCTCCGCGACGATCCGCTCGAAGCGTTCCTCGGGCGAGGTCATGGCTCCCTCTCGGCTGGTGGCTCTCACCCAGACCTGTCCACCTGCGAGCGGAGCGTTACACCCCTTCGCGACCTGACGACCCGTCGGCGCGGCTCAGCGGCCGCCGGTCCACGACCAGGCATACTTCCCGTCGTCACAGGCGAGCCCGCCCTCGCCGATGTCGAGCGGCCGGAAGGTGTCGACCATGACCGCGGTCTCGTCGAAGTACTCGATCCCGATCGACTTCTCGTACGCGCCCGGCTGCGGCCCGTGCGCGTGCCCGCCCGGGTGCAGGCTGACCGAGCCGCGCTCGATGCCGGAGCCCTTGCGTGCCTCGTAGTCGCCGTCGACGTAGAACATCACCTCGTCGCTGTCGACGTTCGAGTGGTAGTACGGCACCGGGATCGACAGCGGGTGGTAGTCGACCTTGCGCGGCACG
>JBHWMJ010000258.1:0-2693 GCA_043423105.1 Marihabitans sp.
ATCTCGACCAGCCGACCCGTCGCAAGGTCCTCGCGCTCGGCGGGACGGGCGCGGCCGCCCTGGCACTCGGCGGCTCCGGCCAGACACTCATCTCCCGCGCGACGCCGCCGACCCTGGCCCTTCCCACCCCGGCGCGGCCCCTGCCTCCCCTGCCGAAGGGGGTGGACGTGGGCCGGCCGGGGATCGCCCCCTTCGTCACCCCCAACGCGGGCTTCTACCGCATCGACACCGCGCTGCTCGCCCCGCGCGTCGACCCCGGCGAGTGGTCGCTGACGATCGACGGTGACGTGCCCGACGGCTTCTCGGTCGACATCGACGAGCTGCTCGCCATGCCGATGGTCGAGCGGGACATCACCCTCAACTGCGTCTCCAACGAGGTCGGCGGCCCGTACATCGGCCATGCCCGATGGCTCGGCGTCCCGACCCGCGAGCTGCTCGCGCGCGCCGGCCTCGACGAGGACCCGAAGGATCCCGACCTGCAGGTCCTCTCCACGTCGACCGACGGCATGACGATCTCCACGCCGCTCTCGGCCCTCCTCGACGACCGGGACGCCCTGGTGGCCGTGGGCATGAACGGCTCGCCGCTGCCCCGGGAGCACGGCTTCCCCGCGCGGCTCGTCACGCCCGGGCTCTACGGGTTCGTCGGCGCCACCAAGTGGCTGACGAAGATGACCGTCACCCGGTACGACGCCGCGAGCGCCTACTGGACCGACCGTGACTGGGCGATCGACGGCCGGGTGAAGACCCAGGCGCGCATCGACACCCCCAAGGCGCTGCGTCGCATCGCCCCCGGCCGCACGGTCATCGGTGGCGTCGCCTGGGCGCAGGGCCGCGGCATCGAGCGGGTCGACGTGCGCGTCGACGACGGCGAGTGGCGACGCGCCACCCTCGGCACCGAGGCCAACATCGTCTCCTGGCGCCAGTGGTTCCTCCCGTGGGACGCCACCCCCGGCCGGCACGACATCACCGTGCGCGCGACCGACGGCACGGGCGAGGTCCAGACGCGGCAGGAGGCCACTCCCTTCCCCTCCGGGGCCACCGGCTGGCACTCGATCGCCGTCACCGTGACGGAGTGACCCATCCGAGGCGGCGTCGGCTCCGAACTCCTCCTGCACGCTCGACACGACGACCTGGAGGCAGACATGTTCCGCATGACCACCACCCGCACCGCCGCCGCTCTCGCGGCGCTCACCCTCCCCTTCGCCCTCACCGCCTGCGGAGACGACGGCGGCTCGACCGACTCGTCCGGCTCCTCCAGCTCGGCGAGCAGCTCCGAGTCGGCGGGCTCCGACGACTCGATGACCTCGTCCGGCGACGCCACCGAGGCCTCCGCGCCCTTCGGCGACGGCTGCGCATCCGTGCCCAAGGACGGCAAGGGCTCCTTCGATGGCATGTCGACCGACCCGGTCGCGACCGCCGCGAGCAACAACCCGCTCCTCAAGACGCTCGTCAAGGCCGTCACCGAGGCCGACCTGGCCAAGACGCTCAACTCCTCGCAGGACATCACCGTCTTCGCCCCGACCGACGACGCCTTCGCCGCCATGGACCAGGCCACGCTGGACAAGGCGATGGGCGACCCCAAGGGCCTGCTGACGACCGTGCTCACCCACCACGTCGTCGAAGGCCGCCTCGCTCCCGAGGACCTCGCCGGCACCCACGAGACCCTCGCCGGCGACAAGATCACCGTCAAGGGTTCGGGCGAGGACTTCACCGTCGGCGACGCCACCGTCGTCTGCGGCGACGTGCAGACCGCCAACGCCACGGTCTACATCGTCGACTCGGTCCTCATGCCGACCGCCAAGAAGTGACCTGATCCGTCACCATGGACCTCGTGCCCCCTCCCCGTGAGCAGGACCCGCCGGATGCCCCCACGGGCTCCGAGCGGGAGCCTGCCCACGGGGGCCACGACCGGCTCGCCCACCGCCTCAAGCAGGTGGCGAAGGGGGACGAGGTCGCCTTCGCCGCCGTCTACGACGAGACGGCTCCCCGACTGCACGGTCTCGTGCTGCGGGTGCTGCGCAACCCGGCGCAGTCCGAGGAGGTGACCCAGGAGGTCTACCTCGAGGTGTGGCGCCGGGCCAGCCACTTCGACCCACGGCGCGGGTCGGCGATCGGCTGGCTACTCACGATGGCCCACCGCCGCGCCATCGACCGGGTGCGCTCGAGCCACGCCGCCGCGGTCCGCGACGACGGCTGGCACGCCCGCTCCCGAGAGGTCGACTTCGACACCACCGCGGAGACGGCCACGGCCCGCATCGAGGCCGCACGGGTGCGCTCGGCCCTCGACGGGCTGACCGCCAACCAGCGCGAGGCCGTGAGCCTGGCCTACCTGGGCGGCTACACCCACACGGAGGTCGCCAGCCTCCTCGACCTACCACTCGGCACCGCCAAGACACGCATCCGCGACGGACTCATCCGTCTGAGGGACCAGCTGGGAGTGACCCCATGAGCGACGACCTGCACAGCCTCTCCGGGGCCTATGCCCTCGACGCCCTCGACGACGACGAGCGCGCCGACTTCGAGGAGCACCTCGCGCGCTGTGCGACCTGCCGCGACGAGGTCGACTCGTTCGGCGCGGTCACCCCGCTGCTCGCCGAGACGGTCGCGGTCACCCCGCCGCCCTCGCTGCGGGACGACATCCTGGCCCGCGCCGCCCAGACCCGTCAGGACCCGCCGCCCGCCGCGCACACTAC
>JBHWMJ010000270.1:0-5280 GCA_043423105.1 Marihabitans sp.
CGCACGACATCCTTTAACCCCTGTCCTGTGAGGCAGAGAAGGAGGTCTGAGGCACAGATGTGTCCTGACACCACCGACCGCGAGGTGCTCTCCTCCGGTGACATCGCCCGGGCGCTCAAGCGCATCGCGCACGAGATCGTCGAGCGCAACAAGGGCGCCGAGGACCTCGTCCTGCTGGGCATCCCGTCCCGGGGCGTGGAGCTCGCCCACCGGCTGGCCCGCCTCGTCGCCGAGGTCGAGGGCCGCGGGGTACCCGTCGGCTCCCTCGACGTGACGATGTACCGCGACGACCTCCGCCGGCAGCCCACCAGGTCGCCCCGGGAGACCCGCATCCCCAGCGAAGGGGTCGACGGCCGCACCGTCGTCCTCGTCGACGACGTCCTCTACTCCGGCCGGACCGTCCGGGCCGCGCTCGACGCGCTGGCCGACTACGGCCGACCGCGCGCCGTGCAGCTCGCCGTCCTCGTCGACCGGGGTCACCGCGAGCTGCCGATCCGGGCCGACCACGTGGGCAAGAACCTCCCGACGTCGCACAGCGAGCGGGTCATGGTGCGGCTCGCGGGCCACGACGGTCAGGAAGACTCGGTGACGATCGGCGGTGGCTCCCGATGAGCGCCCGGCACCTCCTCTCCGTCGCCGATCTCGACGCCGCCGGCGTCAGGCAGCTGCTCGACACCGCGGCCGAGATGCACGACGTCCAGCGCCGGGAGGTCAAGAAGATCCCGACCCTGCGCGGGCGCACCGTCATCAACCTCTTCTTCGAGGACTCCACGCGCACCCGGAGCTCCTTCGAGATCGCGGGCAAGTGGATGTCTGCGGACACGATCAACATCACCGGCAAGGGCAGCTCGACGAGCAAGGGCGAGAGCCTGCGCGACACGACGATGACCATCGCCGCGATGGGCGTCGACGCGATCGTCATGCGGCACATGGCCTCTGGGGCCGCGCACCAGGTGGCCCGGTGGCTCGACGAGTCCGGCTCGGCGACGAGGGTCGTCCACGCCGGCGACGGCACCCACGAGCACCCCACCCAGGCGCTGCTCGACGCCTACACCCTCGAGCGCCGGCTCGGCTCCCTCGAGGGCCGGCACGTCGCGATCGTCGGCGACGTCACCCACAGCCGAGTCTTCCGCTCCAACCTCCTCTCGTTGCCGCTGCTCGGGGCGCGGGTCACCGTCGTCGCTCCGCCGACCCTCATGCCGAGCGGCGCGCGCGCGTGGGCCGAGCGCGACGGCTGGACGATCTCGCACGACCTCGACGGCGTGCTCGACGGCGCGCAGGCCAGCGTGCCGGACGCGCTGATGATGCTCCGCGTCCAGAAGGAGCGCATGACCGGCGGCTACTTCCCGACGCCGCGCGAGTACACCGTGGGCTATGGCCTCACGCGAGACCGTCTCGCGACCTACCTCGCGGCCCGGCCCGACGGCGTCATCCTCCACCCTGGCCCGATGAACCGCGGGCTGGAGATCGCTGCGGACGCCGCCGACGCCGCGAGCTCGCTCGTCCTCGACCAGGTCAGCGCCGGTGTCGCGGTCCGGATGAGCGTCCTCTACCACCTGCTCGCCGGCGGGGAAGGCGGTGCGGCATGAGCGAGCTCCTCATCACCGGCGCGACGGTCCTCGACGGCTCCGCCGCCGACGTCCTCGTCCGGGACGGCGTCATCGCCGAGATCGGGTCCGTCGACGCACCCGCATCGGCCGAGCGGGTCGAGGCCGACGGCCTCGTGCTCCTGCCCGGCCTCGTCGACCTGCACACGCACCTTCGCGAGCCGGGCCGTGAGGACGCCGAGACGATCGCCACCGGCTCGGCCGCTGCCGCGATCGGCGGCTACACGGCCGTGCTCGCCATGGCCAACACCAACCCGGTCACCGACACCGGCGAGGCCGCCGAGCGGGTCCTCGATCTCGGCCGCGCCACGGGCCTCGTCGACGTCCAGCCGATCGGCTCGGTCACGAAGGGGCTCGAGGGTGCCGAGCTCGCCGAGCTCGCCCTGATGCACCGGTCCCGTGCCGGGGTGACGGTCTTCTCCGACGACGGCCGCTGCGTCGGCGACGCCCGCGTCATGCGTCGCGCGCTCGAGTACGTCCGGGCCTTCGACGGCGTTATCAGCCAGCACTCCCAGGACCCCGAGCTCGCCGGCCCGACGGCGTGCTGCCACGAGGGCGAGTTGTCGGGGCGGCTGGGGCTGCCGGGGTGGCCTGCGGCAGCGGAGGCGACGATCATCGCCCGTGACGCCCAGCTCAGCCTGCTCACCGGTGCCCGGGTGCACGTCGCGCACGTCACGACGGCCGAGGGGCTCGACGTCGTGCGCTGGGCCAAGGCGAAGGGGGCCCGCATCACCGCCGAGGTGACGCCCCACCACCTCCTGCTCACCGCTGACCTGCTCGCCGGCTACGACCCGGTCTACAAGGTCAACCCACCCCTTCGCCCGGACGAGGACGTCGAGGCGCTGCGGGCGGGGCTGGCCGACGGGACGATCGACGTCGTCGCGACCGACCACGCTCCGCACGCCCGGCACGACAAGGAGCACGCCTTCGTCGACGCGGCCTTCGGGATGCTCGGCCTCGAGACGGCCTTCTCCGTCGTCCACGACGTCATGGTCCGCAGCGGTGCGATGGACCTCGCCGGTCTCGCGCGGGTCATGTCGACCGCCCCCGCCCGCATCGCCGGGCTCGCCGATCACGGTCGCGCCATCGAGGTCGGCGCCCCGGCCAACCTCGTCCTCGTCGACCCGACCGCCGAGGTGACTGTCGACCGCGACGCCTCGGCCTCGCTCTCGCGCAACAACCCCTACCACGGGCGGACCTTCACGGGTGCCGTCCGCACGACGATCCTGCGCGGCCGCGTCACCGCTGCCGCGGGAGAGGCTCACGCATGACCCAGCGCCTGCCCGCCCTGCTCGTCCTCGAGGACGGGCGCGTCTTCCGGGGCCGCTCCTTCGGCGCCGTGGGGGAGACCCTCGGCGAGGCCGTCTTCTCCACCGGGATGTCCGGCTACCAGGAGACCCTCACCGATCCCAGCTACCACCGCCAGGTCGTCGTCATGACGATGCCGCACATCGGCAACACCGGCTGGAACGGCGAGGACGACGAGTCGGCTCAGATCTGGGTCGCCGGGTTCGTCGTGCGCGACCCCGCGATCCGCCCTTCGAGCTGGCGCGCCACGCACCCGCTCGAGGAGGAGCTCGTCACCCAGGGGATCGTCGGGATCTGCGAGATCGACACCCGGGCCCTGACCCGCCACCTGCGCGACAAGGGCTCGATGCGGGTCGGCATCTTCACCGGCGAGATGGCTGAGGCGCCCGAGAAGGACCTCGTCACCCGGGTGCAGGCCAGTCCGAGCATGAAGGGCGCCGAGCTCGCGTCCGAGGTCACGACGAAGGAGGCCTACGTCGTCCCGGCCGTGGGGGAGAAGCGCTTCACCGTCGCGGCCATCGACCTCGGCATCAAGGCCATGACGCCGCAGCGGATGACCGAGCGCGGCGTCGAGGTGCACATCCTCCCGGCGAGCGCGACCCTCGAGGACGTCCGCGCCGTGCAGCCCGACGGCGTCTTCCTCTCCAACGGGCCCGGTGACCCCGCGACGGCCGACCACCAGGTAGCACTGGTCCGTGAGGTGCTCGACGCCGGGCTGCCGCTCTTCGGCATCTGCTTCGGCAACCAGGTGCTCGGCCGGGCGCTCGGCTTCGGCACGTACAAGCTGAAGTTCGGCCACCGCGGCATCAACCAGCCGGTCAAGGACGTCGCCACCGGCCGCGTCGAGATCACCTCGCAGAACCACGGCTTCGCCGTCGACGCTCCGCTCGAGGGCGCGGCTGAGACCGACTACGGCCGCGTCCGCGTCAGCCACATCGGGCTCAACGACGACGTCGTCGAGGGTCTGGAGTGTCTCGACCGACCAGCGTTCTCCGTCCAGTTCCACCCCGAGGCGGCCTCCGGGCCGCACGACTCGGCCCACCTCTTCGACCGTTTCGTCACGCTCATGGAGCAGACCGCCGCCAAGGGAGCCACCGCCTGATGCCCAAGCGCACCGACATCTCCAGCGTCCTCGTCATCGGCTCCGGCCCGATCGTCATCGGCCAGGCCTGCGAGTTCGACTACTCCGGCACCCAGGCCTGCCGCGTGCTGCGCGAGGAGGGCATCCGGGTCATCCTCGTCAACTCCAACCCGGCGACGATCATGACCGACCCGGAGTTCGCCGACGCCACCTACGTCGAGCCGATCACCCCCGAGGTCGTCGAGAAGATCATCGAGAAGGAGCGCCCCGACGCGGTGCTCGCCACGCTGGGCGGCCAGACCGCGCTCAACTGCGCCATCGCGCTGCACGAGGCGGGCGTCCTCGAGAAGTACGGCTGCCCGCTCATCGGTGCCAACGTCGACGCCATCCAGCTCGGCGAGGACCGCCAGCTCTTCAAGGGCGTCGTCGAGCGCTGCGGCGCCGAGAGCGCTCGCTCGTTCATCGCCCACACGATGGACGAAGTCCTCAGTGCCGCAGACGAGCTCGGCTACCCGCTCGTGGTGCGTCCGTCCTTCACGATGGGTGGCCTCGGGTCCGGCTTCGCACACGACGAGGCCGAGCTGCGCCGCATGGCCGGTGCCGGCCTTCAGGCGAGCCCGACGACGGAGGTGCTCCTCGAGGAGTCGATCCTCGGCTGGAAGGAGTACGAGCTCGAGGTCATGCGCGACCATGCCGACAATGTCGTCGTCGTCTGCTCGATCGAGAACTTCGACCCGATGGGCGTCCACACCGGCGACTCGATCACGGTCGCCCCGGCGCTCACCCTCACCGACCGCGAGTACCAGCGGATGCGCGACGTGGGCATCGCGATCATCCGTGAGGTCGGCGTCGACACCGGCGGCTGCAACATCCAGTTCGCGATCAACCCGCGCGACGGCCGGATCATCGTCATCGAGATGAACCCGCGCGTCTCGCGCTCCTCCGCCCTGGCGTCCAAGGCGACCGGCTTCCCGATCGCGAAGATCGCGGCGAAGATGGCGATCGGCTACACCCTCGACGAGGTGCCCAACGACATCACGGGGGAGACCCCGGCCAGCTTCGAGCCGTCGCTCGACTACGTCGTCGTCAAGGTGCCGCGCTTCGCCTTCGAGAAGTTCCCGGCGGCCGACGCGACCCTGACGACGACGATGAAGTCGGTCGGCGAGGCCATGGCGATCGGGCGCACCTACGCGCAGGCCCTGCAGAAGGCGCTCCGCTCGCTCGAGAAGCGCGGCTCGTCGTTCCACTGGGAGGGCGAGCCCGGCGACGCGGCGGCGCTAGTAT
>JBHWMJ010000278.1:0-3360 GCA_043423105.1 Marihabitans sp.
CCGGCCGCACCGGCGCCAAGCCGCCCCGGCACGCGCAGCGCGACGACGAGAGCGGCGACGAGCGCCGCTGTGGCGAGCAGGTCGACGTGCGCCCCGAAGACCCCCGCGCCCACGACGAAGACGTTGCCGGTCCACCACGTATCGACGGCCTCGGCGCGCCCGGTCAGGCGGATGAGGAGCCACCGCACGACCAGCCACGCGACGACGACTACGACCTGCCACAGCCACACGATCTGCCGCACCGACTCACCGCCGAAGTGCGCCGCCGCGCCGAGCAGTGCAGTCGCGACGGGACCATAGACGTTCGGGGTGTCCTGCCACGGCGGCTGCACGAGCGCGGTCACGGCGTCGTTGCCGAAGTCGCGCGGCGAGGTGAGCCATGGGTCGCCGCCCTCGGCGAGGATGTGCCCGTACGCGGCGTAGTTCGTGTGGTCGGCAGTCCCGAAGGGAACGGTGAGCAGCACGAGCCCGCCGACGAGCAGCCATGCGGGCCACGGGATCCCGAGCCGCGACGGTCGCCGGATGCTGAGGGTCAGGGCCGCGGCGCCGAGCACGTACCCGACCGTTTGCACCGCGACGACGCCCCACCCTCGCAGCGGCAGGTCGGGGAGGTGAGGGACCCATCCGGCCGGGCCGAGAGGCGGTGCCGCGACGGAGGGGTGGGCCAGGCCGACGAGCCAGAGGCACATGACGGCCCCGCCGAGGAGCGAGAGGCGAAGGGGGTCGCGTCGGCCGGGTGCTGACGACCCCTTCGTGTCAGCCACGGAGCCGGCGGTCGAGGAGCGCCCGCGAGACGTCGCGCATCTGCCTGGCCCGGTGGATCTGACCCCGGATGTCGGCGCCAGTCGACCGGTGCGTCAGCGGGACCGGCACCTCCACGACTCGGCCGCCAGCACGCAGAACGTCGACGAGCATCGCCGCCTCGACACCCCAGCCCGGCGCCAGCGGGGTAGCCCAGCCGAAGGCCTCACGGGTCAGCGCGCGCATCCCGTTGAGCGGCTGGGAGATCCGGCGACCGGTGAGCGACTCGATCTGCCCGCGGGCGAGGCGGACCACCCGTCCGCTGCCGTGCGAGCTCGCGGCCCGTGGGATGTTCGCGACGGCGAGGTCGGCCGCGCCCCCGAGCACGGGCTCGAGCAGCGGGCCGAGGTGCGCGGCGGAGCCCTCGAGGTCGGCGTCGGCGAAGAGCAGGACGAAGGGGTCCACGCCCTGCCGGGTCTCCTCCTCGGCCAGGCGGGCAACCCCGGTCGTCAGTGCTGCGGCCTTGCCCTGGTTGAGGGCGTGCCGGACGACGAGCGCCCCGGCCTCTGCCGCCACCTGCGCCGTGCTGTCGGTGGAGCCGTCGTCGACGACGACGACGAGGGCGACATCGGGCAGCGAGCGCAGCGCGGCGACGGTGGCGCCGACGCGCTCCGCCTCGTCCTTCGCGGGGACGATCGCCGCTGCCCTGCTCATCTCGTGCTCACCCCCTGCTCGTCGGACCCCGTCAGCGCAGGGTGACCTGACGTGAGGTCAGTCCCGCGCGGGCGCGGCGCTCGTCCGGGGTGAGGGGCTCGTCTTCGCCAGGGCCGCCCGGTAGCGCTCCTGCATCGCAGCGAGCTCGTCCTCGTGGTCGGCGGCCTCGGTGTCGGCCGGCACCTCCCACACCGGCACGAGCAGGCCGCCCGCGCGGAAGGCGCCGAGCAGCTTGTTGCCCGCCCCGAGCTCGGACTCACCGGCGGCAGCGAGACGGGCCAGCGCGGTCGTCGCGGCGTCCTCGTCGTCACCGAGGATCCAGCGGATGTAGGTCCGCTCGCCGATCTGGCACCAGTACGCCGACGGTGCGCTGCTCATCGGACGGGTCGGGACGACCGTCTCGTTGGCCCGGTCGAGCGACTCCCGACCTGCCTCGTCGAGATCGTCGTCGCCGACCCAGAAGTCGAAACCCTGGTGGACCTCGAGCTCGAAGGGTGCGTCGGTGTCGAGGAGGTCCTGCAGTCGCGGGGTGTCCGCGGTGGCGCGCGGGGCCGAGGGGACCGGGCTGCCGGGCTCGACCTCGAGCGCGGCGAGGAGGGCAGCGGCGAGGTCGCGACTGGCGTCGCCGCTGCTGCTGCCGGACTGGCAGGCCACCAGGACTGCGCCGTCGGCGCGATGCAGCGCCGCCCAGGCCATCGGCAGGACGGTCGCAAGGGTGACGGTCTTCGGAGAGCCCTCGGGCACCCCTTCGCCGGTCAGGGTCAACGTCGCCGTCGCGGACGGGATGATCTCGTGCGCCGCGACCCAGTCGGTCTCGCCCGGCAGCCCCTCGAAGGGGCGCGCCACGTACGGCGCCGGTGCGACCTTGACCTTGCCGCCCTGCTCGCCCTGCGCCTTCTTGCGTCGTGATGCCTTGCCCATGGCGTGCAGCCTAGGTCAGGCACCCCCGATGCTCCCTGAGGCGCGAGGGCCGGCTGCGGCCCGAGCCTCGAAGTGTCAGCTGCCGACGCGTCGGCGCGAGGGGCCACCGAGCGCGGCCCAGACGGTGACCCGCTTGTCCTCCTCGCTGACCCCCCACTCGTGGGCGAGGCTGCGGACGATCCGCAGGCCGCGACCGGCGGTGGCCCAGACGGCGGGCGCAGCAGGCACCGGGGTGCTGTCGCCGCCGCCGTCGCTCACCTCGACCTCGCAGGCGTCGCCGCGGACCTTCCAGTGGACGCGGACGCACTGGTCGGCGAGCGGCTTGGCGTGCCGGAAGGCGTTGGTCACGAGCTCGCTGACGACGAGCTCGGCCTCCTCGATGATCTCCTCGGGCATGTCGCGCGCCTGGAGGTCGTCGGTCAGGGCCTGCCGGATGACGGGGATGGCGTCGAGGGTCCACTGGGCCCGGATCGTGCGGGCCTGGCCGTCGCCGGGGCCGGCGCCGAACTCGTTGATCAGGGGGCGCTCGTCGCTGCCGGTCTCGCTCACGCGGACTCCTCGTCGGTGGGGTGTGGTGCGCGGCCATCGTATGCGCAGGCCAGCGCCCTGTGGCGGGCGAAGGGGTAAGCGTCAGTCGCGCGGGACGGGCTGCCAGGGCTCGATCCGCACCCGGGTCCCGTCGGCCAAGCCATGGACGACGTCGTCGGTCGCCACGGCCAGCGCCCAGGCGGGGCTGGACCCGGTCGTCTCGTCGACGACGCCACCCAGACCGACGGCCAGGGCGCGCTCGTCCTCCTCGTCGGACTGGCGGGTGGGCCGCTCGCGCCACCAGGCGACGCTGCGGACGGCCTGGCCGGGCTCGAGGGTGACGGCCTGCGAGGCGACCTCCTCGCCGTCGAAGCTGTGGTCGACACCCATGACCGCGAGCGCGATCTCAGCACCGTCGTCGGTGACGCGGAGCTCGGGATAGCCCTCGACGGTGCA
>JBHWMJ010000282.1:0-5499 GCA_043423105.1 Marihabitans sp.
AGGTGCACGTCGCGGTGCTCGGCGAGCGCCCGCAGCAGCTCGACCTCGGTCACCGGCAGACGGGTGTGTCCGAAGAGGGAGAGCCTGCCCGGCAGGTCGAGCGTCGCGTCACCGGCCCGCAGCCGGTCGAGGGTCTCGGTGTGGCGGAGGTCGGGCGGCGGCGCGTCGACGACCTCGAGGAGGCGTCGGTAGAGCTCGGCCTGCCAGCGCAGGTCGTCGGGCAGCGCCGACCCGGCGCCGTCCTCGTCGCGCCCCTCGCGCCACGCGGTGAGCACGGCGGGGCGTTGCAGGGCGTAGCGGTGGAGCAGCCGGGCGAGGCGCAGCGCCAGACCGTACCGACGTCCCTGACGAACCCGCCCGTCGACCGAGTCGTCGCCGTGCCCCAGGTGTCGCGCCAGGGGAGCGGCCCACAGCTCGTCGAGGGCGCCGTCCATCGTCGCGAGCAGCGGCCACACGAGGTGGGAGGGCAGCCACGGGTCGTCGAGCTCGCGCCCGGTGAGCATCGTGACCAGCGACGCCGGCCGGACGAACCGGACCCCGGCGCACACACCGCCTTCGCCCTCGGACCCACCGCCGAGCCGGTGGGACAGCCGCTGCGCCAGCCACCGCTCGACCCCGTGCTCGGGCACGACGACGACCTCCTCGGCGAAGGGGTCGTCCAACGGGTCCGCGAGCAGCGCGCCGAGGCCGTCGGCGAGCTCGGCGGTGCGGACCGCGCGGTGGATGTGGAAGGTCACGGGAGCAACCTAGCCAGGCGTGCCGACAGGGGTCATTCGAGCGGCTTCGCGCCACGCTCCGTCAGCAGGTCGGTCATCGTCTCGGTCTCGGCTCCCTGGCTGTCGAGGATCGACTGGGCAAGACGCTTCACCTCGGGCTCGGTCGCGCTCTCGACCGCCGCCTCGGCCATCGGGATCCCGCCGACGTGGTGCCGGATCATCAGCTGGAGGAAGTAGACCTCGGCCTCCGTGCCGGACAGACCCCTGAGCCTCGTCAGCTCATCGGCCGTGGCCATGCCGGGCATGATCGCGCCGTCGGCGGTCTGCGGCATGTCCCCGTGCCCGGCGTGGTTGCCCTGGTCCATCCATGCCATCGGCTCCTGCGAGCTCGTCGGCGACAACCCCCAGCTCTGCAGCCAGCCGGCCATCTGGCCGGACTGGTGCGCCTGGGTGCGCAGCATGTCGTAGGCGATCGAGCGGATCGTCTCGTCGTCGGTGCGGTCACGGACGATGAGGCTCATCTCGACGGCCTGGTCGTGGTGCGTCTGCATGTCCCGGGCGAAGCCGGCGTCCACGCCGATATCGCTCGGGGCTCCGGCGTTGCCGGACACCCGGCCGATGACGATCCCCGATGCCAGGCCGATCGCCACCGCGACGAGCGCGGCGACGATCGTGCGGGGATGCATCAGGCGTCGACCCCGCCGGTGCACGCGGCGCCGGGCTCAGGGGCCTGCGGGCCCTGGCGGTACTCCTTGATGAAGGCGCCGAGCCGCGCGTCGTCCGCGGAGTCGACCTTGAGCTGGTGGCCCCACGCCGAGATCGCGATGGGGGTGTCCATGTCCTCGTAGGGCGAGAGGACTGCGTAGGTCGACGGGGTGAGGTCCTTGAGCTTGTCGACCTGATCGGCGGGCAGGTCCGGGCTGTAGGTGATCCACACGGCGCCGTGCTCGAGCGAGTGGACGGCGTACTCGTCGGGGACCGGCTTGTCGTAGACGCCGCAGTTGAGCCACGAGCTGCGGTGCTCGCCCCCGACGGGCGGGCTCTCCGCGTACTCGACGGGAGCCTCGGTGTGCTTCGCCGCCTCGTACTCGTTGGTCTGGACGCCCTCGATCGTGCCGCTGGAGGCGATCTTGCGTCCCTCGTCGTTGGCGATAGCCCAGAAGACGGCGCCCGCGATGAGGACCACCGCGGCGGCTGCCGCGCCGTACAGGACGAAGGCCTTCTTCTTCTCGGCGGCCTGCTGCTCCCTGCGGGCGGCCTCGAGGCGCTCCTTGCGGGCGTTGGCGGTCTTCTTCGTGCTCATGGGTCCTCAGGTGATGGCGAAGGGGGAGAGTCTGTGGCCCATTATCCTTCATCCGTTGCCTGATAGTTCTATGAGTCCTTCGGGGTGTCCTTGCCGAGCATCCCGACGCTGATCCACCCGATGGCGACGATGGCGGCTCCCAGCGCGGCGTAGACGTTGCGGCTCCCGTCTCCCACGAGGGCGAAGCCGGCGCCGTAGAGGATGGTGATGACGAGAGCGATGTACGCGAGGGTGCGTCGGTTCATGCCTCCACGATGACGCGCCGGCCGCCCCCTTCGCCATGACGACCCGCCGCGCCTGACCATGACAGCTGTCATCCACCGCAGCACCCTGACACCCGGACCCCCGGGCCTGGTTGGATAGGGGCATGGCGCAGAAGATGGGGCTTCGCGAGTTCATCGACGACCTCGTGGCGAAGGGGTACACGGTCGGCGGCAGCAAGGAGGAGGACCCGGTCCTCCTCATGCCGGACGGCAAGGCGGTCGAGACGTGGCGTGACGACTACCCGTACGACGAGCTCATGGAGCGTGACGAGTACGACGAGGAGAAGTACAAGCTCCAGGTCGAGCTCCTGAAGTTCCAGTACTGGGCCGAGGACACCGACCAGAAGTTCGTCATCGTCTTCGAGGGTCGTGACGCCGCCGGCAAGGGAGGCACGATCAAGCGCTTCACCGAGCACCTCAACCCCCGAGGTGCCCGGGTCGTCGCGCTCAACAAGCCGAACGACCGCGAGCGGGGGCAGTGGTACTTCCAGCGGTACGTCCAGCACCTGCCGACCAACGGCGAGATCGTCATGTTCGACCGGTCCTGGTACAACCGCGCCGGCGTCGAGCGGGTCATGGGCTTCTGCTCCGACGAGGAGTACGAGACCTTCATGGACCACGCGCCGCGCTTCGAGCGGACGCTCGCCGAGTCCGGCATCCACGTCACGAAGCTGTGGTTCTCGGTGACCCAGCAGGAGCAGCGCACCCGCTTCGCGATCCGGCAGCTCGACCCCGTCCGCCGGTGGAAGCTCTCGCCGATGGACCTCGAGTCCCTCGACAAGTGGGAGGCGTACACCGAGGCCAAGGAGGCGATGTTCGCGCGCACCGACACCCGGCACGCGGCGTGGACGACGATCCGCTCCAACGACAAGAAGCGGGCCCGGATCAACGCGATGCGCTTCTTCCTCAACCAGTTCGAGTACGAGGGCCGCGACGACTCCGTCGTCTACGCCCCGGACAAGAAGATCGTCGGACGCGGCAAGAAGACCGTCGGCGACTGAGCGAGCCGCGCGTGGCGGGCCGCGAAAGGCCCCCCGTCGCCCGCCCCACGCGCGCGTCAGGAGCGTCATGCTGGAGAGATGACCCAGCACCCCGACCCCGCGCAGCCCAACCCCGACCTCGTCACCTCGCCGGCCGCCGAGCCGGAGCCGCAGAGCGACCCGCACGTCGCCGTCACCGGCGAGCGGCTCGTCCTCAACACTCAGCGTGAGGAGGGTGCCCGTCCGCTCGCCGAGCAGGCGGAGGCCCTCGTCGCGATCGCCGCGAGCGTCTCTGGTCTCGATCGCGAAGGGGTGACCGACCAGGTGCGCCAGGCCCTGACCGGTTCCCTCGGCCGGGAGCCGGAGGACGTCGAGATCGAGCGGATCACCGAGGCGCTCATGCGGGCGTCGCGATCCTCGCTCTCCGTCGAGGACGACGACGGCGTGGTCCTCGCGACCTACGACGCGCCCGGTTACGAGACCCGGGAGCAGCCGAACGTCAGCGATCCCGCCGATGAGGACCGCCCCTTCTACTCCTGACCCCAACCCCTCACCGGTCGAGGTGCGTAGGCCCCCCACGGCCGAAGCCTCGAGACCTGTGCGCCTATGGTGACGGGACGACCCCTTCGTCCCCGAGGTGCCCTGATGCGACTGTCCCTGCTCGATCTCGCCATGGTCCGCTCCGGCCAGCCGATCGGCGAGGCCCTGGCTGATGCCGTGCACCTCGCGCAGGTGGCCGACGAGCTGGGGACCTTCGAGCGGCTGTGGTTCGCCGAGCACCACAACATGCGCTCGATCGCGTCGTCGGCGACAGCCGTGCTCATCGCGCACGTCGCGGCCCGCACCGAGCGGATCCGGGTGGGCTCGGGCGGCGTCATGCTGCCCAACCACGCCCCGCTCGTCGTGGCCGAGGCCTTCGGGACGCTCGCCGAGCTGCACGGCGACCGGATCGACCTCGGGCTCGGGCGGGCGCCGGGGACCGACCAGGTGACGATGCGGGCGCTGCGCCGCAACCCCGCCGACGCCGAGCGCTTCCCCCAGGACGTCCTCGAGCTGCAGGGCTACCTGTCGGAGCAGACCCGGATCGAGTCGATCCACGCGTACCCGGGCGAGGGGACGAAGGTGCCGATCTACATCCTCGGCTCCTCCCTCTTCGGGGCCCAGCTCGCCGCCCAGCTCGGGCTGCCGTACGCCTTCGCCTCGCACTTCGCGCCCGACCACCTGCAGGCAGCGGTGCGGGCCTACCGCGACGGCTTCCGGCCCAGCGAGCAGCTCGCGGAGCCGTACGTCATCGCGGCGCTCAACGTCATCGCCGCCGAGACCGACGAGGAGGCAGAGGCGCTGCGCGAGCAGGTGCTCGCGTCGCGGGTGCGCTCGCTGGCCCGCCGGGTGCCGCAGCTCGCGGGTGCCGATCTCGACGACGACATGGTCGCCGAGCTCATGGACACCCCGGTCGGGCAGCAGGCGAAGCACATGGGGACGTACACGGTCCGCGGGTCGCGCGAGACGGTCGCGGCGGGGCTTGCAGACTTCGAGCGGCTGGCCGACGCCGACGAGCTCATGGTCGCCAACGTCGCGCCGGGGCGCGACGCCCGGGAGCGGACCCTGCGGGTGCTCGCCGAGATCGCGTCGGCGTGAGCGGGACGATCCTCCACCTCGCGCTCGAGCGGGAGTGGGCGCACGCCCAGCGTGAGGGTCGGTACCGGACCTCCACCCTCGGCGTGAGCATCGCGGAGGAGGGCTACCTCCACGCCTGCGAGGACCGGGCCCAGCTCGAAGGGGTCATCGCCCGATACTACGGCGACGTCACCGAGCCCCTCGTCGTCCTGACGATCGAGGAGTCACGGCTTGCCGACCACGGGCTGACGGTCGTGCGGGAGCGGCCGGCACCGGGAGCGGACCTCTTCCCCCACGTGTACGGCGGAGACCTGCCGACAGACGTCGTCATGAGCGCCGAGCCCTACTGACTCAGCGCGCCACCTTGCGGAGCTGGCCGTCGACGCGGCGGGTCCAACCGCGGCCGTCGAGGTGCTCGAGCAGCGGGACCGCGACCCGCCGGGTAGTGCTGAGGGCCTGTCGGGCCTGGCTCAGCGTGAAGGGCTGGTCGAGCGCGGCGAGCTCGCGCATCGCCCGCGCCGGGCCGTCGGGCAGGAGGACGACGTCGTCGGGCAGCCGCAGCAGCCGCCCGAGCCGGTGGGCGGCTGCGAGCTCCTTGGCCCCCAGCCCGAGCGCGACCA
>JBHWMJ010000128.1:0-6626 GCA_043423105.1 Marihabitans sp.
CCGTCGTCACCGCGGTGGATGGTCTCGGGCAGGTCCTCGCTGCGGCTGACCTTGTCCTTGACCGTGCCGGCGGCGTCCTTGGCCGCTCCGGTGACCTTGTCGGCGACGACCGGGGCCTGGGTCTGGACGGTGTCCTTGGCCTGGCCGACGGCCTTCTGCGTCTTCGGGCTCGACCAGAGCTGGCTGGCCTGACCCTTGATCTGCTCGTAGCGCTCCTTGCCGGCGCGGGCGCCGAGGACGTAACCGGCAGCCATGCCGGCGAGGAAAGAGATGCGGGCCATGAGGGCCTCCTTCGATCGGGTACGTCTTCACGGTGTCACGTCGGGCGGCCGATTCGGCTCGAGCGAAGGGGGTGAAATCGCAGGTTGCACCGCTGCACCCTTCGTTACCTCGGCCGGCAGCACTCGCTCACATGGTCGTCAGCTGGGCGAGTCGTGCGGAATCGGGGGGGTCCGTAGCGCACGACGCGCCCACCTGATGGCGGGGCTCACTCGTTCTGGGGGAAGCCGAGGTTGAGGCCGCCGTGGCTCGGGTCGAGCCAGCGCGAGGTGACGACCTTGCCGCGGGTGAAGAAGTGGACGCCCTCCATGCCGTGCGCGTGGCTGTCGCCGAAGAGCGAGGCCTTCCACCCGCCGAAGGAGAAGTACGCCATCGGCACGGGGATCGGCACGTTGATGCCGACCATGCCGACCTCGACCTCGTGCTGGAAGCGCCGGGCGGCACCGCCGTCGTTGGTGAAGATCGCCGTGCCGTTGCCGTACGGGCTGTCGTTGATGAGCGTGAGGCCCTCGTCGTAGGACCCGACACGGACGACCGAGAGCACCGGCCCGAAGATCTCGTCGTCGTACTGACGCATGCCGGGCTCGACCCTGTCGATGAGCGACGGGGCGAGGAAGAAGCCGTCGCCGTCGGCGTCGAAGTCGCCGTCACGCCCGTCGACGAGCACCTCGGCACCGGAGCCGTCCTCGACGTCGAGGTACGAGGCGACCTTGTCGCGGTGCTCCTTCGTCACGAGCGGGCCCATGTCGGTGCCCCGGGTGCCGTCGCCGGTGACGAGCTTGCCCATCCGGTCCTGGATCTTCGCGATGAGCTCGTCGGCGACCGGCTCGACGGCGACGAGCGCCGAGATCGCCATGCACCGCTCGCCGGCCGAGCCGAAGCCGGCGTTGACCGCGGCGTCGGCGGCGAGGTCGAGGTCCGCGTCGGGCAGGACGAGCATGTGGTTCTTCGCCCCGCCGAGGGCCTGGACGCGCTTGCCGGCCGCGGTCCCGCGCTCGTAGACGTACTTCGCGATCGGGGTCGACCCGACGAAGGAGACCGCCCGCACGTCCGGGTTGTCCAGGAGCGCGTCGACCGCCTCCTTGTCCCCGTGGACGACGTTGAGCACCCCGTCGGGCAGCCCGGCCTCGCGCCACAGCTGCGCGACCGCGTTGACCGCCGACGGGTCCTTCTCCGAGGGCTTGATGACGACCGCGTTGCCGCAGGCGATGGCGATCGGCACGAACCACAGCGGCACCATGGCCGGGAAGTTGAACGGCGAGATCACTGCCACGACACCGAGCGACTGCCGGATCGAGTAGACGTCGACCTTCGTCGAGACGTTCTCGGAGAAGCCGCCCTTGAGCAGGTGCGGGATCCCGCACGCGAACTCGGCGACCTCGAGCCCGCGCGTCACCTCGCCGAGCGCGTCGGAGAGGACCTTGCCGTGCTCGGCCGTGATGAGGGCTGCGATGTCGTCCTTGCGTGCGTTGAGCAGCTCGCGGAAGGCGAAGAGCACCTGGGTGCGACGGGCCAGCGACGCGTCACGCCACTCGCTCTCCCACGCCCCCTTCGCCACTGCGACGACCTCGTCGACGAGCTCGCGCGAGGCGAGGTCGAGATCACCGGTCTGCTCACCCGTGGCGGGGTTGTAGACCGGCGAGGTCCGCTCGGCGGAGCCTTCCCACGAGGAGCCGGAGATCAGGTGCGTGATGCGGGCGACGGTGCTCATGGGGGCATGTCTAGCAGGGGGCAGGCAGCCCGCGACAGGGGCCGCCGCATGCCCTGCGGCGAAGGGGGTGCGCCGGAGGGTGAGCGGCTACCAGGGCTTCTCGGCGTAGCGGCCGTCATGCGAGCGGCGGGCCTCGTCGAGGTTCTGCTGCGACTCGGCCTCGGCCTGCCCGGCGGAGTTCCTGCGCTGCAGCTCCTCGGCCCGGCGCTGCGCCTCGGGGTCCTCCTGCTGCTGCTCCTCGGGCTGCTCGGGCTCGGCCGGGTCGTCCTCCTCCTCGTCGCGTTCCTCCTCGCCCTGGGCCCTGGTCGTCTCCTCGAGCCGCTGCTGCGCGTCACGCTGCCGCTCACCGGCCTCGCCGCCGTTGCCGTCGGCCGTCCCGTCGAGGCAACCCTCGGGCCCGTCGTCGATGAGGGCGAGCGCCTCCTGCGCGAGCGAGCGCTGCGCCTCTCCCTCGCCAGCGTCGCCGGCGGCGTCGGCCTGCTGCTCGACGGTGAGCACGAGGTTGGTCCGGACCGTGCAGTCGTCCTCGGGCTGCGAGGTCCGCGCCAGCGCTGCCTCGAGGAGCGACCGGCCACCCTCGAGGTCGCCGGACATCGACCGGCCGGTGCCCTCGACGTAGGGCGCCCGCCAGCGCTCGACGATGTTGACGACACCGAGGCGCGACCCCGCGGACTGCACGCCGGAGCCGTCGCCGCTCTCGTGGGCACCGCCCGCTTGCGAGGTGAGCAAGGGCAGGCTGAGCAGCTTGACGGCGAGCAGGAGGCAGAGCAGCGCCGGCAGCGCGGTCGCGGCCAGCACGCGGCGACGGCGGCGCACCCAGGGAGTCGTCATCGACCCACCTCCCGGGCCGCGGCTCTGAGCCGCGCGGCGTCTCGGGCGAGCACCCAGAGGTCGATCAGGAGCAGCAGCGCAGCGAGGAGGGCCAGCGCCCAGACGAGCGAGACCTGCATGGGGGCCGTCCGGGTCGAGTCCTCACGGATCTCGCCGGGATCCGCGGCGGCTAGCGCGGGCGTGATGTCTTCCCCAGCCCGGTGGACGTACGGCACGCCGAGCTGATCGGCGATGGCCCGCAGGTCGGCCTCGCTGGCCCGCGAGATCGCCGTCTGGCCGTCGCTCGTCGTGATGTCGGTGTCCGCTCTCCCGAGCGACGACCGCCCGGCCATCGGTCCCCCTTCGGCCGTCCCGTAGCCGAGCACCGCCCCCCCGTCGACGAGGCCGTCGAGGGCGAAGGGGGTGGGTGCCTCGCCGTTGGTCTGCTCGCCGTCGCCGAGGTAGAAGACGAGCTGCGCGCGGCCGGGCTGGCTCTCGCGGGTCCGGGTGAGCGCCTGCTGCAGGTGGTCCTGGGCGACCGTGATCGAGGACCCAGCGGAGAAGAGCGTCACCTCCTGGCGCATCGTCTCGACGGCGGTGGCCAGGGCCTGGACGTCCGTCGTCAGCGGCATCGTCGTCCGGGCGCTGGAGTCGAAGGTCACGAGCGCGAAGCGGGCACCGGGCAGCGCCTCGGCGATCTGCGGGATGTCCTCCCGGTAGCCGTCGATCCTGGGTCGGCCACCCGGGTGGTCGCGGGCCACCGCGGAGCTCGTCGTGTCGACGACGAACCACACGTCGACCGCGCTCGCCCCCTGGGGCGCGGCGCCGCCAGGCACTCCCGGACCGAGCAGCGCGAGCGCCGCCGCACCGGCGGCTGCCGTGCGCAGACCCCACTGTCGCCGATGGTCCGGCCGGGTCACGAGCCCGAGGACGGCCAGGCCGAGCAGGAGCACGCCGAGGAGCACCGCGACCGGCCACGGGGGCACCGGTTGGAGACCGAGCCAGCTCATCGTCGCCACCTCCAGGCCAACGGCAGGTACCCGAGCAGTGCTGCGACGAGGAGCAGCACCGGCCAGCGCGGGGTGTCGGCCCGCAGGAGCTGCGCATTCGTGTCGGGGAGCCGGGCCGCCTCGAGCCGTTCGATCTCGGTCGTGATGCCGACCGCTGCCCCTTCGTCGTCGAGGGCGAAGGTCCGGCCGCCCGTCCCCTCGGTCGCAGCGATGAGCTGGTCATGCGGCGGTCCGAAGCCGCTGGGGTCGATCGCGTAGACGCGGGCGCCGAGCGCCTTCGCCTCGGCGAAGGCCTCCTCGTGGGTGTACACGCCACGGCCGGAGACCATGTTGTCGGTGCCGAGGATGACCGCCCGCGGTCGGGTGCTGTCCTCCTGACGGTCGAAGGCCATGACGCAGCTCGCGAGCCCGTCGGGGATGAGCGAGGTGCCTGGGCTGTTGAGGTTCCAGGTCCCGGCCCGCGGGTCGCGGCCGGCGCTCCCACCGTAGGAGCCGAAGCCCTCGGCGTACTCCTCGAGCTGGGTGCGGACGAGCTCGTAGTCGTCGGTGAGCGGGAAGGCAGTCACCGCCTGGCTGTCGAAGAGCACGAGCCCGATGCGCTCGCCCTGGAAGCCCCCCACGATGTCGGCGAAGGAGCGCAGGATCGCCTGGTCGGTGACCGCCATCGACCCCGAGACGTCGAGGCACAGCATGATGTCGCGGTTGCGCTTCTCCGGGTCGACGAGCCTCGCGTCGGTCGGGCGGGCGGTCGCCCACGCGGTCGCGATGAGGCTGAGCACGAGCAGGGCGCCGAGCGCGAGCAGCCGGAGCCGGGCGCGCGCGATCGCGTTGCGGTAGGCCGCGAGCGCAGTGAGACGTCGGGTGTGCGCGACGAGCACGGCGTCGGCCGGTCGCTCTCGCCAGGCCGACGCCCACGCCGCACCGGCCACGCCGAGGATCACGAGCAGGACGGCCAGGCCGAGCCACCACCAGGTCAGCTCCATCCGCCGACCACCTCTCGGCCGGCCTTCGCCGCCGACGTGATGCTCGGCGGCTCGCTCTCACGCACGCCGAACTGGCTCGGGTAGTAGGTCTCGACGAGGCCGGCGAGCCGCTCCGGGCCACGGGCCCGCAGGTCGGCCGCGGTCATCCTCTCCGCGTCGAGCCCCGCGACGTCCGCGACGAAGCGGCGCACCGTGCGGGAGAGCTCGTGGTGGCCCTGCCGGGCGCTCGTCTCACCGGCGTGGACGGATGCCTCGACGGCGTCGATCCGGGCGAGAGCCTCGGCCCGGGCCTTGGCCAGCGCGCCGGGCGACATCGGGGCGCGACGCAGCTCCTCGGGCGGTCGCCCGGAGAGCCAGACGACCGTCGCCCACACGACGAACGCGAGGAGCAGCAGGGCCCCGAGCAGCGGCCAGGTCAGGGCATAGCTCCCCGGTGGGAGGAAGGTCGGGTCAGCGTCCACGACGCCTCCGCTCGAGCAACCGGACCACGGCCGGCACGACCTCGGCGCGCGAGCCGACCCGGGCCGACGAGACGTCAAGCCGCCGCAGCAGGGAGTCGAGCTCGTCCCGGCGAGCCGCCTCGGCCCCCGCGAAGGCTCGGCTCACCTCGAGTGCATCCTCGAGGAGCGCCGGCAGGACCCGGCCGCTGCCGACGTCCCGGACGCGGGCGCCGACCGGCAGGCCGAGCGGGTCGGCGTCCGTGACCGTGAGCCAGAGGATCTCGTGGCGCAGCCGCAGCGAGCGCAGGACCGCCTCGACCTCCGCGGCACGGACGCCGTCGTCGGCGAGGACGAGGAGGATGCGCCGCCCCCCGACATGCCGGGCGACGTGCCGGAGCAAGCCGGGCAGGTCGCCCTCCGGCTCGTCCTCGTCCGAGCGGACGAGCACCTCCTGGAGCAGCCGCTCGAGGTGCCCCTCGGTCGCTCTGGCTCGGCTCGCGTGGATCGCCCCCGGCACCCCCGCGACGAGCGAGACCTCGTCGCCGTGCCGCACGGCCAACCAGCCGATGACCCCCGCCCCGAGGACCGCGACATCACGCTTGGCCTCGCCGGCCGGTGTCACGGCCGCCATCTCGCGACCGCCGGGCGCGACCAGCACGAGACCGAAGTGACGCTCCGCGACGTAGCGCCGGACGAGCATCGAGCCGTGGCGGGCCGACGCCCGCCAGTCGATGTCGCGGACGTCGTCGCCCGCCTGGTAGTCACGCAGGTCGTCGAAGTCCATCGAGCGGCCCTTGTGGATCGAGGCGTACCCGCCCTCGAGCAGGGCCAGCGAGCGGCGACGGACGTGGATCGACAGGCGGCCCTTGACCTGCTGCACCAGTGACGTCATGACGTCCTGACAGCTACGGGGTGCGGACCGCGCGCAGCACGGCGTCGATGATCGTCTCAACGCGCACGTCGTCGGCGGTCGCCTCGTAGGTGAGCAGGACCCGGTGCCGCAGCACGCGGTGGGCGAGGTGCCGGACGTCCTCGGGGATGACGTGGTCGCGCCCCTGGAGCAGCGCGTAGGCGCGGGCCGCCTTGGCGAAGGCGATAGAGGCCCGAGGGGAGGCGCCTACCTCGACGTAGCGGGCGAGCTCGGGCGGGATGGCCCGGTGCGCGTCGCGGGTCGCGGCGACGACATAGGTGATGTACTCCAGCACCGCGCCGTCGAGGTAGACCGAGCCGGCGATCCGCTGCAGCTCACGTGCGTCGTCGAGGCTGATGGATGCCTCGTCGGGCTGCTCGAAGACCCCTGAGTCGACCCGCCGGACGATCTCGGCCTCGTCCTGGGGCGAGGGGTAGTCGAGGAGATCTTTGAGCATGAAGCGGTCGAGCTGGGCCTCAGTCT
>JBHWMJ010000130.1:0-15815 GCA_043423105.1 Marihabitans sp.
GATGCGTGAGGTCATGGCTAAGCGATTCATCCCGCTCACCGAGGTGTCCGAGATCCTCGACATCTCGGCGGCGCAGGCGTACGCACTGGTCCGCAGCGGCGAGCTGCCGGCCATCAAGGTCGGCGGCCGGGGCCAGTGGCGAGTCGAGCTCACCGAGCTCGACTCCTACATCGAGCGGATGTACTCGCAGACCAAGGCCTTCGTCGAGGCGCAGCGCGAGGACTAGCCCGCTGCGGTGACCGATGCCACGGCAGCGAAGGGGATGGCGCGCTGGGCGCGGACGTTCTCGCCCCGGCGCGGCTCGTCCGGCGCATGCTCACTGACGTCCAGCACGTCCGCTCCGACGGCGTCGATGGTCCCGCTCACCACGCCACCGTCGGTGTCATGGACATGCACGGCCCGCCGGTCCCGGCTCACAGCTCGTAGCGCGTAGCCCAGCCCGAGCCGACGCGCCGCCGCCGCGCCGGACCTGGGCCGGTGCGGCAGGCCGACGATCCCCATCACGGCGTGCGCTGCGACGAGGACGGGACGAGAACGGTCCTCGAGGACGAACCATCCGTCGCCGACGTCGACGACCACGCCCTCGACACGTCGCCCAGCAGCGAGATGCACCGTGACCGCCACGCCGCGTGCCCCCACCACCCGGTCGCCGACGGAGACCTTGGAGCGCTCGAGCCGGGTTCGCTCGGAGATCTCGGCATCGAGCTCGAGCCGCTCCTGCGCGTCGAGCTGAGCCTCGAGGTCGTCGAAGAGGCGGTCCCATCGCATGGCCCCATCCTCACCCACACACCAGTCGAGCTCTCCTGTTGCCGAGATGCACAACATGCTGTTTGATGCTGTTTGGTATCAAACAACATCAAACGACATCGAAGGTCATCGAAGGAGAAGCGATGCATCCCGAGCGAGCTCCCCTGCGGCAGACAGCCCTCCTCGGGGCGGTGACAGCCGGCGCGGCCTGGTTCCTCGCAGTCACCGCCTGGCGCTCCGCCTCGGCCGTCCAGTCGGCTGACCCGGCTGGTGCTCTCGTCGCTCTTGCGGCGGCTTCGGCCGCGATCTGCGCGGCGTGGCTCGCCCTCGCTGCAGCGCTCCACTGTCTCGCCCGTCTCCCCGGCCACCTGGGGTCGGTGGCCGGCCGCGTCGCGGCAGCGGTCACCCCGGCGCTGGTGAGCCGCCTGCTGATGATCACCGTGAGCACGGCAGGCGCGGCCGTCACGGTCCCCACCACTGCCGCAGCGACCGTCGCAACCGTCCGCTCCGCTGACGCCCCGGCCCCTGACTTCGGCGCCCCGGCCCCAAAGGACATGACGCAGGAGGCCGCACCCTCACCGGGCTGGACGCCCACGGCGCCGCGACCTGCCCGGCAGCCGACGCTCGAGGTGATCGGCAGCCGCGGCGGGTCTGGCGAGGACCCGAGCTATGTGGTGCGACGCGGTGACTGCCTCTGGGACATCGTCGGTCGCCATCTCGGCGACCGCGCGACCCCCGCGGCGATCGCCGAGGCGATCCCCTCCTGGCACGCGGCCAATCGTGACGTCCTCGGGCCCGATCCCGACCTCATCCACCCCGGGGTCACCCTCACCCCACCCCCCGAGCACGACTGACGAGAGAGGACGCGACATGACGACACCGATCCACATCGCACCGGCCCCGGCCGTACGACCGCCCGGAGTCCCCCTGCCGACCTCGCAGGAAAAGGCTGCCCCGCTTGAGGCAGCGACCACCTATGTCCAGGACGCGCTGGCGGTCGACCTGCGCGCTGTCCGAGACGAGGACCTCTTCGGCGTCCAGCCGTCCGTGGCCGACGACCTCCCCGACGCGCGACGGTGGGCCGCTCACGTCGGCCAGGCCCTCGTTGAGGTCATGCACGGCGCTCGTCCACCCGCCCAGATCCTGCGCTGGACGTCCGCGGAGGTCTACACCGCCGTCGCCCGGCGCGGTGCCCTCGCCGCCCGGCGGGCGGGCCATCAGCGCCGTCAGGGCGAAGGGGTCACCCGCAGGGTGCGGGTACGCGCAGCCCGGGTGTCCCACCCCCGCGACGACGTCGCCGAGGCCTCTCTGGTCGTGGTCGACCGCGCGCGCGTCCGCGCCCTGGCGCTACGGATGGAGGGACGGGACGGCCGCTGGGTCGTCACCGCCCTCGAGGTGGCCTGACCTACTTCTTCCGCTTGCGGTCCTTGCGGGCCGCCGCGCGGCGCTCCTGGCGCGACGTGCCGGAGGTCGAGGACACCCCCTCGTCGTGCTCCTCGACGCCACCGTCCTCCGACGGGGCCGAGTAGTGCAGCCGCTGCGGCTCCGGGGAGTCCTCCAGCCCCTTCGCCCGGATCGCCGGACGCGACCCCTCCGTCGCGCCGCCACCGAGGAGCTCGTCCATCGTCATCGGCTTGGTCGTCGACTGCGGCGCCGCCTCGACCTCGACCTCGGTGTTGAAGAGGTACCTGACGCTCTCCTCCTTGATCGCGTCGTTCATCGCCTCGAAGAGCTGGAAGCCCTCGCGCTGGTACTCCACGAGCGGGTCGCGCTGGGCCATCGCCCGCAGGCCGATGCCCTCCTTGAGGTAGTCCATCTCGTAGAGGTGCTCGCGCCACTTGCGGTCCAGGACCGACAGGACGACCCGGCGCTCCAGCTCGCGGGCCACCGGCTCGCCGAGCTCGGCCTCACGCCGGTCGTACGCCTCGTGGATGTCCGTGACGACCTCCTCGCGGAGGTTCGTCGCGGTGATCTGCGCCAGACCGCCGGCCTGGGCGACCAGCTCGTCCTTGGAGAAGGAGATCGGGTAGACGGCACCGAGCGCCGTGAAGAGCCGGTCGAGGTCCCAGTCCTCGCTGAAGCCGCCCGCCGTCTCGGAGTCGACGTACCCGCCGACGACGTCGGTCATGAAGCGACGCACCTGCTCCTCGAGGTCGCCGCCCTCGAGCACCCTGCGGCGCTCGTCGTATACGACCGTGCGCTGCCGGTTGAGGACGTCGTCGTACTTGAGGACGTTCTTGCGGGTCTCGAAGTTCTGGCCCTCGAGCTGGCTCTGCGCCGACTCGATCGAGCGCGACAGCAGCCGCGCCTCGAGGGGGGTGTCATCGTCGAGCTTGGCCGTCGACATCACGCGGTCGACGAAGCCCGCGTTGAAGAGCCGCATGAGCGTGTCCTGCAGCGAGAGGTAGAAGCGCGACTCCCCCGGGTCACCCTGACGACCCGACCGGCCCCGGAGCTGGTTGTCGATCCGGCGCGACTCGTGCCGCTCGGTGCCGAGCACGTAGAGCCCGCCGAGCTCGGTGACCTCCTCGTGCTCCGCCGCGACCGCGCGCTCGGCCTGCTCGAGCGCCTCGTCCCACGCCGCCTCGTACTCCTCCGGGGTCTCCTCCGGGTCGAGCCCGCGGCGCTTGAGCTCGGCGACGGCCCGGAACTCCGGGTTGCCACCGAGCATGATGTCGGTGCCTCGACCGGCCATGTTCGTCGCGACGGTCACCGCGCCCTTGCGCCCGGCCTCGGCGACGATCGCCGCCTCCCTCTCGTGGTGCTTGGCGTTGAGGACCTCGTGGCGGACCCCACGCTTCTTGAGCTGCGCCGACAGGTACTCGCTCTTCTCGACGCTCGTCGTGCCGACGAGCACGGGCTGGCCAGTCTCGTGGCGCTCGGCGATGTCCTCGACGACGGCGCGGAACTTCGCCTCCTCGGTCCGGTAGACGAGATCCGGCTGGTCCTTGCGGACCATCGGGCGGTTCGTGCGGATCGGCACGACCCCGAGCTTGTAGATGGAGTGGAGCTCGGCCGCCTCGGTCTGGGCGGTACCGGTCATGCCAGAGAGCTTGTCGTAGAGGCGGAAGTAGTTCTGGAGGGTGATCGTCGCAAGCGTCTGGTTCTCGTTCTTGATCTCAACCCCCTCCTTCGCCTCGATCGCCTGGTGCATGCCCTCGTTGTAGCGGCGGCCCTTGAGGATGCGACCGGTGTGCTCGTCGACGATGAGGACCTCGCCGTTCATGACGACGTAGTCCTTGTCGCGCTGGAAGAGCTCCTTGGCCTTGATCGCGTTGTTGAGGTAGCCGATGAGCGGGGTGTTGACGCTCTCGTAGAGGTTGTCGATGCCGAGGAAGTCCTCGATCTTCTCGATGCCCGGCTCGAGCACGCCGACAGTGCGCTTCTTCTCGTCGACCTCGTAGTCGCCGGTCGACGGGATGCCCTTCATCGTGTCGGCCGCCGTGCCCTTCTCGAGCCGCTGGACGAGCTTGGCGAACTCGACGTACCACTTCGTCGGCCGGTCGGCCGGGCCCGAGATGATGAGCGGCGTGCGGGCCTCGTCAATGAGGATCGAGTCGACCTCGTCGACGATGCAGAAGTTGTGGCCGCGCTGGACGAGGTCGTCGGTCTTCCACGCCATGTTGTCGCGGAGGTAGTCGAAGCCGAACTCGTTGTTCGTGCCGTAGGTGATGTCTTTGGCGTACTCGGCCCGGCGCTGCTCGGGCGTCATGTGGGCCAGGATGCAGCCGGTCTCCAGACCCAGCGCGCGGTGCACGCGGCCCATGAGCTCGGCCTGGTACTCGGCGAGGTAGTCGTTGACGGTGATGACGTGCACGCCCTTGCCCTCGAGCGCGTTGAGGTAGCTCGGCAGGGTGGCGACGAGCGTCTTGCCCTCACCGGTCTTCATCTCGGCGACGTTGCCCTGGTGCAGGGCAGCGCCACCCATGATCTGCACGTCGAAGTGCCGCTTGCCGATCGTGCGACGCGAGGCCTCACGGACCGCGGCGAAGGCCTCGGGGAGGATGTCGTCGAGCGTCTCGCCGTCCTTGAGGCGCTCCCGGAACGTGTCCGTCTCGGCCCGCAGCTCGGCGTCGGTGAGCTTCTCGAAGTCCTCCTCGATCGCGTTGACCTGAGCAGCGATGCCCTCCAGCCGCTTAACGACACGTCCCTCACCGGCACGCAGCAGCTTCTCGACGATCTTCACGGGCGCTTCTCTCCTGACGACAGCTCGACCTGCGGCAAGGCATGGCCCGGCCGCTCGGTTCCGTAGAACCGTCGCCAGGCTAGTCGCTCGCCACCCGCGTCACGCAACGAAGGGATGACCGGTGGGGTTCCCCCTTCGCCCGACAGTGTGGGCTGGCGCTCGGGAAACCGGTTGACCCCCTTCGCCGCCCGGGTCAAGATCGCGAGGTGGCTCCCACCTACCCTGACGGCGTCCCCCGCCTCACCGACGGCACCGTGACCCTGCGCGCCATGACCGAGGCGGACCTGCCCGCCTCGGTGGAGCAGAGCGTCGACCCCGAGACGGTGCGATGGACGACGGTCCCCTCCCCTTACGACATCGAGGACGCGCGCGAGTTCTTCGGGGTCATCCGGGCGGGCTGGGAGGACGACGGCAAGAAGACCTTCGTCATCGAGGTCACCGGCGACCCCGGCCCGATCGCCTTCGCCGGTCTCATCGACGTCCGCCCCTTACGGCGTGGTTCGTCGTGGGAGGTCGGCTTCGCGACCCACCCCGCCGCCCGGGGCCGGGGGGTCATGACCGCCGCGCTGCGGCTCGCGGTCGCATGGGCGTTCGAGCAGGGCGCCCCGAGCGTGTATTGGTACGCCAAGGTCGGCAACTGGGCCTCGCGGCGAGTGGCGTGGAAGGCGGGCATGACGTTCCACGGCACGCTCCCCCGCTTCGTCAAGGGTCGCGACGGTGCCGAGGATGCGTGGGTCGCGTCACTGCTGCCCGGGCAGCCCATGGAGCCGCAGACCCCGTGGCACGTCGCCCCGATCATCGAGGGCGAACGGGTGCGGCTGCGGCCGTGGCGTGACGACGACGGTGCGGCGCTGCTGCCACGCAACGACCCGCCGCACTGGCTGGGCGACGACGACGGCGCTCCGTCGATGACGCCGGCCGACTTCCCTGTGTGGCTCGAGCGGCGACGCAGCACTGTCGCCGCAGGCGTCGCCGTCGACTGGTGCATCGCCGACCGCGAGACTGACCAAGCGCTCGGCGACCTGGACGTCTTCGTCCGCGGTGGGACGCTCAACGGCAGCGATGTCGCCGAGATCGGTTATCAGCTCACTCCGAGCGCGCGTGGCCGAGGGATGGCCAGCGAGGCTGCCCGGCTGGCCGTCGCGCACGCCCTGAGGCCTGCCGCTGAGGGCGGACTTGGCGTGCGTCGGCTCGTCGCCGAGACGGCCGCCGACAACGAGGCGAGCAACGCCGTCCTCCGACGAGCGGGCTTCGTCGAGTACGGCCGCGAGCACGCCGTGGACGCCCTGCCCGACGGCACGTACGGCGACGCCCTCTACTGGGAGCTCGTCGACGGGTCCTGACCGGCCTGTCCGGCGACGTCCGCGAGAGCCAGCCACCGAGCCATCGCGTCGAGCTCCGTGTCGAGCTCGGCACGGTCCTGCGCGCCCCCGCGGCCCGGCTCCCAGGTGAGCTGCTGCACCCGGAGCAGCCCAGCTGCTCGGTCCGCCTTGAGGTCGACCCGACCGACGAGCTCGTCGCCGAGGAGGAAGGGCAGGACGTAGTAGCCGTGCACCCGCTGCGGCGCCGGGGTGTAGATCTCCAGGCGGTAGCGGAAGTCGAAGAGCGCCTCGACCCGCGGTCGGTGCCAGACCATCGAGTCGAAGGGTGAGAGCAGCGCCCTTCCCTCGACGCGACGTGGGCGTCGCGCGTCGGACCAGAGATAGGTGGGCGAACGCATACCCTCCACCGCGACAACCTCGGCCTCGCCGGTGCCGACGAGGTGCTCGAGGGCGCGACGGGCATGGACCGTCTTGATCCTGAAGTAGTCCGCCACGCTCGCGACGTCGGCGACGCCGAGGGCGCGCAAGGAGATCCGCACCAGCTCGAGGTAGGCCTCGCCGGCCGGCGGTCGTGCCGTGAGGTCGAGCCAGGCCACCGCCTCGCGCGGCGGGACGACCCGGCCGAGCGCGGCGTACCTCCGTTCGAACTGCGCGGTCCGGCCGGCGCTGGAGATCTGGCCCACCCAGAAAAGGTGCTCGAGGGCGTTCTTCACGAGCGACCAGTTCCACCCCCAGTGCTTCGAGCTGCGGGGCGCGTCGTGCTCGAGCGAGCCTTCGATCTGCCGAGCGGTCCGAGGCGTGCCCCGCTCGACCTCCGCGAGGACTGCGGCGACGAGATCGGGGTGCTCCGCTGCGACGCGACGCATGCCGCCCCAGGCGTCCTCCTCGCCCCGGCGCATCCTGGGGTGCTCCATGAGCGGCCACGTACCGGGCGGCATGAGGCTCGCCTCGTGCGCCCAGTACTCGACCATGCGTCGCGGGGCGCGGTCGCGCATCCGGTCCAGCAGCGTCGTGTCGTACGGACCAAGCCGGCTGAAGAACGGCAGGTAGTGGCTGCGGGTGAGGACGTTGACGCTGTCGATCTGCACGAGGCCGACGGTGTCGAGGACCCGAACGAGATCGCGCGTGGTGACCGGTCGGCTGGGACGTGGGCACGCCAGGCCCTGTGCCGCCAGCGCGACGCGACGGGCCAGGGACCGGTCGAGGCGGCGTGCCGTGCGGGTCATCGCCGGTCGGGCCGCTCGTCCAGCCCGTGACGAAGAGCGAAGGTTGCCGCCTCGACCCGCGAGTCGAGGACCAGCTTGTCGAGGATGCTCCGGACGTGGTTCTTCACGGTGTTCTCGGCGATGCCCAGCTCCTGACCGATGTCCCGGTTGCGTCGACCGAGCGCGACGAGCTGGAGGATCTGCCGCTCACGTGCTGTCAGCAGCCGGGTGCGCGTCTCCGCGGTGTCCGCTGACGCCTGGACCGGGACGGCGCTTCCCTCATGCCGGTGCAGGGCCCAGACCGCCTCACGGACCTCCTCCGGGCTGCTGTCACGCCGGAGATGGATGACCGGAGCAGCCCGTGGGACCGGGTCCCCGTCGCCCGGGCCGGCCAGGACGACCGAGCGCACGTGCGGCGCGCACCGGCTCAGCTCATCGAGGAACGTCTCGGCCGTACCGCGCAGGTGGGTGGCACCGACGAGGACGTCGGGCACGAGGTCGAGGGTCAGCCGGATCGCCTCGGAGGCGTCCGCGGCCTCACCGACGACGGTCATCCCTGCTGCCTCGACGATCGAGCGCAGCCCGAGCCGGAAGATCGGCTCACGACAGACGAGCACCACCCTCGGCCGGGTCCCCATCGCCACATCATGCCGCACCGGGACGGACCGTCGGCCCGCCCCGGTGCGCACGCGCTCAGCCCTCGCTGCCGGTCGCCTCTACCGCAGGCGGTGCGGTCTCGAGGTGCAGGACACCGTAGGACCACCCACGCCGCCGGTAGACCACGCTCGGTCGGTCGGTGTCGCTGTCGTGAAAGAGGTAGAAGTCGTGCCCGACGAGCTCCATCTCGCGCAGAGCCTCCTCGAGCGTCATGGGTGCGCTCGTGTGGACCTTCTCGCGAACCTCGATGGGGCTGTTGCCCACCGCTCCGAACAGGTCCGGGGCCCCGTCGTCAGCCGATTCGGGCTCGCTCGTCAGGGGGGCCTGCAGCGCCGCGGTGGCCTCGGCCACCGACACCGGGGACTTCCGGCCGCGGTGCACCTTGCGTCGGTCGTGCGCCCGGCGCAGCCGCTCGAGCAGCTTGTCCGTGGCGAGGTCGACCGCAGCGGCCCGGTCGTCGTGCCGCGCCTCGGCCCGGATGACCGGCCCCTTGGAGCGGCACGTGATCTCCACCCGCTCGGAGGTCTTGGCCTGGCGCGGGTTGGGCTCATGGGTGACGAGCACCTCGATCCGCTGCATGCGTGGCTCGAGCTGGGTGACCTTGGCGAGCTTGCCGTTGACGTACTCGCGCAGACGGTCTGAGACGGTGAGGTTGCGTCCAGTGACGACGATCTCCATCGATCCTCCTAGGGACGAGGGGGTGCGTAGGGGCGCGGCGCGCTAGGCCGTTCGGGGCGGCTGCCACCCCCTTCGGGCGGGCGTGGTGGCACACCCTGGGCCGGGCCCACGAAGCCCCCGGTGGCTGCGGACTCCGCGCTCCTGGGGGCTCATGACGACAACCTAGTCGCTGGGGCGACCTCCGGGTAGGGGGTTGACCAGACCACTCCGGCGAGGGGTCGCGAGCGCAGCGGCAGCCACGACCCCGGCCGCTCCGGCGGCCTGCAGCGCCCGGCTCGCCTCGGCCACCGTGCTGCCCGAGGTGACGACGTCGTCGACGACGAGGCACACCGAGCCACGCACTCTGCGCAGCCCCGCCGGACGGACCTGCATCGCCGCAGCGAGGTTGGCCCGACGGGCCACGGCGTCGAGCCCGGCCTGGTCGACGACGCCTCGTGACAGGCTCAGCGCCTCGACGATCGGCGCCTCGTTCTGGTGCAGCCCGGCCAGCGCCGCCTGGGCGATCTGGACGACCGGCCGATCACCTCGTCGCCGTGTCGTGCGCCGCGCGCTGGGGACCGGGACGACGGCGAGTCGTCCAGTCGTGGCTGCACGGGCCGCGGCCGGCTCCCCGACCAGGGCCGAATCGACCGCGACGGCGAGGCATCGGGCGAGCCACGGGGCGAGGTCTCGTCGGTCGCCGTCCTTGAACGCCCTGAGTGCGGCCGCTGCGGCACCCTCGTACGACCCCCCTGCCCAGCACAGCGGCCAGCCGTCGGGCACCGGCCTGGGGACGACGGGGCGTGCCTCGCCGGAGAGCAACCTCTCGCACCAGACGCACAGCACCGCACCGACGGCGCCGCAGCCTCCGCAGGTGCGGGGCAGGACCAGGTCGGCAGCCGACCCCAGGAGCGCTCGCACGTGCCGACCCTGCCGGCAGCTCCGTCGGCAACGACACCGTCTGGACGGGCTGTGGATGCCCTGGGGCCCGACCCCGAACCTGTGGACGGCTCAGGCCGACGGCAGGACGACCTGCCGGTCTGCGGGCAGCCGGCTCCACCGCGCGCCGGTGCGCAGGTAGGAGTGCTGTGCGGTCGAGACGACGAGCGTCCGGACCCCTCCGGCCGAGGCGATCCGCCTGGCCCCCCGCAGGGGGGCGAGCGCTGTGACGACGCCCCCCACCTCCACGACGAGCGGACGTATCCCCTGGTCGCTCGGTCGCCGTCCCAGCACGGCCAGCGTCGTCGGGTTCACCCAGGTGAGGTCGGTCGCGTCCTCGATGACCGCCGCCACCTGGAGCGCGCTGGCGGCGGTCGTCGTCGGCAACCCGTTCGGCTGACGGGCCACGCCGCTCACCTGGATGAGCACGTCACCGCCGGAGCGGGCTGACGAGATCACCGCGATGCAGGCGCTGTCGGGGCTCACCGCGACCGCCCGGGGACGGCGGCCGGACAACCACGGTGCAGGGACGTGCGTCGGTGCGGCCTCGACGTCGGAGGCATCGAGGGCGGTGTTGATGGCCCAGAGCCGAGCATCGGGCTCATCACCTTCGGCGGCCATCCACAGCACCCCGGACGCGTCGTACACCGGCCGGCTCATCCGGGTCCCGAACTGCTCGACCGCCACCGTCTGCCCGTCATCACGCCACCGGACGAGCTCGAGCCCCGAGGCTCTGACACCGGCGACCTCCTTGCCGTCGAGACTCACGGCCAGGCGGGTCCACTCGGGTGGCACCTCGGCGAAGGGGGAATCCCGCGCCTCGATGTCGTCCGCGGTCACCGACGTCACCGCGGTCGTCGCCACCGGGACGATCCGTCGTCCGTCCCGCACGATCGCGGACTGCTCCTCCGGCGCGCGGGCCTCGACGAACCCGAACTGGGAGGCGCTGGTCCATGGCGGGTCGATGTCCTCGAGATCGAGCGGAGAGCCGTTGATGCTCACCGCCACCTCGCGCACCGTCGGCAGCTGCTCCAGGGCCGCCACGAGCTGCGCAGAGAGGTTGCGTCGCGTGGTCGGGTCCGGAGAGAGCCCCTGCTTGAGATCGACCTGGGCCACCCCGTCGACCACCGGGACAGCGTCGAAGCGGAGCTGAGCAGAAGGCGCGCTCTGCACCGCGCCGGTGAGGTGGTCGGGGACGGGGCCGAGCTGCACCCGGGTCAGTCGGGTGGCCTCCTGGTCGCTGGGGATCCAGCGCAGGTCCGGCACGAGCCGGTTCCAGCCGATCGCCGGGTAGTGCACCCGGTAGCGGCGGTACATCTGGTCGATCCGGCTGACCGGGAGCAGCCGTCCGAAGTCCTCCTGCAGGTCGGCGATGCGCCACTCCCCTCCGACCTGCGTCATCCCGAAGCGCACGAGCGTGCTGTCGCTCGACGGCGCCAGGACGAAGCGAGCGTCCGTGTAGATCCGGGCAACCACCCGCACCTGCACCTCGATCGTGCCGTCTCCCAGGGTCTTGAGGACCGGCCCCTCCTCGGTGTGGACGATCGTCCGGGAGTCGTCCGGTCGCCAGGCAGTGCTCGCGTCGTCGGTCAGGAAACTCCGTGCGGTCGCCAGGCCCCGACCTGTGGCGGCCCCCGCCCTGAGGAAACCTCGGACCACGTCGGCCGCGTCCATCCCCGGCCGCGGGCCCTCTGGCACGTACTGGATCCCTTCGTCCAGGGGTGCCTCGACCTCCAGCCCGTGTCGCACCGTCTCGTCGACGGACAACCCGCAGGCCGACAGCGCGCCGAGGGTCAGGGACCCGAGGACAGCTCGTCGAGCGACGGGGACGGACGCCCCGAGGTGAGCTCTTTCGCCAGTCATGGCGTCCCGGTCTCCCCTGACGGCGCAGCGCCCGCGACCTCCGTGGGCGTGAGCGGCAGTGGCGCCGCTGCGATGTGCTGCGTCGGGCTCTTGGGCAGCGTGAGCCGGAATCGCGACCCTTCGCCCGGTTCCCCCCAGGCCTGCAACCAGCCGTGGTGCAGCCGGGCGTCCTCGAGAGAGATCGCCAACCCCAGCCCCGTCCCTCCGGTGGTCCGGGCCCGAGCTGGGTCCGCGCGCCAGAACCGGTTGAAGACCAGGGATGCCTCGCCGGCGCGCAACCCCACCCCGTGGTCCTCGACGACGACGGCCACGCTCGTCTCGTTCTCCCCGACGTGGACGACCACGGGCTTCCCTTCGCCATGCTCGACGGCGTTGACGACGAGGTTGCGCAGGATCCGCTCGATCCGTCGGCTGTCGATCTCCGCGACGGCCGAGGCCCCCGTCCGCTCGACCGACACCGACGAGCCGCGCAGTCGCGCGATGGGCTCGGCCGAGGCGACCGCCCGGGCGACCACCGCGTACAGGTCGGTCGGTTCCAGCTCGAGCACCGCCGCGCCGGCGTCGTGCCGACTGATCTCGAGGAGGTCGGCGAGCAGCGCCTCGAAGCGCTCGAGCTCGGCGACGAGCAGCTCGGCCGAGCGGGCCGCGACCGGGTCGAGCTCGTCCCGGCTGGCCATGAGGACGTCGGCGGCCATGGTGATCGTGGTCAGCGGAGTGCGCAGCTCGTGCGAGACGTCGGAGACGAAGCGTTGCTGGACCCGGGACAGCCCCTCGAGCTGCCGGATCTGCGCCTGGAGGTTGTCGGCCATGTCGTTGAAGGACCGTCCCAGCTGGGCGAGGTCGTCGTGCCCCCGGGCCGACAGGCGTTCGTTGAGGTGGCCCGAGGACAGCCGCTCGGCGACAGCGGCTGCCCGACGGACCGGGCTGACGACCTGACGGGTGACGACATAGGCGACGGCGGAGAGCAGGATGACGAGGGAGAGGGCGCCGAGAGCGACGGAGCGCGAGATGATGCCGAGGGTCCGCTCCTCCTGATCCATCGGGAAGATGACGTAGACGTCGTACGCGCCGGCAGTCGGCACGACGATCTGCGACCCGACTATGACGGCCGGCACGCTCTCCTCGACCACGACCTCCTCGGTGGGCTGCGTCCCTGTCCCGCTGCGCCCCAGCTGGACGGTCGTCGTCTGCTGCCGATCAGCATCCGCTGCGACCGCCTGCTGCAGCTCGGGCGGGATGTCGCTGAGGTCGACCCCGCTCCCCTTGATGAACCGCGTCTCGAGCGCGGCGCCCGGCTCGTCGTTGCTCTGCGAACGGGTCATCACGAAGTACCGGGACGTGTCGTCGGGCGGGGGCGCCAGGGTCGAGCTGACGATGTCGTTGACCGCCTGCGAGAGCTGCGCCGGGGTCTGGGTCTGGTCCGTCTGGTCCAGCGCCTCCTGCGCGTCGTTCGTCAGCTGACGGGCGACCGTCTGGGAGGTCGCGATCCGGTCCGAGACGAGCCCCTCGGCGATCGAGCGGTACATGGCCACGCTGATGACGCTCACGGTGATGAGGCCGAGGAGCACCGTCGTCGAGACGACCCGGAGCTGGAGGCTGCGGCGCCACCGGTCGATGAGTCGGCGCAGCAGCCGGGTGGGCAGGGCGAGCGGTCCCTGCGGGGCGGAGTCCGGCCGGACGGCCATCCTCAGGCCGGGCCCGCCTTGTAGCCGACGCCCCGCACCGTCACGACGATCTGGGGGTTCTCGGGGTCGAGCTCGATCTTGCTGCGCAGGCGCTGGACGTGGACGTTCACCAGGCGGGTGTCCCCCGCGTGGCGGTAGCCCCACACCTGCTCGAGGAGAACCTCGCGCGCGAAGACCTGCCAGGGTTTGCGGGCCAGGGCGACGAGCAGGTCGAACTCGAGCGGGGTCAGAGAGAGCAGGGTGTCGCCTCGCTTGACCGAGTGCCCGGCGACGTCGATGGTCAGGTCGCCGATCTGGAGCCGCTCGGGCTCGGGATCGTCCCCGCGACGCAGCCGGGCACGCAGCCGCGCGATGAGCTCCTGCGGCTTGAAGGGCTTGACGACGTAGTCGTCAGCGCCCGACTCCAGCCCGACGACGACGTCGACCGTGTCGGTGCGCGCGGTGAGCATGACGATCGGGACGCCCGACTCCTGCCGGATCCGCCGGCAGATCTCGATCCCGTCCATGCCAGGAAGCATGACGTCGAGCAGCACGAGGTCGGGTCGCACCTCGCGGAACGCCTCGACCGCCTGGGCACCGTCCGCGACGTGGCTGACCTCGAGGCCCTCCTTCTGCAGGACGATCCCGAGCATCTCGGCCAGCGCCTGGTCGTCATCGACGACGAGGACACGTCCCTTCACGTCGGCTCCTCCGGGGTATCGCGGCTCGCGGGCTAGACGTCATGGTCGCACAGGCGGCGGGCCCGGAGTCCCAGGCCCGCCGCCCGCGGGGTGTGTCGTCCCTGGCTAAGGGGGTCTGCCCCCTTCGCAGGTCAGTACCGGTAGTGCTCCGGCTTGTACGGCCCGGCGACGTCGACGCCGAGGTACTCGGCCTGCCCCTTCGTCAGCTCGGTGAGCTGGACGCCGAGAGCGTCGAGGTGCAGGCGCGCGACCTTCTCGTCGAGGTGCTTGGGCAGCGTGTAGACCTGGTTGTCGTACTCGGTCGTCTTCGTGAAGAGCTCGATCTGCGCGATCGTCTGGTTGGCGAAGGAGTTGCTCATGACGAAGGACGGGTGACCGGTCGCGTTGCCGAGGTTCATCAGGCGACCCTCGGAGAGGACGATGATCGAGTGGCCGTCGGGGTAGGTCCACTCGTGGACCTGCGGCTTGATCTCGGTCTTCGTGATGCCCTCGGTGCGCGCCAGGCCGGCCATGTCGATCTCGTTGTCGAAGTGGCCGATGTTGGCGACGATCGCCTTGTTCTTCATCTGCGCCATGTGGTCGGCGGTGATGACGTCGTAGCAGCCGGTCGTCGTGACGAAGATGTCGGCCTGACCGACGACGTCCTCGAGGCGGGCCACCTGGTAGCCCTCCATGGCCGCCTGGAGCGCGCAGATCGGGTCGATCTCGGTGACGATGACGCGGGCGCCCTGGCCGGCCAGGCTGTCGGCGCAGCCCTTGCCGACGTCGCCGAAGCCCGCGACGACGGCGACCTTGCCGCCGATGAGGACGTCGGTGGCGCGGTTGAGTCCGTCGACGAGGCTGTGGCGGCAGCCGTACTTGTTGTCGAACTTGCTCTTGGTGACCGAGTCGTTGACGTTGATCGCCGGGAAGATCAGCTCGCCGGCCTCGGCCAGCTGGTAGAGGCGGTGGACGCCCGTGGTGGTCTCCTCGGTGACGCCCTTGATCCCCTTCGAGATCTCGGTCCACTTCGTCGGGTCCGCCTCCATCGTGCGGCGCACGAGAGCCTTGAAGACACCGAACTCCTGGGAGTCGTCCTCGGTCGTCGGCGGGACCTGGCCCGCCTCCTCCCACTGACGGCCCTTGAGCACGAGCATCGTCGCGTCGCCGCCGTCGTCGAGGATCATGTTCGGGCCTTCGCCCGGCCAGGTGAGGATCTGCTCGGTGCAGTCCCAGTACTCCTCCAGGGTCTCGCCCTTCCACGCGAAGACCGGGACGCCCTGCGGGTCGTCCGCGGTGCCGTTCGGGCCGACGACGACAGCGGCGGCCGCCTCGTCCTGGGTGGAGTAGATGTTGCACGACGCCCAACGGACCTCGGCGCCGAGCGCGGTGAGGGTCTCGATGAGGACGGCCGTCTGGACCGTCATGTGCAGGGACCCGGCGATGCGGGCGCCGGCAAGCGGCTGGGACTCGCCGAACTCCTCGCGCAGCGACATCAGGCCGGGCATCTCGTGCTCGGCGAGCCGGATCTGGTGACGGCCGGCCTCGGCGAGGCTCAGGTCGGCGACCTTGTAGTCGAAGGACATGGAAAAGACTCCTGTGGACGTGGGTTGCGTGACCCGGCGCGGCCCTTCAGGGCATCCGCGGGTCATCACCCACGCCGGCTGGGGTCAAGTGTACGAGGGGCGGAGGGGTCGGTGTGCCGCCGACGACGGGGAGGCGGCGCCGCCAAGAGCCGGCCCGCCAGGAGGTCACCGCTCGACGGCGGTCTCGCCCCCACCCTGCGCGGGGCGCTCGCCGGAGCTGTGGTCCACGGTGGATGTGCCGGCCGAATCCCGAGATTGGCTCCACCATCCGCTCACCGCAAGGTGTGCCCACCGCTGGTCGGACAAGGA
>JBHWMJ010000295.1:0-2616 GCA_043423105.1 Marihabitans sp.
TTAGTAGCGCGGGGTCGAATACCAGGGTCGTGAGCCAGCAGCTGTCCGACCGGTCTTCGGCGTCGTCGAAGAGGAAGCGCACGCCCTCCACGGAGCCGAGAGCCTCGACGTAGCGAGCCCGGATCTGGCGTCGGCGGCCGATCATCTCGTCCAGCCGGCTCAGCTGGCCGCGACCCAGTGCCGCCAGGATGTTCGACAGCCGGTAGTTGTAGCCGATCTCGGTGTGCTCGTACCACGGCACCGGCTCGCGCGCCTGCGTCGAGAGCTTGCGAGCGTGCGACACGAGCGCCTCGTCGTCGCTGACCAGCATGCCGCCACCCGACGTCGTCATGATCTTGTTGCCGTTGAAGGACAGCGCAGCGGCCACGCCGAACGACCCCACCTCTCGGCCGCCGTAGGTGGCGCCCAGCCCCTCGGCGGCGTCCTCGAGCAGGGGGATGCCGAGATCGGCGAGGCCGGGCTCGAGCACGTCGTAGTCGCACGCCCGGCCGAAGAGGTCAACGGGGCAGGCAGCGACGACCTCCACCCCTTCGCCCCGCAGCGTGCGGGCTGCCTCGAGCATGAGCTCGGCATCGACGTTGCCGTCGCTCGCCCGCGAGTCGACAAAGACGGGCTCCGCGCCGCAGTAGGCGATGGCATTAGCCGTCGCTGCGAAGGTCATCGTCGAGCAGAGGACCGCGGTGCCGGGCCGAGCGCCGAGGTGCAGCAGCGCCAGATGGAGTGCCGCGGTCCCGGAGGAGAGTGCCAGCGCGTGCTTGACCCCGACCCGCTCCGCGACCTCGGCCTCGAAGGCATCGACATGTGGTCCCAGGGGGGCGATCCAGCCTGAGCGCAGGGCGTCGAGGACGAAGCGTTCCTCGACGTCGGTGACCTCGGCCTTCGACAGGTAGATGCGCTCGTTCATCGAGAGACCTCAACACCGAGGAAGGCATCGGTGACGTCATTACCTGGGACGGCCGCCTGGCGCATCCACTCGGCTGATAGCGCGGGGGAGGTGTGCGCGGTCGAGTCGATGATCGAGGGAGCGAGCCGAGGCACGTCGACGCTCGAGACGAGCTCGTGGTCGGTGTCCTTGATCGACTCGCCGGGCGTGAAGAGCTCCTCCGACATCTTCTCGCCTGGACGCAGTCCGGTGTACGCAATCTCGACGTCCTTGCGGCCCGACATGCTGATCAATGTCTTGGCGACGTCGTCGATCTTCACCGGGTTGCCCATCTCGAGGACCATGACCTCGCCGTCGCGACCGATCGCCGCGGACTGGAGCACGAGCTGGCAGGCCTCGGGGATGAGCATGAAGTAGCGCTCGACGTCGGGGTGGGTCACCGTCACCGGACCACCCTGCTCGATCTGCGCGGTGAAGGCCGTGATGACCGAGCCTCGAGACCCCAGGACGTTGCCGAAACGCACGCTGACGTAGGTGTGCTCGTCGGCGTCGGCGAAGGAGGCGGTGAGCCGCTCGGTGATCCGCTTGGAGTAGCCGAGCACGCAGCTCGGGTTGGCCGCCTTGTCCGTCGAGACGTTGACGAAGGTTGCCACCCCGACGGCCTGGGCCGCGCGCAGCACGTTGAGCGTGCCGAGGACGTTGGTCTTCCACGCCTCCATCGGGTACTGCTCCAGCAGGGGCAGGTGCTTCAGGGCCGCTGCGTGGAAGACGACGTCCGGACGCGTCTGGGCCATGACCTCGTGCATCCGCTCCGCGTCGCGGATATCGGCCAGGACCACGGTGTCGTCGTCGAGCAGTCCCCGTCCAGTGACCGAGATCTGGGCGGCGTGCAGCGCGGACTCGTCCCGGTCGAGCAGGTAGAGCTTGGCGGGGCCGAAGCGGGCGATCTGTCGGCACAGCTCCGAGCCGATCGAGCCACCGGCGCCGGTGACGAGGACGGTCCGGCCCTGTATCGAGTCGGCGATCGCGCCGTGGTCGAGCTCGATCGGCCGGCGACCGAGGAGGTCCCGCACGTCGAGACTGCGCAGGTCGGTCCCCTTGGTGGTGCCGCCCAGCAGCTCGCCGGCCGTGGGGAGCACGAGCATCTCGAGGCCCTCCGCCTCGGCCTGCCGGCTGAGCTCCTGGAACAGCTCGGGATCGGCGCTGGGCACCGCGACGGCGAGGACCTCTGCCTCCGTCCGCTCGGCGACCGCCGCGAGGTCCGCCCGGGTCCCGACGACCTTGACGCCGTCGATCTTCAGCCGCTTCTTGCGCGGGTCGTCGTCGAGGATGGCGACCGGGGTCAGGCCGACCCCAGGGTCCCGCTGGAGGGCACGGACGAGCTGGCGTCCCCCTTCGCCCGCCCCGAAGACGACCGTGGGGCGGCTCTCAGCCGGCCCCTTCGAGCCCGGTCGCGTCCGCGCGGCCCGCAGGACGAACCTCGCGCCGAACATCCCGAGCATCGCCAGCGCCCCTGCCGTGAAGGGCAGGCTGCGGGGGCCGAGGTCGTAGGGGACGAGGAGGGCGATGACCCCGAGCGGCACGGCCCAGAGGAGCACCGTCACGCCGACGTCGATGATCTCCTCGTAGGAGCCCCGCTCGTGCCCGACGGCATAAGCCCCCCACCCCGCGCCGATGACGGTGTGCGCGGCCAGCGCGATCGCCATGCACATGGTGACCGCGCGGCTGAAGGA
>JBHWMJ010000001.1:0-2771 GCA_043423105.1 Marihabitans sp.
ACTGTGGTTCGACGGGACGTCGAAGACGGAGCCGGTGGGGGTTGAGCGGCGCATGGCTTCGCGCGCTCGCTCTGAGCAGGGGCAGCAGCCGGGTCAGTCCTCCGGGTGGTACCCGAGATTCGAGGCCAGCCAGCCCTCCGCCTCCTTGAGCGTCCAGCCCTTGCGCTCCGCGTAGTCCTCCACCTGGTCCCGGCCGAGCCGCCCGACGACGAAGTACTGGCTCTGCGGGTGCCCGAAGTAGAAGCCGGACACCGCCGCACCCGGCCACATCGCCATCCGGTCGGTGAGCTTGATCCCGATCTCGTCGACGTCGAGGAGCCGCCACAGCGTCTCCTTCTCCGTGTGCTCCGGGTTGGCCGGGTAGCCCGGCGCGGGCCGGATGCCCTGGTACTCCTCCTTGATGAGTGCCCGGTTGTCCAGGTCCTCGTCGGGGGAGTAGCCCCAGTACTCGCGCCGCACCTTCTCGTGGAGCAGCTCGGCGAAACCCTCCGCGAAACGGTCGGCCAGCGCCTCGAGGAGGATCGCCGAGTAGTCGTCGTGCTCCACCTTGAAGGCCGCGATCCGGTCCTGCGCCCCGAGGCCACCCGTGACCGCGAACGCACCGACGTGGTCAGCGAGCCCGCTCTCCTTCGGGGCGACGAAGTCGGCGAGGCTGCGGTTGGGGATCCCCTGGCGGTGCTGTCCCTGCTGGCGCAGCATGTGCAGGGTCTCGCGCACCTCGGTGCGGCTGTCGTCGGTGTAGATCTCGATCGAGTCGTCGACGGCGTTGGCCGGGAAGAGCCCGATGACCCCGTTGGCCTGGAGCCACTTCTCGTCGATGATCCGCCGCAGCATCTCCTGCGCGTCGTCGTAGAGCTTGCGGGCGGCCTCGCCGGTCGACGGGTTGTTGAGGATGTCCGGGAAGGACCCCTTCATCTCCCACGCGTTGAAGAACGGCTGCCAGTCGAAGTACTCGACGATCTCGGCGAGCGGGTAGTCCTCGAGGACCGTCCGGCCCGGCGTCGCCGGCGAAGGGGGGATCCCCACTTCGTCCCAGTCGATGGGGGTGCGGTTGGCCCGAGCCGCCTCGAGGGTGAGCAGCGGCCGGTCGCTCTGCTTGGCGGCGTGGCGGGCCCGGATCGACTCGAAGTCCGCGGTCACCTCCGACATGAGCTGCTCGCGGCCGCTCTCGGAGAGGAGCGCGGCGACGACCGGCACGGAGCGCGAGGCGTCCTTGACCCAGACGACGGGGCCCCCGTAGCGCTGGTCGACCTTGACCGCGGTGTGCGCCCGCGAGGTCGTCGCCCCGCCGAGGAGCAGCGGGATGTCGAAGCCCTGACGCTCCATCTCCTCGGCCACACCGACCATCTCCTCGAGGCTCGGCGTGATGAGGCCGGAGAGGCCGATGATGTCGGCCTGCTCCTCGCGGGCGGTGTCGAGGATCTTCTGCGCCGGCACCATGACGCCGAGGTCGACGACGTCGTAGTTGTTGCACTGGAGCACGACGCCGACGATGTTCTTGCCGATGTCGTGGACGTCGCCGCGGACGGTCGCCATGACGACCTTGCCCTTCGCCGTCGGCGGGGCGTCCGGGTCCTTCTCGGCCTCGATGAAGGGGATGAGGTAGGCGACCGACTTCTTCATCACCCGGGCCGACTTCACGACCTGGGGGAGGAACATCCTGCCGCTGCCGAAGAGGTCGCCGACGACGTTCATCCCGTCCATGAGCGGTCCCTCGATCACCTCGATCGGCGCACCGCCGCGAGCCTCGATCTCCTGCCGCAGCTCCTCGGTGTCCGACTCGGCGTAGTCGTCGATGCCCTTGACGAGGGCGTGCGTGATCCGCTCCGCGACGGGCAGCGAGCGCCACTCGTCCTGGGCCTGCTCGGCTGCCTCGCCCGTCCCGCGGTGCTCCTCGGCGATCTCAAGGAGCCGCTCGGTCGCGTCCGGGCGGCGGTTGAGCACGACGTCCTCGATCCGCTCGCGCAGCTCGGGGTCGACGGTGTCGTAAGGGACGAGGGCGCCCGCGTTGACGATGCCCATGTCCATACCCGCTGCGATCGCGTGGTAGAGGAAGACCGCGTGGATCGCCTCGCGGACCGGGTTGTTGCCGCGGAACGAGAAGGAGACGTTCGAGACGCCGCCGGAGACGAGGGCGTGGGGCAGGTTCTCCTTGATCCACCGGGTCGCTTCGATGAAGTCGGTGCCGTAGGCGGCGTGCTCCTCGATGCCGGTCGCGACCGCGAAGATGTTCGGGTCGAAGATGACGTCCTCTGCGGGGAAGCCCACGTCGTCGACGAGGATCCGGTAGGCCTTCTCAGCGATCTCGACGCGCCGCTCGTAGTTGTCGGCCTGACCGTCCTCGTCGAAGCCCATGACGACGACGGCGGCGCCGTACTTGCGGCACAGCCTGGCATGCTCGACGAAGGGCTCGACGCCCTCCTTCATCGAGATCGAGTTGACGATGCACTTGCCTTGCGCGCGCTGCAGGCCGGCCTCGATGACCTCCCACTTCGAGGAGTCGATCATCAGCGGGACCCGGCAGATGTCTGGCTCCGACCCGACGAGGTTGACGAAGCGCGACATCGCGGCGACGCCGTCGAGCATCCCCTCGTCCATGTTGACGTCGATGACCTGCGCGCCGGCCTCGACCTGCTGGCGGGCCACGGTGAGCGCGGTGTCGTAGTCGCCGGCCTTGATCAGGTTGCGGAACCGCGCGGAGCCGGTGATGTTGGTGCGTTCGCCGACGTTGACGAACAGCGAGTCGGCGTCGATCGTGAGCGGCTCACATT
>JBHWMJ010000002.1:0-10878 GCA_043423105.1 Marihabitans sp.
GTGACTGACTACGCGATCGAGGCCGAAGGCCTGCGCAAGACCTACGGGGAGGTCGAGGCCCTGCGGGGCGTGGACCTCGCCGCACCCGCGGGATCGGTGCTCGGGGTCCTCGGTCCCAACGGCGCCGGCAAGACGACCGCCGTCCGTATCCTCTCCACTCTCATCAAGCCCGATGCCGGCACCGCCCGGATCGCCGGGATCGACGTCGTCGGCGACCCCTTCGGCGTCCGGCGCAACATCGGGGTCGCCGGCCAGTACGCATCGGTCGACGAGTACCTCTCCGGCCAGGAGAACCTCGAGATGATCGGCCGGCTCTACCACCTCTCGGCCAAGGAGGCGAAGGCCCGCGCGACAGAGCTGCTCCGCGACTTCCGGCTCGAGGACGCCGCGGACCGGCCCGCCAAGACCTACTCCGGCGGCATGCGCCGGCGGCTCGACCTCGCGGGCGCGCTCGTCGTCCGACCACCGGTCGTCTTCCTCGACGAGCCGACGACGGGGCTCGACCCTCGCAGCCGCGGCGACATGTGGCAGGTCATCACCGACCTCGTCGCCGACGGCACGACGGTCCTCCTCACGACGCAGTACCTCGAGGAGGCCGACCAGCTCGCGCACGACATCGTCGTCATCGACCACGGCCAGGTCATCGCGCGTGGCGACGCCGACACGCTCAAGGCCCAGGTGGGCGGGGAGCGTCTCGTCGTGACGATCGCGGAGGGTGACCGGCTCGCGGAGGTGGCGGGCTCCCTTCGCCCCCTCGGCATCGGCGACGCCGAGATCGACGACCACACCCGCACGCTCACCCTCCCGGTGACGACGGGCACGACCGCGCTCGTCGAGGCGGTCCGTATGCTCGGCGACGCAGGGGTGACCGTGCAGGACATCGGCATCCGGCGACCGACGCTCGACGACGCCTTCCTCTCGCTCACCGGCCACCGGGCCGAGGAGAGCACCGACGACACCGCAGAGGAGCAGCGCGCATGAGCACCCTCGTGAGCGACTCGATGACGATCGTTCGTCGCAACCTCATCAAGATCAAGCGGGTCCCCGACCTGCTCGTCTTCACGACGCTGCAGCCGATCATGTTCGTCCTGCTCTTCGGCTTCGTCTTCGGCAGCATCGCCGGCGGCGACGGGCAGGGCTACCGCGAGTTCATGATGGCCGGCATCTTCGCCCAGACCGTCGTCTTCGGCGGGACCTTCACCGGCTTCGGCATGGCCGAGGACATGCAGAAGGGCGTCATCGACCGCTTCCGCACCCTGCCGATGCACCCGAGCGCGGTGCTCGTCGGCCGGACGCTCTCCGACGTCGTCAACAACGTCATCTCGCTGGCTGTCATGGCTCTGACCGGGCTGCTCATCGGCTGGCGGATCCGCGACGGCATCGTCCCGGCGATCCTCGCCTTCCTCATCCTCCTGCTCTTCGCCTACGCGGTGAGCTGGGTCATGGCGTGGGTCGGGCTCAAGGTGCGCACGCCCGAGGTCGTCGGCAACGCGTCCTTCATGGTGATCTTCCCGCTGACCTTCATCGCCAACACCTTCGTGCCGAGCGAGAACCTCCCGTCGGTGCTGCGGACTTTCGCCGGCTGGAACCCGGTCTCGACGCTCGCGCACTCGGCGCGCGACAACTTCGGCAACCTCGGCGCGATGGCCGGCGGCGGCACGGGGATGAGCGAGGAGGCGGTCCGGGCCAGCTCCGAGTACACGTGGGCGCTGCAGAACGCCGAGATCTACACGCTCGTCTGGGTGCTCATCATCCTCGTCATCTTCGTGCCGCTCTCGACCCGCGAGTACCAGCGAGCCATGACGAGGTAGCCCTGCTTCTGGCCGAACCCGCACCGATCCTTGGCGGAGAACTGACCATCGGGGGATGGAGCCATGGCAAGGACGCTCCTTAGCGTGATCCGGTCGGCACCCCAGCCGACCACGACGCCACAGGAGTCACCCATGAAGCGCACCCCCATGCGAGCGGTCACCGCCCTCGCTGCCACCGGGCTGCTCGCCGTCACGGCCGCCGCCACCGGCTACGCGGTCGACTCGGACGCCCCGAGCTACCAGGAGTTCAAGGCCGCCACCTTCAAGGACATCGACGGGCAGTACGTCGTCAACGGTGACGAGGTCGCCGGCGGTGAGCGCGGGCTTCGCTCCTTCTACCAGGAGATGACGGCGGGCCCGAGCCCCGACGGTCTGATCATCAACCGGGTCTACGGGGCTGACGACAAGTGGTCCGCCTCGCAGGCCACGAACCTCACGTACTGCGTGAGCACGAAGTTCGGCTCGGACTACACCGCTGTGAAGAACGCGATGGCCAACGGAGCCGGCCAGTGGGAGGGCGCCTCCTCGCGGATCAACTTTGTCCACGACGCGACGCAGGACGGCTCGTGCACGACGCGCAACCGCAACGTGGTCTTCTCCGTCGAGCCGACGAAGACGACGCAGTACATCGCGCGCGCCTTCTTCCCGAGCTCCCCGAAGTCGAGCCGCAACGTCCTCGTCAACGCCCGCTCGCTGCAGAACAGCGGCTCGTGGACCCCGAGCAACATCATGGCGCACGAGCTCGGGCACGTCCTCGGCTTCCGGCACGAGCACACGCGGCCCGAGGCCGGGACCTGCTTCGAGGACAACAACTGGCGTCCGCTGACCGCGTACGACTCGGCGTCGATCATGCACTACCCGCAGTGCAACGGCTCGTCGTCCGACCTGCGGATGACCGCCACCGACCGTGCGGGCGTGCGGTCCGTGTACGGCTCCTGAGACCGCCCATTCCTCCGGGACGGCGGAGGCCGTCGACCCTTACCCGGGTCGGCGGCCTTCGCCGTGCGTGGCAGCGAAGGGGTCAGAGCCGGTGGCGGAGGCCGGACGCCCGAGCGGTGCGTCGGCCGACCGCGCCACGGATCGAGGCCTCCGACCCGACGATGGTCACCCGCTTCTTCGCGCGGGTCAGCCCGGTGTAGAGCAGCTCCCGGGTAAGGAGGCGAGAGTCGGCGTCGGGCAGAAGCACGGTGACGTGGTCGGCCTGGCTGCCTTGGCTCTTGTGGATCGTCATGGCGTACGCGGTCTCGGCGTCGGCGACGGTGCTCGCGCCGTAGACCGTGGGGTCCCGGGGATCGCCGAAGGCTGCGACGAGGCGTCCTTCCGCGCCGAGGACGACGACGCCGGTGTCACCGTTGGAGAGGCCGAGCCGGTAGTCGTTCGCGGTGACGAGGAGGGGTCGTCCGGCGTGCTGGCGGCCGTGGAAGCCGGTCTTCTCGCTGAGCCAGCGCTCGACCCGGGCGTTCCACGACGAGACGCCCCACGGGCCGTCGCGGTGCGCGCAGAGCAACCGGTGCTCGTCGAGCGTGCGCAGTGCGGCCTCGACATCACCGTCGAGCGCGAGCCGGCGCAGTCGTTCGGCGCGAGGGACGAGGTACCCCTCGAGCGCCGCGTGCGCCTGATCGGGATCGGCCACCTCGATGAAGCGCACGTCAGCGTCTGCGTGCTCGTCCTCGGGCTCCTGCGTGGGGGCGGACCGGAGGATGCGCATCACCTCGTCTGCGTCACCGTCCCGCACGACGCTCGCGAGGTCGCCGATCCGGCTGCCGTACCGGTGCGGGGTGACCAACCGGGAGACGGGAGGGCTGGGCGCGATGCTGCCCGCTGCCCCAGCGTCCATGGCGTCGTTCGACGCGTACCCGGCCACGAGGTCGGCGAGCACCGCCCCGGCCTCGACCGACGCGAGCTGGTCGGGGTCGCCGACGAGCACGAGTCGTGCAGACGGGCGCAGCGCTTCGAGCAGGCGTGCCGTCATCGTCAGCGAGAGCATCGAGGCCTCGTCAACGACGACGATGTCGTGAGCGAGCGGGTTGGTGCGATCCCGCTGGAAGCGAGTGCTGCTGTCGCGACGCCACCCGAGGAGCCGGTGCAGCGTCACAGCCTCGACGTCCCCGACCCGTGCCTGGTCGGGCGGCTCGAAGTGGGCGACCGCGTCGAGGACCGACTCGCGCAGCCGGGCGGCGGCCTTGCCGGTGGGCGCCGCGAGGGCGATCGTCGGGCGGCGGCCGATGCCTTCGCTCTGCTCGACGAGGAGCGCGAGCAGACCTGCGACGGTCGAGGTCTTACCGGTGCCCGGACCGCCGACGAGGATCGTCGTGCTGCGCGCAGCGGCCTCGCGGACGGCGGTCTTCTGCTCTTCCCACGTGTCCCTGCGGAAGACCCGCTGCAACCCGGCCTCGAGCAGCTCGCCGTCGACCGGCAGGGCCGGCCCGGCGGTGCGGGTGGCGAGCGCATCGGCGACGAGGACCTCCTCGCGGTGGTAGCGGTCGAGGTAGATCAGACCGTGCTCGACCTGGACCACGTCGGCGCGTGCCGAGGCACTCGCCTCGACCTGCATCAGCCATTCCTCCGCCGTCTCGGGCAGCTCCGCGAGCAGGGTCGTGCTGTCGGCGGGGTCAGGGTGCTCGCCCGCGGGCTCACCGGCCGGCCTGGCGCTCTCCTCGGACAGGGCGGGCGGCGTCGCGTGCCGAAGGGCGTCGAGCGTCGCGGCCGGGTCGAGGCAGCTCGAGCCCTCACGGGCGGCCCGGACCGTGAGTGCGAGGGCGAGCAGGACGGCGTCGTCGTCCTCACCGACGAGGTCGCCGAGGCGGCCCGCGACATGGACGTCGGCCGCCTCGACCCACCCCAGCACGTTGGCGCGGGCGAGGATGCCGGAGGCGTGCAGCGCGAGCCGTCGGTCACGAGGTCCCGTCGGGACGAAGGGGTCGAGGGCCGCCGTGGCCGGGGCCTCCGGTGCGGCGCCGGGCTTGGTCGTCGCGTCGTGCGTGCTCATGAGGACCTCCCGTCGAGCAGCTCGGAGACCGCCTCGACGAGGGCGACCGGTGGGAGCCAGGAGAAGACCCCGCTCGGGTGCCCGCCCGTCACCGGCGAGCCCGGGCCAGCCATGCCCCGCACGTAGAGGTACAGGACCCCGCCGAGATGCTCGCTCGGGTCGTAGCCGGGCAGCCGCCACCGGAGGAAGCGGTGCAGGACGACGGCGTAGAGCAGCGCCTGCAGCGGGTAGGACGAGTGCCCCATCGCCTCGTGCAGCGCCATCGGTCCGTAGTGGTCCGTCGTGAGGGGCTCGTCGGCAGTCCCGAGCCAGTTCGTCTTGTAGTCGACGACGACGTAGCGGCCCTCGTGACGCATCACGACGTCGACGGAGCCGGTGAGGTAGCCGCGCAGCGGCTGCTGCCCGACTGCCGGGTCATCGAGGGTGTCGGCGAGGCCCCGCACGGGGTCGCCCTCCGGCAGGTGCGCTCGCAGCAGCCCGGCGAGCTCGCCGAGCATCGCTCCCTCTCCGGCGCGTGCCGCGTCCCCGCGCGCGAGCGGCAGCTCGAAGGCCATCTCGCACAGCCGGTCGCTTCGCGAGATGGACCGGAGCGTCGCGCCCGGCACGAGCGGTCCGAGCGGTGTGTCGCAGACAGCCACGAGCGCGTCGGCCAGCGTCTCTCGCTCCAGACCCGCCACCGTCCACCGTCCGGCCTGCGCGTCGATGTGGGCGAGGAGCTCCTCGCGGAGGTCCGGGGCCTGGGGGTCTGCGTCCTCGAGGACGGCGTGGACGAGGTTGCCGAAGGTCGCACCCACGGGCAGGTCGGCCATCGGCGACGGCAGAGGTCCGTCCGCAGTCGGCCTGGGGGCGCCGGAAGGAGGGGCCGACGGGGCCGGCGCGTGGCGCTCGCCGGGGACTACCGCGGGCCCCCGCTCCTCATCACCCTCACGCGGGCCGTGCTCGGGCTCGCTGTCGACCGAGCCCGCAGGGCCGACCCCGGTACCGAGGGTGTGCCCGAGCTCGAGCGGACGGGTCAGTCTCGTGTACGAGGTGCGGATCCAGCCGTCGTCGACGACCCGCGTCCAGCCGCGAGCGGCGAGCTCGCGGTCCGGGCGCTGCTGCGGCACCGACTCGACGTCACCCCCGCCGACGACCTCGAGCACGAACGCCCCTTCGCCCTCCCAGCGGCGCAGCCGCTCAGCCGCCAGCCGGTCGTCCGGCACGTCGGACCGGGGCGGCAGCACCCCGTCGCCCGGGCCACGACCGAAGAGCATCCGGTGCAGCGCCGACGCCGAGGTGTTGCGTCCGCTGGGGAACCACCAGGCGACCACCTGGCTCTGCGCCCGGGTCAGCGCGACGTAGAGCAGTCGCAGGGCCTCGCCGTCCTCCTCCTCGAGGTGGCGCCGGACCCGCTCGCCGCGGTCGTTGTCGTCCGTGACCCCGATGTCGACGCTGCGGCGACCCTGCTCGTCGTGCAGGTGCAGGCTGGTGAGCCGGTTGCTCGGCATGACGAAGCGGTCGGCGACGAAGGGCAGCAGGACGACCGGGTACTGCAGGCCCTTGCTGGCGTGGATCGTCGCGAGCGCCACGGCGTCGGCGTCGCTCTCGAGCCGGCGGGTGCGCTCCTCGTGCCGGGCGTCCTGCATCCGCTCGCGCAGCCAGGTCGTCAGCGCGGTCAGCCCGTCGCCCTCGACGACGGTCCGTTCGTGGAGCACCTCGCCGAGGTGCCGCAGGTCGGTGAGGCGGCGCTCTCCTCCGTGGTGCCGCAGGACCCGCCCCTCGAGGCCGTTGCTCGTGGCGGCCGCGAGCACCGCAGCGACCCCACGCCGCCCGAGGACCTCCGTCCACGACCGCAGCACCCGCGCGGTCTCGTCGACGAGGCGGTCGCCCTCCGCCTCGAGGTCGGCAGCCCGATGCCCGACGAAGGGGGTGAGCGCGGCTGCCCGGACCCGCTCCGGACGGTGGGACTGGCTCATGGCCTCGAGCAGGGTGAGCCAGTCGGCGGCCGCCGGGGTCTCGAAGATCGACTCGGACGAGACGATGACTGCCGGGATCCCGACGTCGGCGAGCGCGCCGCGCACCTGGTCGAGGGAGTCGCGTCGATGGGCCAGGACCGCGATGTCGCCCGGCCGCAGCCGACGCGGTCCGTCCCCGTTGTCGAAGGTCATGCCCGACCCGAGCAGGCGGGCCACCTCGGCCGCGCAGTCTGCGGCCACGACCGGTCGGACGCGCCCGATGGGGATCTTGCCGTCCTCGTCCGTGACGAGTCGGCTCGGCACCGCGCGGAGCCGGACCGGGGCGGGCGCGGGGGGCGGGTCGTCGCTCGTCGGGTCGTCACCTGCCTGGGGCAGGGCCAGCCGGCACGACGTCTTGTGGGCCTCGATCGGGTGGACGACGATCTCCGGCGACCCGAGCTGGGCCCCGCGCATCATCGTCGTGAGCGCGCTGACCAGCCCGGGGTCCGACCGGTAGTTGCGCAGGAGGGTGTGCTGCCGGGTCGCGGTGGCCGAGGCCTGGAGGTAGGTGTGGACGTCGCCACCCCGGAAGCCGTAGATGGCCTGCTTCGGGTCGCCGATGAGGATGAGGGTCGAGTGCCCGGCGAAGGCTCGGTCGAGGACCTGCCACTGGACCGGGTCGGTGTCCTGGAACTCGTCGACGAGCACCACCTGCCACCGGTCCCGCATGCGCTGCCGGGCGGGGCTCGTGTCGTCCGCGAGGGCGTCGGCGAGCTCGCTGAGCAGGTCGTCGAAGCTCAGCACGCCGAGCCGCCGCTTCCGCCGGGTCATCTCCGTGCGGACGAGCTCGGCGAAACCCAGCTTCCGGGCCGAGGTGCTGCCGTGCGGCAGGCCGGCCGGGACGATCGCCGAGTGGGGGTGCTCGGTGACCACCCGGGCGATCGAGCCGGCCTCCTCGCGGGAGAACGCGGGCGGACCCTCGGTCGCGGCGAACCCTCTGAGGTAGAGGTCGTCGACGACCTCGTCTCGCAGGTCGGTGAGGTCCTCGACGAGCCGTGCCCGAGGGTCGGTGTCGCCGGCGATGCCGAGACCACGGAGCACGAGCTGGCAGAACTGGTGCGTCGTCGCGATCGTCGCCGCGTCGAAGTGGGTCAGCGCCTCGCGGAGACGTCGCTCGCGCAGCGCGACCTCGTCGTCGCGTCCGTCGCGCAGCATCGTGATGACCGGGTCGGTGCTCGCCTCGTCCGGCTGGGCCAGGCCCCGGTGGACCATCCGCAGGTGCTCGCGCACCCGCTCGCGCATCTCCTGGCTCGCCGCGCGTCCGAAGGTGATGACGAGCAGCGACTCCAGCGGCATGCCCTCGGCGACGTACCGCGCGACGAGCGCACCGATCGTCCACGTCTTGCCCGTGCCGGCGCTCGCCTCGAGCAGGACCGTCTCGCCGGCGCCGGGCAGGTCTGCGGTGATGTCGAAGGCGGTGACCTCACTCATCGGCCGCCTCCGAGGTTGTCCAGGAGCGGGTCCCACATCCGCGGGGCGAGAGAGCCGAGGTCGGTCCCGGGGCCGGCTGCGGGGGCGAAGAGCGCGTCGACCGGTGCGGCATCGCCGTACGCGAGCCGCCACCAGCGGTCGGATCGCTCGTCGTTCCAGCCACGGTCGTCGGGCACCCACTCGTTCTCGGCGGACCGGCGGGCGGAGACTGTCTTGCGGTCGTCGCGGTGGACGACCTGGGCGTAGGCGTGCCCGGTCTTCGGCGGCAGCGGCAGGACGCACGTGCGAGCGAGGACGAGGAGCTCGACGAGGTCCGCAAGCCGGGCACGCGCGAGCTCGGGCTCGAGCCGCCCGAAGGAACGGCTCACCACCCCCTTCGTCGTCGTCCCGAGGACGCTCGCCTCCCAGCCGCCCTCCGGGTGGCCGGCGGTGAGGGCCAGCAGGCGCACCCACGTCGTGAGCAGCTGCTTGGCGCTCACGCTGCTGTACCCGGCGGTGATGAGCCGGTGGTCGTGGACGCCGTCGACCGCGCCGGTCAGGCGCCTCCCCCCAGGGAGCGCGATCTCGACGTGCACCGTGCGGCCCGGAGCATCGCCCCGCAGGCTCGCCACCGCGGACACGAGATCCTCGACGCGCTCGCAGACCGGGCTCAGCGTGTGCCGAGCGAGCCCGCTGGGGGGCAGCTCGCCCCGGAGCAGCTCGGCCGTCCACACCTCCTCGGCGGTCCGGCCGGACAGGCGGGCACGGGCGCCCCGGTCTCCGATGGCCCACTTCTCGAGGTTGTCGAGGTCGACGGGCATCCGGTCGCTCACCTCGTCGGCCTCCCAGCTCACGGCGAGTCCCAGCCGGTCGCGCAGGAAGGTCCGAGCAGGGGAGGTCACGAGCTCGACGAGCTGGGTCAGGGAGACCTCGGGCAGCTCCTCGGCGGGCAGCGGCGCATCGAGGAGCGGTGGTCCGGGGGTGGGGCCGCGCAGCAGAGCCGTGGCGCCGTCGAGCCCGGCGAGGTCGAAGGAGAACGGCTCGTCGGTCGCGGTGAGCTCGCCGACGGCGAAGTTGCGTGCGTCGAAGGGCTGCAGCGGGTGGCGCACCTCGCCCACCGCGAGGGAGGCGGTGACCGCGGCGGCCTCGGGGTCGGCCGCCGCGCCGTCGGAGGGGCGCTCGCCCGATGCGGCCATGGGCGCAACTGTTTCGGCCGCGGCGTCGATGAGCTCGCCGAGCGGCACGGCCGGCGGACGTCGCTCGCCGCTGCGCTCGTCGGCGCCGGTGTAGGTGACGACGAGGCGCTCGCCGGCGGCCATCACGGCGTCCAGGAGCAGCTGCCGGTCCTCGCTGCGCGCGTCACGCTCACCGGTGAGCGGGGTCCTGGCCAGGACGTCGTCGCCGTCGATGCTCTGCTGCCGAGGGAAGCTGTCGTCGTCGAGCCCGACGAGGCAGATGACCCGGTGCGGCACCGACCGCATCGGCACCATCGTGCAGACCGTGAGCCCGCCGGTCCGGAAGCTCGCCCGGCTCGGACGCCCCGCCAGCCGGTCGGCGAGCAGGACCCGGACGTCGGCGATGGTCAGGGGGAGGTCATCGGGCGCGTGCTGGGAGGCCTCGGCGAGCACCCGGTCGAGGTCGCCAACCTGCCACGCGTCGTCCCGTGCGACGTCGGTGAGGACGAGGACGGACTCGCGCAGGGTGCTCGTCCACTGCGCGGCCGAACGTGCCTCGGCCAGAGCCCCGACGGCAGCCTCGAGCCGGGAGATGGCCTCGGCAAGCCGGCCGGCGAGGTCGATGCTGCCGCTGCCGATGTCGTCGTAGGGCAGCGTGTGGCCACCGATGCTCAGCGGGCCGTCGGCGGAGACGGCAACGCCGGAGAGCAGACGGTCGAGCCCGAAGGCCCAGGTGTTCTGCTCCTCGGCGGCCAGGGCGAAGGGGGACCGTCCGGCCGCGTCGAGACCCCACCGGACCCCGGTGGCGGCCACCCACCCGGTGAGCCGGTCGAGGTCGTCGTCGTCGAGCCGGAAGCGCGCCCGGACCGGGTCGCTGCCGATGAGGTCGAGGACCTCGCTGGCCGTCGCGCGCCCCGCGACGAGGGCGACGAGCTGCTCCGCGACGGACAGCAGCGGGTTCGTCGCCCGGAGCGAGCGGTCGGCGAGCGAGACCCGCAGCCGGTGCGCGGGGTGGGTGTCGACGCCGGTGGCGTCGGTGCCGTGGTCGCCGAGGCCGAAGGCTGCACCGATGAGGGGCGCGTACACCTCGACGTCGGGGCACATGACGAGGACGTCGCGCGGCTCGAGGGTCGGGTCGTCCTCGAGCAGCCCGACGAGCACCTCGCGGAGCACCTCGACCTGCCGGGTCGGTCCGTGGCAGGCGTGGATCGACAGGCTCCGGTCGTCGGGCGCCGGGACGCGGACGCCCCGCACCGCGGCGTCGGGCACGCGGTTGGCGGCGATGTCGGACTGCAGCCAGCCGAGGACCGTGGTGGGCTCTGCAACCGGGGCCGCGAGCAGCTCGTCGACGTCGCCGTCCGGCGGGGACAGCACCCGGACGAGCTCGCGGCTGTCGCGCCCGAGGGAGGCGAGCAGCGGGTGCGCGACCGTGTCCGCGGACCGGTCCGCGGCCCGCGGGACCACGCCGTCGCCGTCGAGCCGGTCGACCAGCGCGGTCC
>JBHWMJ010000137.1:0-4036 GCA_043423105.1 Marihabitans sp.
TGGTGGCCAGGGGCGGGGTCGAACCGCCGACCTTCCGATTTTCAGTCGGACGCTCGTACCAACTGAGCTACCTGGCCGAGTCACGTCCGTGACGTGACGAGCGACCCCGACGGGACTCGAACCCGCGACCTCCGCCGTGACAGGGCGGCGCGCTAACCAACTGCGCTACGGGGCCTTGGTGGTGCAAGGCCGATTGAGTTGTGGTCAATCAGTACTGCGTATCCCCAACGGGATTCGAACCCGTGCTACCGCCGTGAAAGGGCGGGGTCCTAGGCCGCTAGACGATGGGGACCCGATCGATCAGACCCCTCGCCACGCAGCAGGCAGCGCCCGGATCCGTCGAGGACGTATGAACTATAGACGGCGCATCGGCAACTGCCAAAACGGGGACGAAGGGGGCCTCAGCCCCGTCGGGTGCGCGACCAGTCGAGGAGCCGGTCGGCGTCCCACGTCGTGATGATCCGGTCGGCGTCGATGCCGAGCCGGTGGGCGCGCTCGGCCCCGTAGACCTTCATCTCGAGCTGCCCGGGGGCATGCGCGTCAGAGTCGATCGCGAAGAGGCACCCGATGTCGCGAGCCATCTCGACGAGGTCGTCGGGCGGGTCGCAGCGCTCCGGACGGCTGTTGATCTCGACGGCGACGTCGTGCTCGGCGCACGCCTCGAAGACGGCGCGGGCGTCGAACTCGCTCTGCGGGCGGGTGCCGCGGCTGCCTGTGACGAGCCGCCCCGTGCAGTGGCCGAGGACGTCGACCCGGGGGTTGCGGACCGCGCCGAGCATCCGCTGGGTCATCGCCCCCTTCGGCATCTTGAGCTTGCTGTGCACGCTCGCGGTGACGATGTCGAGCCGGCCGAGCATCTCGTCGGTCTGATCGAGCCCGCCGTCGTCGAGGATGTCGACCTCGATGCCCTTGAGCAGGCGGAAGGAGTCGCCGAGCGCTCCGTCGATCTGGTCGACGAGGCGGAGCTGCTTCTGGAGCCGCTCGACCGAGAGCCCGTTGGCGATCCGCAGCCGCGGGGAGTGGTCGGTGAGGACCATCCACTCGTGGCCGAGCTCGACGGCGGTGAGGACCATCTCCTCGATCGGGCTGCCGCCGTCCGACCAGTCGGAGTGCGTGTGGCAGTCGCCGACGACGGCCTCGACGAGCGCCGTGGCTCCCTCGTCGAGGTCGACGAGCGGCCCCCCTTCGTCCTCCTGCTGGCGGGCGAGATAGGAGGGCAGCTCACCGGCGACGGCCTGCTCGACGACCCCGGCGGTGGACTTCCCGATCCCTGGCAGGTCGGTGAGGGTGCCGTTGGCCGCCCGCGCCGCGATCTCCTCGTCGCCGACCTCGCGGACGACCTTCGCCGCCCCGCGGAAGGCCTCGACCCGACGGCTGTGCTGGCGCGAGCGCTCGAGGACGAATGCAGTGCGCCGGAGGGCGTCGTAGGGGCCGACGCCGGCGGTCAGGGGCTTTAAGGAGTGCACGGTGCGGCTCCGCTCACCAGGAGGTGTGCAGCGGGCGGCCCTCGGCGTAGCCCGCGGTGGACTGGAGCCCGACGAGGGCACGCTCGTGGAACTCCTCGAGGTTCGCCGCGCCTGCGTAGGTGCACGAGCTGCGGACCCCGGCGATGATCTGGTCGATGACGTCCTCGACGCCCGGCCGGGCGGGGTCGACGTACATCCGGGCCGTCGAGATGCCCTCCTCGAAGAGCGCCTTGCGTGCCCGCTCGAAGGGGGAGTCCTCGGCCGTGCGGTTGCGCACCGCCCGGGCCGACGCCATGCCGAAGGACTCCTTGTACTGACGGCCCTCGGCGTCCGTGAAGAGCTCGCCAGGCGACTCCAGCGTCCCGGCGAACCACGACCCGATCATGACGTTGCTCGCCCCGGCAGCCAGCGCCAGCGCGACGTCGCGCGGGTGGCGGACCCCGCCGTCGGCCCACACGTGCTTGCCGAGCTCGCGCGCGGCGGCGGCGCACTCGAGGACCGCGGAGAACTGCGGCCGACCGACGGCCGTCATCATCCGCGTCGTACACATCGCGCCGGGACCGACCCCGACCTTGATGATGTCGGCGCCCGCGGCGATGAGGTCGCGGGTGCCCTCGGCCGAGACGATGTTGCCGGCGACGATCGGGACCTGGGGGTCGAGCGAGCGGACCGCGGCGAGCGCGTCGAGCATCTTCTGCTGGTGCCCGTGCGCGGTGTCGATGACGAGCACGTCGACCCCGGCGTCGAGCAGCGCCTGGGCCTTGCCGGCGACATCGCCGTTGATCCCGACCGCTGCGGCCACGCGCAGCCGACCCTGGTCGTCGAGCGCGGGACGGTACATCGAGGAGCGGACTGCCCCCTTGCGGGTCTGGATGCCGACGAGACGACCGTCGGAGTCGACGACCGGCGCGACGCGGCGGTGCTCGGCGCTGAGCCGCTCGTAGGCGGCTGCGGCGTCGTGGTCCTCGGGCAGCGTGACGAGCTCGCTGAACATCACGTCGCGGACCTGGGCGAAGCGGTCGACCCCTTCGAGGTCGCGTTCGGTGACGATGCCCACCGGCCGGCCGTCCTCGACGACGACGCCCGCGCCGTGCGCGCGCTTGTGGATGAGGACGAGCGCCTCCCCGGCCGTGGCCGTCGGGTCGAGCTCGATCGGGCTGTCGTGGACGAGGTGGCGGGACTTCACCCACGCGATGACGTCGGCGACGACGTCCACGGGGATGTCCTGGGGCAGCACCGTCAGAGCGCCGCGACGGGCCGTCGTCTCGGCCATCCGACGGCCGGCGATCGCCGTCATGTTCGCGACGACGAGAGGGATCGTCGTCCCGGTCCCGTCGACGCTCGCGAGGTCCACGCCGTGGCGCGAGAGCACCTCGCTGCGGCGCGGCACCATGAAGACGTCGTCGTACGTCAGGTCGTGCGTCGGCATGAGGCCACCCAGGAAGTCCACGTGGGAAGTCTAGGGACCGACCTGCGGTTAGATCCTTACGTGAGCTTCCTCGTCGAGACCCCGGCCGACCAGGCCCGCCGCGCCGGTCTGCGCCGGATGCGGGTCGTCGCCACGTCTCTGCTGGCGCTCGCCGCGGTGATCTACGTCCTCACCCTCCGCCTCGACCACGGAGGCGTATGGGGCTATGTCAACACCGCCGCCGAGGCCGCGATGGTCGGTGCGCTTGCCGACTGGTTCGCGGTCACCGCGCTCTTCAAGCACCCGCTCGGGCTGCCGATCCCGCACACCGCGCTCGTCAAGCGACGCAAGGACGAGCTCGGCCGCAGCCTGCAGGAGTTCGTCTCGGAGAACTTCCTCACCGAGGAGATCGCTCGTGAGCGGCTCGCGTCCGCCCAGGTCGCCCTTCGCCTCGGTCGCTGGCTGGACGACCCGGCGAGCCGGGAGCGCGTCCTCACCGAGGCCGTCCGGGCGGGGCGCGCGGGTCTGCAGCGGATGAAGGACGAGGACGTCGAGGACTTCCTCTCCACCCTCCTCCTGCCCCGGCTGGCGAAGGAGCCGATCAGCCCGATCGCCGGCTCCCTCCTCGACTCGGTCGTCGAGGAGGGGACCCACTCGGGCCTCGTCGACCTCGGTCTCGACCACCTCGTCGTGTGGCTGCGCGACAACCCCGAGATCTTCGCCGACGTCGTCGGCGAGAAGGCGCCCTGGTGGAGCCCGCCGTGGCTCGACGAGCGCGTCATCGGCTGGGGGTACAAGCAGGCCGTCGCCTGGCTCGAGGAGATGCGCGCCAACCCGGTGCACCCGGCTCGGCAGGCCCTCGACGACCTGCTGCGCCGGCTCGCGGACGACCTGCAGCACGACTCCGAGGTGCAGGCCAGCGCCGAGCGGCTCAAGGAGCGCCTCCTGGCCCACCCGCAGGTCCCGAAGAGCGCCGTCGCCATCTGGCAGTCCTTCCGCACCGCTCTCATCGGCGCGATGTACGACCGGGAGAGCTACTTCTGGCAGCGCGGCGACGAGCTGCTCAGCCACATCAGCGCACACCTGGTCGAGGAGCAGTCCTGGCGCGACCGGCTCGAGGGGCACCTCGGCGAGGCCGTCGCCTTCGTCGTCAACACCTACG
>JBHWMJ010000008.1:0-6463 GCA_043423105.1 Marihabitans sp.
ACTGTCGACATGAAGCGGGTCTGCGCCGAGCTGGGCGCCAAGCAGAGGTTCATCAAACCCCACTGCCCCTGGCAGAACGGCAAGGTCGAGCGCCTCAACCGCACCCTGGCCACCGAGTGGGCCTACCGCCAGACCTTCACCAGCAACGCCGAACGGGCAGACGCCCTTGCACCGTGGCTCGAGCACTACAACACTGTCCGCCGTCACAGCTCACTCCGAGGCAAGCCCCCAATCAGCCGCCTGCGACCAACGTGGTGACCGGGTACAGCTAGCGCGCATTCCTTCGCCGCGGTGGCAGCCTTCCCCCTCTCCACCGGAGTAACCCCTCATCCGAGGCGCCCGATGAGGACCGGGAGGCCGTTGAGCAGGAGGAGGACGACCGACGATGCCGACCGTCCACGAGCGGCGGTCGGCAGCTGGAGCGCGGTGATCGTGCCGATCGCGGCAAGGTACGGCAGCATGCTCGCGGCCTCGACGAGACCGGCGCCCAGCGCCACCGTCGCGGTCGCTCCGAGCGAGGCGTCCGGCCCGAGCAGCCGCGAGCGCCAACGGGTGTGGCGCCCTGGACCAGCAGCCTCTCCCCGTCGCCGGAAGACCCGGAGGCGGTCGCGGTACTTCGGGTTGAGGGCATAGCTGAGCACGACGACCCCGGCACCGACAGCGAGCGTCACCTGACGAGCCCCGCGAGGTCGTAGTCGACGACGACCGGGGCGTGGTCGCTCACCCGCTCGTCGTAGCTCGGCTCGCGGTCTACTCCCGCGTCGACGGCGCAGCGGGCCAACCGCGGGGTCGCGAGGTGGTAGTCGATGCGCCAGCCGACGTCGTTGTTGAAGGCCTGCCCCATCCACGACCACCACGAGTACGGACCGTCGACCTCCCCGACGTGCCGGCGCAGGACGTCGACGAGGGTGCGCGGACCGATGAGCGCGTCGATCCACTCGCGCTCGACGGGCAGGAAGCCCTCGGCCTGGTGCGAGCGCCGCCAGTTGCGGACGTCGTGGGTGAGGTGCGCGATGTTGAGGTCGCCCATGAGGAGGAACTCGCGCCCGGCCGCGAGCGCCTCCTTGCGCGAGCGGGTCACCTGCCGCGCGAACGCGTCCATGAAGTGCATCTTCCGGGCGAACTTCGCCCCTCCGTCGGGCGCCTCCCGCATCCGGCCCGGCTTCTGCAGCTCGGCCGGCAGACCCCCCTTCGGCAGGTAGAGGGAGGCGACGGTGAGCGGGGCGTCCGCGAGGTCGACCTCGACGTAGCGACCCTCGGTCGCGTACCGCGACATCCCCCGCGCCATCGTGCCAAAGGGGGCCTGGACCCGGACCGGATTCTCGCCCGGCGCGTAGTGGACGGCCTCGCCGTCCCAGGTGCGCACCGCCGCGGGCGCGACCCGGGTGAGGATCGCGACGCCGTTTCGTCCGGGGATGTGGCCGGGCTCGTAGATCGCGTGCAGCGGCGCGAAGACCCCTTCCGGGACGTCGTCGGCCGGGGCCCGGACCTCCTGCAGCGCGACGACGTCGGGGTCGCGCCGGGCCAGCCACGAGCCGAAGCCGCGGTGCTGCGCGGCGCGGATCCCGTTGACGTTGTACGAGGCGACGCGAAGGGGTGAGCTCACCCGATCGATTCAACCGCACCGCTGAGGTCGCGCCGACGCGGCCTCTCGAGCACCATGGGCAGATGGCCCCTCAGAGTCGCGGGGCCACCGGACCGAGGAGATCCCATGGACAACCGCCGGACCACCACTGCCATCGCCACCGGCGCGCTCGCTCTCGCCCTGAGCGGCGGGCTCGCCGCCTGCCAGGGCGGCGACCAAGACGACGCCGCGGCCTCGACCAGCTCCCCCACGTCGTCGACCACCTCGACCTCGACGACGGAGACGTCGACGTCATCGACGAGCAGCACCCCTTCGTCATCGTCCGCGACGTCCTCGTCCCCGACGAGCAGCACCCCGTCGTCGACCTCGTCCACCGCCTCCGGTGACTGCACCGCGAGCGGTCTCGACGTCACGCTCCATGACGCCGACAAGATCCCGGCGAAGGCCCGTCCGGTCGCGCAGGCGATCCTCGACGACGCGACGGGCTGCCGGACGGACGCGCTCGTGCGCCGGTCGACCGCCGACAAGACCTCGCTGAGCTTCGGCGCCGTCGGCCCGAAGGAGGTGTGGGCGCTCCCGGACGACGAGTCCGGTCGGTACTGGAGCACCGCGGCCGCGCTTGGCACGCCGTGGGGCACGACGAAGAACGGCAGCGAGACCTACGTCGTGTGGCCGCGGGTGGCCACGGTGCAGTACCAGGACGACGATGCGGCCTGGCAGGAGGCGATCGACGCCGACCTCGTCACCGCCGAGCAGGCGCAGCTGATGCGTGACGGCGGCTCGGGATACATGGGTTACCGCGTCGGCATCGAGGCGCAGGGCAACTGGATGTTCGCCATCGCCGGCGACTGAGCCGACCGGGGTACGGTCGGGTCGTGCTCACCCTGCTCTCCCCCGCGAAGTCCCTCGACCTCGACTCGAAGCTGCCCTCGCGCAAGCACACGCAGCCGCGGCTGCTCGACGAGGCCAGCGAGCTCGTCGAGGTGATGCGCACGAAGTCGCCCGAGGAGATCAGTGACCTCATGCACGTCTCGGCCGACCTCGGCGAGCTCAACGCGCAGCGTTACGAAGACTTCGCCACCCCCTTCGACCTGAAGAACGCGCGACCGGCGATCTGGACCTTCGACGGTGACGTGTACCGGGGCATGGACGCGGCCGGCCGCTTCGACGCCCGCGACCTCACCGAGGCGCAGAAGACGGTGCGGATCCTCTCCGGTCTCTACGGCGTGCTGCGACCGCTCGACCTCATGCAGCCCTACCGGCTCGAGATGGGCACGCGGCTGGCGACCGATCGCGGGGACTCGCTCTACGCGTGGTGGGGCGACCGGATCACCGAGCAGCTGGCCACCGACCTCGCCGACTCCCCCGGCCCGGCCGTCATCGTCAACCTCGCCTCGCAGGAGTACTCGGGGTCGGTGAGCTTCGACGACCTCGATGCGCGCATCGTGACGCCCCGCTTCGAGGACCGTGCGAAGAGCGGGGCGTGGAAGGTCATCTCCTTCAGCGCCAAGCGCGCCCGCGGCGAGATGGCAGCGTGGATCGTGCAGCAGCGGGTGCGCTCGGTGCGGGCGCTGCACGACTTCGACGGCGCGGGGTACCGGTACCAGCCGGGGCTCTCGACCCCCGACGAGCCGGTCTACCGCCGCGGCTGATCGGACTCTCTGCCGCTGTCTAGCGCCAGGGGCATACAGCGACAGACAGCAACATCGTCAGCTGACGAACTCCTCGACCCGGTCCTTCGGGCGGCCGATGATCGCCCGCTCGCCGCGGACGATGACCGGGCGCTGCATGAGCCGCGGGTGCTCGGTGAGGACAGCGACGACCTGGTCCTCGGTCTGCACGTCGGCGTCGGTGAGGCCCTGCGCCTTGAAGTACGGGTCGCGGCGGACGAGGTCGGTCACCGGGTCCTCGAGCCTGCCGATGAGCTGGCGCAGGGCCGGCTCGTCGAGCGGGGTCTTGAGGTACTGGACGACCTCGGAGTCGACGCCGGAGGCCTCGATGACCTCGAGCGCGTGGCGCGAGGTCGAGCACTTCGGGTTGTGGAGCAGGGTCACGTCAGCCATGCGGCAACCTTCGCACGGCCCGACGCGTCACCAGCGGTTGCGGCACTCCTCGGCCCAGCCGACGACGTCGTCGACGCGCTGCGGGGTGCCGTCCTCGAGGATCACCATGCCGTTCCACCGACCGAAGGCCTGGTGGGTCTTCACCGCGATCACCCCGGCCTCGGTCATCGCGTGGCGGACGTGGAAGGGCCGGAAGGTCAGCGCGATCCGCTCCCCGAGCACGTGCCACGGCGACTCCCACTCGTCCCGGTCGTAGACCCACTCGAGGTCCTCGCTGATCTTGTGCAGCCGCCCGGCGACGAAGATCGCGTTCTCCGTCGAGCCGGTCCCGTCGGTCCACCGCCCGCCGACCTGGACGGCCACGCGCTCCCCGTGGACGACGCCGCTCCCGGCGCCCCAGTTCCACGTGTTGCGGTACGGCCATCGTCCGCGGCCGCGGTCGAGCACAGCCCAGCCGCGAACCTCGTGCTCCTCGCCGTCGAGGGTGAGGGTGCCGGCGACCCGGTTGGCGAGGTCCTTCGTCGTCATCTGGAAGTGCCGCTCGCTCCACGGCACGACGACGCTCAGCGAGTCGCTGCCGTCGCGCTCGACCTCGACGGCGAGGCGGACCCCCTTCGCCTCCGCCCGGATCGCCGTGGCACCAGGAGCGTCGGTGATCTCGATGTCCACCCCGCCGGCGCTCAGGGCCGCGGTCCCGTCACCGGGGACATCGCTGAGCCTGGGCCGGGCGAAGGGGGAGATGCCGTCACGTCGCCACTCGCGCTTCGTCGTCCGGTCGAGGACGTAGATCGAGGCGGTGCTGAGGTAGTCGAGGCCGGCGACGGTCAGGCCGATGACGTGGGTGTCGGTGACGATCCCCCAGTACTCCCACCTCTTGGTGCGGCCCCAGCCGTCGATCTCGGTGCGGTGCAAGGCAGTTCGCGACCAGCCGACAGCGTCAGGGTTGAGCTGACGGCCGCGGGCCAGGTCGACCGGCTCGGTCAGCTCGCGCTCCTGGGGCATACCGGCATCGTGGCACGGCACGGCGTTGCCTGTGGAGCCTGCGTCCAGCCAGTGGCTCTACCGTGCCCGCGATGGACGTCTCCGACATCGCGCTGCGCTGGTCGCCGGCCGAGCGCACCGAGCTGCTCACACCGGCGGGGGTCCTCGTCGTGCTCGCGCTCACCGCGGTCGCCGTCGGATGGATGCCCGCATGGCGCGTGCTGCGGCTCGGGGTGACCCTGGTCCACGAGCTCGGCCACGCTGTCGTCGGGGTGGTCGGCGGGCGACGGTTCACGGGCTTCGTCCTGCGGAGCGACATGTCCGGGCACGCGGTGACGGTGGGTCGACCGGACGGCCCTGCGATGGTCGCGACGACCTGGTCGGGCTACCCGGCGCCGGCACTCGTCGGGGCGCTCCTCGTCGTCGCAGGTGCTCGCGGGTGGGCGGCGCCGGTGCTCACGGTCCTGCTCGCCGCTCTTGTCGTCGCGCTGCTCTACGTGCGCTCGGCACTCACCGGGGCGGTCGTCGTCGCCACGGTGGCAGCGACCGGCGCGCTGTGGTGGTGGCGGGACGACCGGGTGCAGCAGCACGTCGTCGTCGGCGTGGGCGTGCTCCTGCTCGTCGGCGCCTGGCGGCACGTCGGCGCGGTGCTCGGCAGCCGCGACCCGCGGAGCGACGCGGCGGCGCTGGCCCGGCTCACCGGGGTCCCGCCAGTGCTGTGGCTCGCCAGCTTCGTCCTCGCCCTCGGGCTCGCCAGCTGGCTGGCTGCCGCGGAGCTGCTCGGCGCCTGGTCCTAGGCTCGGGCGCATGAGCACTTCGCGGGGCGTGGCTGTGGTGACCGGGGCGAGCAGCGGGATCGGCAAGGCGTGCGCGCAGCGCCTCGCGGCGGACGGGTACGACGTCGTCGTCGCGGCTCGGCGGACTGAGCGGGTCGAGGCGCTGGCCGCGGAGATCGGCGCCCGGGCGGTGACCTGCGACGTGACGAAGGGGGAGGACGTGGCAGCCCTTGCAGAGGCGGCCGGACCCAAGGTCACGCTGCTCGTCAACAACGCGGGCGGAGCCTTCGGCTCGGAGCCGGTCGCCGTCGCGGACCTCGACCGGTGGCGGGCGATGTACGAGACCAACGTCCTCGGCGCGGCCGCAGTGACCCAGGCGCTGCTGCCGGCGCTCCGGGCGGCGCGCGGGACGATCATCAACATCACCTCGGTCGCCGGCCAGGTGACGTACGAGGGCGGCGCGGGCTACTGCGGCGCCAAGGCCGCCGAGATCGCGATGAACGACGCCCTCCGGCTCGAGCTCAACGGCGAGCCGGTGCGGATCTGCGACATCGCACCGGGCATGGTGCGCAGCGACGAGTTCGCGCTCGTGCGGTTCGACGGCGACCAGGCCAAGGCCGACGCCGTCTACGCAGGCGTCGAGGAGCCGCTGACCCAGGAGGACATCGCCGAGTGCGTCGCGTGGGTCGCGGGTCTGCCGCACCACGTCAACGTCGACAAGCTCACCGTGCGACCACTCGCGCAGGCGGCGGCGCACAAGGTGCACCGGACGAGCTGAGGCCTACAGCCGCTCCCCCGCACGCACGGGGACGCTGATCGTGTTGCCCTCGACGGGCGCGGGACAGGTCGCGTGGCCGGTGACGGCGAACCACATGAGGATCGTCTCGTTGAGGTCGATCGTCACGAGGCCGTCGTCGGGGTCGTCGATCTTCACCTGCCGCCAGGCCGGGGTCTCCGTGCCGTTGGTCGGGTCGTGGAACTCGATGCCCAGCCCGTACTTGATCGACGTGACCGTGAGCCGCTGCGGCTGCCCGTCGAGCTCGAAGCGCACCTCACCG
>JBHWMJ010000010.1:0-5207 GCA_043423105.1 Marihabitans sp.
GTTGTTGGAGCGCCCGGCTGCTGCCGGGCTCGGCCGCGGTCAGGACCCGCTCACCGACCGCCGCCATCCGGGCTCGTGCGGCCGCCTGCTCCTCCTCGGGCAGGTAGCTGCGAGCCACCGTGCCGGTGAGGTGCATGCCCACGCTCGCGAAGACCGAGTCGTTGGTCTCGACGGGCAGCGCCACCTCGGCGAGGTCGACAAGCTGCCGCGGGTCGACGAGCCCGAGCGCCAGCTGGTCGCGCAGCCCGACCCAGACGACCGCCCGCGCCTGCTCGTCGGTCATCGCGGGCAGCTCCGCGACGAGCGCCGCCAGGCTGCGCTCGTCGAGCAGCGGCGTCGTCCACGACAGGTCGCCGGCGTTAGGCAGCACGAGCGGCGCGTCGAGGTCGAGGCCGCCGAGCGCGGTCCGCTCCCCCTCGGCGGCCACCTCGACACGGGAGGTCTCCACCCCTTCGCCGAAAGTCGCGACGTCGAGGGCATGCGGCCGGTCGGCCGGGTGCTCCGACGGGACGACCCGGACGAGCTCCCCCGTCGCCCGGTCGACGGACAGCGCGTCGACGCCCGCCGTCTCCAGCCAGGCCCCCGACCACTCGCCGAGGGGCCGACCCGCAGCCCGCTCCATCGCCCCGAGGAAGTCGGCGAGCGCACCGTTGCCGTAGGCGTGCGCCTCGAGGTAGTCGCGGATCCCCTCGAGGAACGCGTCGTCGCCGATGTACGCGATGAGCTGGCGGATGACCGCGGCGCCCTTGGCGTACGAGATGCCGTCGAAGTTCGCCAGCGCCGAGCGGGCGTCCGGCGCGGGCGAGCCCGCGACCGGGTGCGTCGACGGCGAACGCTCCGCCGCGTACCCCCACGACTTGCGCGCCATCGTCGAGTCGACCCAGGCGTCGGTGTAGTCCGTCGCGGCGACGAGGCAGCGGTGGGCCATGTACTCGGCGAAGGACTCGTTGAGCCAGAGGTCGTCCCACCACTGCATCGTCACGAGGTCGCCGAACCACATGTGCGCCATCTCGTGGCTGATCGTGTTGGCCCGCGTCAGCAGCTCGCTGTGCGACGCGGCCCCGCGGTAGAGGTAGGTGTCGCGGAAGACGACGCAACCAGGGTTCTCCATCGCGCCGGCGTTGAACTCCGGCGCGAAGACCTGGTCATAGTCGTCGAAGGGGTAGCGGATCCCGAAGATCGAGTGGAAGTAGTCGAAGCTGCGCCGGGTGATGTCGAGGATCTCGGGGGCGTGCCGCTCGAGCTCGGTCTGGAGCGAGGCACGTGCGTAGAGCCCGAGCGCGATGCCATCGTGCTCGTCGCGGACGCTGACGTACGGCCCGGCGCAGATCGTGACGAAGTACGTCGCGAGCGGCTTGGTCTCGCGCAGGTGCCACGTGCCGCCGTCGCCGACGGTCCCGCCGCCGTTGCCCACGACGACCCAGTCCTGGGGCGCCTTGACCGACACCGCGTACGGAGCCTTAAGGTCGGGCTGGTCGATGCACGCAAAGACCGAGGGCGCGGCGTCGAGGAACATGTGCCCGTAGACGTAGTCCTGCCCGTCGGCGGGGTCGGTCGCCCGGTGCAGCCCCTCGCCGTCGCGGCTGTAGGCCATCGTCGCCTCGACCTCGACGACGTGCTGCCCCGCGGTGAGGCGAAGGGGGAACCGGCGGTCGTCGAGGAGACCGGCGTCGAGCTCGGCCCCGTCGAGCCGTACCGCGTGGAGGGTCACCGGGTCGACGTCGACGAAAGTGAGACCGTCCCCCTTCGCCGTCAGGTGGATCTGGCTCGTCGAGGCGAAGGTCCGCTCCCCCGTGTCGAGGTCGAGGACGACCTCCATCCGGGTGACGTCGAGCAGGGCGGCGCGCTCGCGCGCCTCGGTCAGGGTGAGGGAAGGCACCGGCCCATCGTGCCAAGCGAGGTGGCTGCCGCTCGACCTGCGAGACCGCCTACTCGCGAGTAGCATGCAGGAACCCCGGGCAACGGCGCCCGGGCCGACGAGGAGGACCCCCTGTGAAGCTCCGTTCCACAGCGCTGGCCGCCGCCGCGCTCACCGCCATCGGGACGCTCGCCACCGCCGCCCCGGCACAGTCCGCGAGGACCATCGACTACGTCGCCCTCGGCGACAGCTTCTCGGCTGCGTCCGGTGTCAGTCCCACGGACCCCACCGCGCCGGCGCTGTGCCTGCGCAGCCAGCTCAACTATCCCAAGCTGCTCGCCGCCAAGGTCACCACGCTCAAGGACGTCACCTGCGGCGCGGCGAAGACCGACCACTACCGCTCCTCGCAGTACGCAGGCGTGGCCCCGCAGCTCGACGCGCTGAGCGCGGATACCGACCTCGTGACGATGACGATCGGCGGGAACGACAGCGGGACCTTCGTGGGCGCGATGCTGGCCTGCGCGTCGGCTGCAGGAGCGACCTTCGGCTACGGCAGCCCGTGCAAGAAGATCTATGGCGACAAGTTCTCGCGCACGATCCGTGAGACGACGTACCCCGACCTCGTGCAGGCCCTCACCGACGTCAAGGCCCGCTCTCCAAAGGCCCGCGTGGCGATCCTCACCTATCCGCAGATCATGCCGCGTGACACCGTCGGCTGCTACCCGCGGATGCCGATCGCCCGCGGCGACGTCGCCTACGTCAACAGCATCCAGGACACTCTCAACGACGCCGTGCGCCGGGCCGCGAAGGAGACCGGGACGATCGTCGTCGACGTCGCCGCGCAGTCCGGCGGCCACGACGCCTGCAAGCCGTCCGGCACCCGCTGGGTCGAGCCGATGCTCGGCAGCACCCAGCTCGTGCCGGTCCACCCGGACGCGGTCGGCGAGGCGGCGATGGCCCGGATCACCGCGGAGACCCTCGGTCTCTGAGTCGCCTCACCCACGACGAAGGGGCACGGACCGGGTGGCCGGTCCGTGCCCCTTCGCCATGGGGCTCAGTAGCGGATGTCGTGGCCGTAGGCCATCCGCTCGAGCCGGGCGATGCGGTCCTTCATCGGCGGGTGCGTCGCGAAGAAGCGCGAGACGTCACCGGCCCGGAAGGGGTTGGCGATCATGAGGTGCGAGCTGCTCTGCAGCTGCGGGGTCGGGGCGAGCGGCGCCTGCGCGGTGCCCTGCTCGAGCTTGCGCAGCGCCGAGGCGAGGGCCATCGGGTCGCCGGTGAGCTTCGCGCCGTCCTCGTCGGCGTCGTACTCACGGGTCCGGGTGATCGCGAGCTGGATGAGCATCGCGGCGAAGGGGGCGAGCAGCGCCATCGCGAGCATGGCGATCGGGTTGCCGCCGCGCTCGCGGTCGCCGCCGCCGAAGAAGAGGGCGAACTGCGCGACCGAGGAGATGACACCGGCGAGGGCCGCCGCGACCGAGCCGGTGAGGATGTCGCGGTTGTAGACGTGCATGAGCTCGTGGCCGAGGACACCGCGCAGCTCGCGCTCGTCGAGAAGGTGGAGGATCCCCTCGGTGCAGCAGACGGCGGCGTTCTTGGGGTTGCGGCCGGTCGCGAAGGCGTTCGGCGCGGCGGTCGGGCTGATGTAGAGGCGCGGCATCGGCTGACCGGCCCGCTGGGCGAGCTCGGTGACGATGCGATACATCTCCGGCGCCTCCTGTGGGGTCACCGGGCGGGCGCGCATGGCCTTGATCGCGATCTTGTCGGAGTTCCAGTACCCGATGAAGGTCGTGACGACGCCGAAGATCGCGAAGAGCCAGATGTACCGGCCGCTCCCGATGACCGCACCCATGCCGAGGAGCAGCGCCCAGATGATGCCGAAGAGCGCTGCGGTCTTCAGCCCGTTGTAGTGCTTGTGCATGTCTCCTCCAACGCCGTGCCACCGCATTCCGTTCCCAGCGTGTCACGCGACCGATGCTCGTGACCGAAGCCGAGACCCTGTTGATGGTCGAGGCGCGAAGGCCCTCTGGGCCTGAGCCTCGAGACCGCCGCGCCTCAGAGCAGCAGGCGCGGTGCGATCGAGGCGGCGATGAGCAGGGCGGCGCCGGCGACGGCGACGAAGGGGGCGAGCCGACCGGTGACGTCCTCGGCTGGGTCATCCTCGGCCCGGTCGTCGGACGCGGGGCGAAGGGCGACGCCGAGCCAGCGCAGGTAGACGGCCAGGGCGATGACCGCGCCGACCACGGCTGCGGCGACGAGCCACCAGGCGCCGGCGGCGACCGCGACGTCGAGGACGAGGATCTTCGCGACGAGCCCGACGACCGCGGGCGGCAGCCCGGCGAGGGTGAGCAGACCGACGGCCAGCGCCCCGCCGAGCAGGGGCGAGCGGCGGGCCAGGCCGGCGTGGTCGTCGATGCGGCGACCTGCAGCCGCGACGACGGCGAGCACGGTGACGACGGCGACGACGTAGACCGCGAGGTAGCCAGCAGCGGACTGAGCCCCGGAGACGGCGGCGGCGACGGCGACCCACCCGCCCTGGGTGACGCCAGACCAGGCGAGCAGGCGCAGCAGGTCGTCCTGCCGCCACGCCATGACAGCCCCGATGACGAGGCTCACGGCGCCGACGAGCCCGAGCGCGGTGCGGGTCGCTGGGGCTTGCACGGCCCCGGAGCCGAGGGCTTCGACGACGACGAGGATCGCGCCGAGGCCACCGACGGTCGAGACGCCGGCGAGCGCGGTCGTCACTGCGGCACCACCGCGCGCGTACGCCCCGGGCGCCCACACGTGGAAGGGGACGAGCGCGAGCTTGAAGGCGGCCGCGAGCACGAGGAGGACCGCGCCCGCACCGAGCGTGGTCCGGGCGGCCCCGGTCGGGCCGGCGGTCATGACGGCGTCGAGCCGCAGCGAGCCGGTGGCGGCCACCCACAGCCCGGCCCCGAGGGCGGCGAGGGCGAAGGACAGCACGGCGGTGACGAGCAGGTCGATCGCGGCACCGCAGCGGCCGCGGACCGCGCGGAGCGCGAGCAGCGCGACGAAGGGCAGGGTCGCGAGCTCGAGGCCAACGAGCCACGACCCGAGGTCATGGGCTCCGACGGTCACGGCTGCACCCGTCGTACCGGCGAGCACCGTCGTCAGCACGACGACGATGTCGTCGGTCCGGTCGTCGCCCCGGCGGTCGAGCAGGAGGGCGACGGCGGCGAGACCGGCAAGCATCGCGACGGCCTGGAGGGTGGCGCCGGTCGGCGTGACGGCCTGCAGGCAGCTGCTCGCGGCGAGGGCGTGCTCGTCGGCGACGTGGGCGGTCGGCGGGCAGAGGGGCGTGGCACCGCCCGCGAGGCGGGTGGCGACG
>JBHWMJ010000016.1:0-5571 GCA_043423105.1 Marihabitans sp.
CCTGTGGTGGCCAAGGCGGGCAACGCACTTCAGGAGGAGTGGGACGTCTCGCCCGGCAGCCGCGTCGGGCTCTACGCGGCACCGCACTGGCGGTGCATCTGCTGGGCGGCGGCCACCTGGGCCGTCGGCGGGACCGTCGTCCTCGACGACGAGGAGGACCTCGACGTCGCGGTCACCGACACCCTCCCGGCACCCGAGGCCGACGCGGTCGTCTACCTCACCCGTGCCTCCCTGGCCCGCCACGCCGACACCGATCTGCCGGTGGGTGTCGTGGACGAGGCCGCCGAGCTGGCGAGCTTCGGTGACCACCTCGACGCATGGGAGTCCCCCGACCCCGCGGACGTCGCCCTCGTCAGCGACGGGGTGGAGATCACCTACGGCGACCTCGTCGAGCGCGCCGCCGAGCGGTGGCCCGGCGTCGCGGCGCGGGAGCGGGTCGACGTGGCGCCGGCGACGACCGCCGAGCTCCTCCTGGCCGTCGTCGCCGTCTGGACCCTCGCCGGGTCGCTCGTCCTCCACGTCGGTGGCGACACCGACCCGGCCGTTCGCGCCCGACGCGCGGACGCCGAAGGGGTGGACCGCTCGGTCTGAGCGGTCCACCCCTTCGTCGAGGAATCGACCAGGATCAGCGCTGTCGTCCCAGGGCGTCCCAGGTCACGCTCGTGACGATGCCGGTCTGGGTGAGCTTCACCCGCTTCTGGAAGGCCTTGACCGCTGCCTGGGTCTGCGAGCCGTACACGCCGTCGGCGGTGATCCCCAGTGCGCGCTGCAACGCCGTGACAGCTGCGCCGCGCGAGCCGACCTTGAGCACCGACGAGCGGTACGGGAGCAGCGGGTTCTGCTTGCGCTCGAGCGCGTCCCAGGTCTTGCCGTCGACGATGCCCGTGGCGCGGAGCTTCTCCCGGGTCTGGAATGCCTTGACCGCCTGTGCGGTGGCCGGTCCGTAGACGCCGTCGACCGCGAGCCCGCCAAGCGCGCGCTGCACGGCCTTGACCGCTGTCCCCCGCGCACCGGTGGCCAGGACCGTCGACTTGTACGGGGCGAAGGGGGTGCCGGTGCTCGGCGTCGTGGTGGTCGTCCCGGTCTTGGTGTACGACAGGCCGGCCAGGGCCCTCCACACGTTGGCGGAAACCACGCCGTCGACCTTGAGGCCCTTGGACTTCTGGAACGAACGCACCGCAGCCTCGGTCAGCGGACCGAACGCACCATCCGCGGTGACCTTCAGCTCCTTCTGCAGCGCCGTGACCGCCGCACCGGAGGAGCCCTGACGCAGCGTCTGCTTGCCGTACCGGGAGAAGACCGTCTCCTTCGCCGGCGTCGTGGTCGTCCCGGTCTTGGTGTACGACAGGCCGGCCAGGGCCTTCCACACGTTGGCGGAGACCACGCCGTCGACCGTGAGGCCCTTGGACTTCTGGAACGAACGCACCGCAGCCTCGGTCTGCGGACCGAACGCACCATCCGCGGTGACCTTCAGCTCCTTCTGCAGCGCCGTGACCGCAGCACCCGACGAGCCGAGACGGATCGTCGTCTTCTCGTACTGGGCGAGGCCGGACGCGGTGCCGCGCGGCGGGACCTTGCCGAGGCTGACCATGCGGGCCCAGGTCGCCGCATCGAGCACGCCGGACACGGTGACGGAGTTGCTCCGCTGCCAGGTGCGCAGGGCGGTCTCGGTCGCCGGCCCGAACACGCCGTCGGCCGGGGTGCCGATGACCTTCTGCGCGAGGGCGACATCGCTGCCCGAGGCGCCGACCCGCAGTGTCGGGTAGCTGTCGGGCGTGCTCGGCGTCACCGGGACGCTCGCCGACCCGCCTGGCGTGCGGGTCACGCTCGTCCACGCCTTGCCGGTCCACCACGACGTGCGCCGCATCGCGCCGTCCCAGCTGAAGCTGAAGTGGATGTGGTCGGTGTGCGGGCTCGAGCCGTAGTAGGGGCGCCAGCCCTCGTTCATCTGGTAGGTGCCCCAGATCCTGCGGTCCCAGATGATGTACATGATGCCGAAGCGTCGGGCCATCGCGCCGGGCTGGCCGTTCGCGTCAGGGGCCACGAGCCAGTCGACGACCGCGTCGGCGATCGCGCGCTCGGTCGGGTCGTTCTTGTTGAGCATCCAGTCGAGGGCACGCCCCTCGGAGTGCTCGGTGAGCCCGTAGTTGCAGGCCCGGCTGATGCCGTAGCTGAACTCGCTGTAGTGCTGGGACATGAGCCGGGCGAAGGCGGTCACGCCGGGCTTGGCCGCCGGGTCGCACACCGTCTGCGGCAAGTACGGCGAGGCGATGTCGAGCTCGCGCGGGAGGTTGGGGTTCTTCGGTGGTGCCGGGGGGTCGTAGGCGTGAGCCGCCTGCGCCGCGACCGGGACGGTCACGACAGGGGTGAGCAGGGCACCGAGCACTCTGGCGTTACGGGACACGCCGTTCCTCCACACGTGGGTACGAGCCGAAGGCCAGGGGGTTCCTCCGGCGACGGCACAGGAGTCACATTCATCCCTGTCGCCACAACCTTCACTCTTATGTCACGAGTCCCACCCGACACGCCAGACTCATACGTCTAATTACGTCCCTGTCGTTCCTCCCTCCGGGGAGGAACGACAGGGTGTGGCCAGAGAACACAGCCCGCACCAGGCGCCGGGCCGGGGCCACCCGTGCGCCGGGACGAGGAGTCATTAGCCTGGCCCGCATGGACAAGGTCGTCTCCACCCCAGCTGAGGCCGTCGACGGTATCCGCGACGGCTCCTCCCTAGCGGTGGGCGGGTTCGGGCTGTGCGGCATCCCGAGCGTGCTCATCGCCGAGCTCCGCCGGGCGGAGGTGACGGGCCTGCGCTGCGTGAGCAACAACTGCGGCGTCGACGACTGGGGGCTGGGCGTGCTGCTCGGCAACGGGCAGATCATCCGGATGACCTCCTCGTACGTTGGGGAGAACAAGGAGTTCGCGCGTCAGTACCTCTCCGGCGAGCTCGAGGTTGAGCTCACACCGCAGGGCACTCTCGCCGAGAAGCTGCGCGCCGGTGGCGCCGGGATCGCTGCCTTCTGGACCCGGACCGGGGTCGGCACCCAGATCGCCGAGGGTGGCCTCCCGTGGCGCTACGACGCCGACGGCGAGATCGCGGTCGCCTCCCCTGCGAAGGAGACCCGCACCTTCGAGGTGACGACGCTCGACGCCGAGGGCAACGACGTCACCGAGGACCACGAGTTCGTCCTCGAGGAGTCGATCACGACCGACTTCGCCCTGGTCCGCGCCTGGAAGGGCGATCGGCACGGCAACCTCGTCTTCCGCACGAGCGCCCGCAACTTCAACCCGCTCTGCGCCATGGCCGGCCGGGTCACCATCGCCGAGGTCGAGGAGCTCGTCGAGCCCGGGGAGCTCGACCCCGACTCGATCCACCTGCCCGGGATCTACGTCCAGCGCGTCCTCGCGCTGACGCCGGAGCAGGCCGCCGACAAGCGCATCGAACGACGCACGACCAACCCCGCGAAGGAGGCCTGACATGGCGCTCACCCGCGAGGAGATGGCCGCCCGCGCCGCCCAGGAGCTGAGCGACGGCGACTACGTCAACCTCGGCATCGGCCTGCCGACGCTCGTCCCGAACTATGTGCCCGACGACGTCGAGATCGTCCTCCAGTCCGAGAACGGCCTGCTCGGCGTCGGCCCCTACCCCACCGACGACGCCGTCGACGCCGACCTCATCAACGCCGGCAAGGAGACCGTCACCCTGCGCCGGGGCGCGAGCATCTTCGACTCCGCGACCTCCTTCGGGATGATCCGGGGCGGCAAGGTCGACGCAGCCATCCTCGGCGCCATGCAGGTCGCGGCCAACGGCGACATCGCGAACTGGATGATCCCCGGCAAGATGGTCAAGGGCATGGGCGGCGCGATGGACCTCGTCCACGGCGCCCGCAAGGTCATCGTCCTCATGGAGCACGTCGCCAAGGACGGCTCGCACAAGATCCTCCAGGACTGCTCCGTGCCGCTCACCGGCAAGGGCGTCGTGCAGCGGATCATCACCGACCTCGCGGTCATCGACGTGACCGACGACGGGTTGGTCGTCCGCGAGCTCTTCGGCACCACCGAGGACGAGCTCGTCGCCGCCACCGGAGCGCCGCTGACCTTCGACCTCAGCTGACCGGCGGGTCCTGGTCCGGCCGGGCCAGCGACGCCGGGCTGGTCAGGAAGCCGACCCCCCACGACCAGTGCATCGTGGCGATCGCCAGCGGGACCCGGGCCCGGACCGCCGACGGCTCCCCCTTCGCCACGGCCCACCCACCAGCCGCGACGGCGGCCGCGTACCCGAGCGGGACAGTGAGGGCGGGTCGCCACCAGGCGCCCAGAGCGGTGGCGGCCACGGTCCCGACGACCATCACGGGCGGGGCCAGATAACGCAGGTTCGCGGTGCCTGGGTGGCGCCGTGCCACGACCCTTCGCCACCGCCCATACATCCGGTACTGCCGGGCCAGCGCACCCACCGTGCTGCGCGGGCGGTAGGTGACGACGAGATCCGGCGTGAACCACACCCGTCGCCCGGCCTGACGGAGCCGATGGTTCATCTCCCAGTCCTGCGCGCGGGCGAAGTGCGGGTCGTAGCCGCCGACCTCCTCGAGCGCCTCCCGCCGGAACACCCCGAGATACACGGTGTCCGCCTCACCGGCTCCCCCGCCGACGTGGAAACGGCTGCCGCCGACGCCGAGCGGGCTCTTCATCGCGACCGCGACAGCCCGCTCGAAGGCGGTCACCCCGTGGGCGTCCATGATCCCTCCGACGTTGTCCGCACCCGTCTCCCCGAGGACCCGGACCGCCGTGGCCAGGTAGGTCGAGGGGATCTCGGCATGGGCATCGACCCGTGCCACGATCTCGCCGCTCGAGGCGGCGATCGCCGCGTTGAGCGCTTCAGGCGTCCGACCGGAGGGGTTGGCGACGGTGCGGACCCGCGGGTCGCCCGCCGCGATCCGCGCCGCCACCTCGTCGGTGCGGTCCCGCGAGGGGCCGAGCGCGAGGACGACCTCCAGCGGGCCGTCGTAGTCCTGGTCGAGGACCTGCTGCACGGACGCCTCGAGGTGGCGTTCCTCGTCGAGCACGGGGATGACGACGCTGACGGACGGAGCTGGGGTGGGCACGGCCACAAGTATGGACGGCGCGGGTGTGGCTCCCATGGAGGACCCGGCCGCAGTGCTTACCCTGTCAGCCATGCCGGACCAGCCCCGCCGACCGAGACGTCCCCAGGACGGCCCTCGCGACGACGACGCCCTGACCTTCGACGTCCGGCGTGGCCGCGGTCGTTCCTCGAACCCTGGCTCGGCCTCCGACGGCGACCAGCCGCGCCGAGCGCGCCAGGAGCGCCCGGCACGGCCCGAGCAGCCTGCCCCGCGACAGCGACCGCGTCCTCGACCCGCGCAGGACGACGACTCGGCACGAGAGATCCCCACAGGCGCTCGGGGCGCCGGGCAGCGTGGTCCCCGCCCGCCGGCAGGCGGCTCCCCGCGCCAGACCGGAGGCAGCGCGCCCCGGCAGGCCCGCGAGCCGCGCACCCGGGTCATGCCGGCGGCGGCTGCGCGCCCACCGGCACGGCGTCCTGAGCGGGCCAGC
>JBHWMJ010000042.1:0-4770 GCA_043423105.1 Marihabitans sp.
GTGACGCCGTGCCAGGCGCGCCGATCCTGAGGCCAGCCGTGGAGCAGGACGACGATCTCGTCGCCGTCACCGGCCTCGCGGGCGTCCGGGCCTGCCGAGTCGTCGAGGTCGAAGGTCAGCCGGTCCCTGGAGAAGTAGCGCACCCCCTCAACGTACCGACGAGCCCCCCTCGTGCGGCATGGTGGTAAGTCATGAAGACCCGACTCGCCTTCACCGACGCCTGGGAGCTCTCCGCGCCTCCCGAGCGCGTCGTCGAGGTGCTGGCGGGGGTCGACGAGTACGACCGGTGGTGGCCGGAGGTCCGGGAGATCCACCGCATCGACGACAGCAGCGGCGTCGTCTGCATCCGCTCCGTCATCCCGATCGTCCTGCGGCTGACCCTGCGCCGCGAGGTTGAGCGCCCCGAGGAGGGGCTGCTGCGGGTTCGGGTGGACGGTGACCTCCGGGGGTGGACGCAGTGGCACGTCGTGCCGACCCCTACCGGCAGCCTCGCGTGGTTCACCGAGGAGGTCACGGTGACGCGTCCCCTGCTGCGTGCCCTCGCCGGGCTGCCCGGCGTGGGTCGGCGCGCCCTCGTCGTCAACCACGAGGCGATGGTGCGCTCGGGCAAGCAGGGCCTGCGTGCCCACCTCGCCGCGACGACGAGGGCCGCGCAGGCAGAGGTCGAGCTGCGACGTCGCTCCTGACCCGCCCACGACGAAGGGGTCCCGACCAGTCAGGTCGGGACCCCTTCGCCGTGCGAGCAGGTCAGTCGTCGCTCAGCGGACGCTCCTTGGTCGCGAGCTCCTCGCGCGCCTTGGCCGAGGCGGCCGCGATGTCCTCGTCGGAGTGGCCGACAGTGTGGTCGGCGGCGTGCCCGAAGGGGGCCTTCCAGCGGGCGGTCGAGACGCCGGCCTCGGTGGCCCGGGCGATCGCCTCGTTGATGACACGCTCGGCGTCGGCGCGGCCGGCCCAGTGGGCGCCCTCGACGGACTTGCCCGGCTCGAGGTCCTTGTACGTCTCGAAGAAGTGCTGGATCTCGAGGCGGTCGAACTCGCTGATGTCCTCGAGCTCGGTGATGTGGTCCTTGCGCGGGTCGCCCGCGGGGATGCACAGGATCTTGTCGTCGCCACCGGCCTCGTCACGCATGTGGAACATGCCGATCGGCCGTGCCCGGACGAGGCAGCCGGGCCACGTCGGCTCGTCGAGGAGCACGAGCGCGTCGAGCGGGTCGCCGTCCTCGCCGAGGCTGTCCTCGACGTAGCCGTAGTCGCTCGGGTAGGCCATCGACGTGAAGAGGAGCCGGTCCAGGCGGATACGGCCGGTCTCGTGGTCGACCTCGTACTTGTTCCGATGACCCTTCGGGATCTCGATCGTGACGTCGAACTCCATGGACTGCCCCTTCGTGTCGATGACCTAGGCTCTCGAGGACAGTTTCCACCATGACCAGCCGCTCCGGCACCAGGGGGAAGTGACGTGCGCCGACTCGCTGCCGGTCTCGCCGTGGTCGTCGTGGGCGCAACCGCCTATGGCGCAGCGGATGTCCTCGACGCGGCGCCCGGCGTGCTCACCCGCGACGACAGCGCCGCGGTGGCGCAGATCACGCCGGGGCCGACGCCCGTCGAGGCTGCCGAGCTGACCGGTGAGGCCACCGAAGCAGCTCCCGTGCCGGACCCGGACGCGCTGGCCGCTGCCCTCGACCCGCTCGTGGCCAACGACTGGCTCGGTCCGCGGGCCGGCGTCGTCGTGCGTGACGCGCTCACGGGCGAGGTGCTCTACGAGCATCGGTCGGACGTGGCGATGGTCCCCGCCTCCACCCAGAAGGTGCTGGCCGGCGCAGCGATCGCCGAGACGAGCGACCTGTCCCGGACGATGACGACGAAGGTCGTGCGAGGCGCGCAGCCGGACGAGATCGTGCTCGTCGCGGCTGGCGACACCCTCATGGCGAAGGGGGCCGGCGACCCTGCCGCCGTGGAGGGCCGGGCGGGCATGCGCGACCTCGCGCAGCAGGTGGCCCGGTCCCTCGGTCCGGCGAAGGGGGAGCGGCTCACCCTTCGCCTCGACGCGACGTACGCACCCGGTCCGCGGATGCCTTCGACGTGGGACCCCGTCGATGCCGCCAACGGCTTCACCCAGCGGGTGACGATGATCGGGATGGCTGACGAGCGGCCGATCCCCTACGAGCCGTCGCCGGAGTACCCGGAACGGTCTGCGCTGGCGGCGCTCCGGGCCGAGCTGAAGCGGGTCGGGGTCACGGTGACCGTCGAGGACAGCCCGAAGGCCTGGGCGCAGGCCGCCCCGACGAACGGCGAGGTCCTCGGCTCGGTGGAGTCGGCACCGCTTGGCGAGGTCCTCGCCGAGGCGATGTCGAGCAGCGACAACGCCCTCACCGAGAACCTCGCACGGCAGGCCGCGCTCGCGGACGGGGCGAGCGCCGGTGACGCGCAGGCCGTGGCGGACTGGATCAAGGACACGCTCTCCGCGGCCGGTGCCGACATGTCGGGGGTCCGGATGCGTGACGCCTCCGGGCTGAGCCGCGGCCAGGCGATCCCCGCCCAGACGATCTCGGAGGTCATGCAGCTCGGCATCACCGGAAGCGCGAAGGGGCTGCGCGGGGTCCTCATGGGGCTGCCCGTCGCCGGTCTCACCGGAACCCTCCACGACCGCTTCGACGACCCCGCCGCGCGCCCGGCGGCCGGCGTCGCACGGGCCAAGACGGGCACCCTCACCGGGGTCTCCGGACTGGCCGGGACGACCGTCACCGACGACGGCCGGATCCTCACCTACGTCATCCTCGCGGACCGTGTCCCACCGACCACGGGAACGTTGGGGGCCCGCGCGGCGTTGGACGACATCGTCGGCACCCTCACCTCCTGCGGGTGCCGCTAGGACCACCCGAGGAGCAACCGTGAGCCAGTACGTCGACTGGACCTTCGCCAAGACCACCGGGGGCCGCCTGTCGCCAGCCGGCCCGGACGTCAGCGCCGACGAGGCCGTCGAGATCGTCGAGCAGATCCGCTCCCTGGCCGCGCAGGCCGTCTAGCCGGTGGCCCACACCTCGCACCTGCGTGCGCCCGGTGAGGCCCCCGCGCCGGTGATCGTCGACCGGCCGACCTGGATCAACGTCAACGCCGACTCCATGGCCGCGATGCTCGACCCGGTCGTCGAGAAGATGGCCGCGAAGCAGAAGCACGCTCCAGGCCCGATCGCCCAGGCGATCGGCGGCAAGGTGACCGGCGCCGAGGCCGGCGGCCTCTTCGCCTTCCTCTCGACGAAGGTCCTCGGCCAGTACGACCTCGCGCCCGGCGGCACCCCGTCGCTGCTGCTCGTGGCGCCCAACCTCGTGGCGACCGAGCGCGAGCTGGGGGTCGACCCCCGCGACTTCCGCTTCTGGGTGTGCCTGCACGAGGAGACCCACCGGGTGCAGTTCACGGCGGTGCCGTGGCTGCGCGAGCACGTCATCTCAGAGGCGCAGTCCCTCGCGGTCGAGCTCGTGCCCGACCCCGACACGCTCGGCGAGCGCTTCCAGCAGATCGTCCAGGCCATCCCCCGTGCCTTCAGCGACGAGGGGGCCGGCATCGCCGATGTCTTCGCCTCCCCGGAGCAGCGTGAGCGGCTCGCGGAGATCACCGCGGTGATGTCGCTGCTCGAGGGTCACGCCGATGTCGTCATGGACGACGTCGGTCCTGAGCACGTCCCGAGCGTGGAGGAGATCCGCCGCCAGTTCGACGCCCGGCGCAAGGGCGCCGGGTCGGTCGACAAGATCCTGCGCCGCCTCCTCGGCCTCGAGGCGAAGATGCGGCAGTACAGGGACGGGGCGGCCTTCGTCCGGGCGGTCCAGGAGACCGTCGGTGTCGACGGCTTCAACGCGATCTGGTCATCGCCGGAGACGCTGCCCCGGGCGCGCGAGATCACCGACCCGCAGGCCTGGGTCCGCCGCGTCCACGGCTGATCGCAGCGGGGCGAGCCTCAGCCACGGACCCAGACGAGCGTGCCGCGGTCGTCCTCGCAGCGGAAGACCTCGATCGGCTGACCCTCGAACTCGTCGGTGCTCGTCTCGCAGGTGAAACTTGCGGCCTCCAGGGTCGCAGGTGCCTCGCCGAACGGGGCGGCCGCGTCGAGCGTGCGGACGGCCGGCACGGCCTCCTGGCAGGTGAGACCAGGGGTCACCGACGCCGAGAGGACCTTCGCGCCCGAGCCGTTGCCCTGCATCGCGGCGAGCTCGGCCTCGCACGCGATGTCGAGGTGGCCGGGATCCTCGCCGTGGTCGTGGTCGTGGCTCTCATCCTCGGTGCGCCCCGTCGACCCGCTCGTCGTCTGGCCAGGGACCGGCGTCGTCGTGCTGGTCGTGGTGCTGGTCGTCGTCGCGCTCGTCGCAGCCGGGTCTTCCTCCGCGCCGCCGCAGCCGGCGAGCAGCAGGGCGGCGGCCAGGCTCAGGGTCGTGGTCCTCATGGCTGACGATCATCGTCGGTCATCATGAGAGCCATGGCAGCAGGTCATCCCGCGCAGGCAGAGCTGAGGCGTGCCGTGCGGCCGGCGCTGACCGACCTGCCCGCGGGTGCGCTGGTGCTCGCGGCGGTGAGCGGGGGAGCGGACTCCCTGGCGCTCGCCCAGGCGCTCCTCGACGAAGGGGTGGCCGCAGGCTGCCGTACCGGCGCCGTTGTCGTCGACCACGGCCTGCAGCACGGCTCGCACGAGGTGGCGGACCGGGCCGCCGGGCAGTGCCGGGCGATGCGGGCCACCGACGGGCGGAAGCACGCCGTCGTCGCCGTCGCCCGTGCCGTGGTACCA
>JBHWMJ010000045.1:0-6040 GCA_043423105.1 Marihabitans sp.
GGGTGACGAGCGCGGGGGCGAGCTCGGAGGGGTCGAGGGTGACGCCGATGCTCGCCAGGGTGTCGACGACGAAGCGCTCTCCCTCGGCGGTGAGGCCGTCGGTGACCGGCTGGTGCTGGACGCGAGCCTTGACCGTCGTGCCGCGCGGTCCGCGTGTCTTGACCTCGAGCCATGACGTGCCGCTGTCGAGGTAGGTCCGCCCCCGGACCTTCCAGCGGCGGCGTCGCCGGCGACCGGCGGCGTGGAAGCTCGCGAGGTCACCCGTGTCGAGGTAGTCCGAGCGATAGGCGAAGGACCGGAGGCCATCGATGGTGAGGACGCGGGCCTGGATCGTCGCGTCGATGACCTCGGCGAGAGCAGGCAGGGGGAGGAGGTACTTGCGGTCGACCCGCGTCATCAGCGCAGCCTCGTGGACCATCTCCTCGAGCGTGATCGGGGCGAGCTGGTCGAGCTGGGACCCGAGGCCATGGTCGTGCGTGCGGCTCGCGATCGGGTGGGCGCGTCGCGTGCTTCGTCGAGGACCCGAAGGGCACGACACGCCCATCTGAGTGCTCGGCCAGATGCTCAGGTCGGCGCTGGTGCTGTCGCCCGCGCGGTCGACGACGGTGCTCATCGGGCCACCTCGCTGCGGATGGCGCCGGGCCCGGCGGAGACGGGGTCGAGGACAGGGCGCCGCACTCGGACGAGCGTGCAGTCGTCGACGAGGTCGGTGCGGACGACAGTGACGCTGTCGACCTCCCCGACGAGGCTCTCGACGTGTGCGCGGACCGCCACCGGGTCGGTGAGCGCCCGGTCGAGCTTGATCTCCTCCGAGACGGTGCGGCGGGTCACGCTCGGGTGGTCGCCCACCCAGATGGCCCCGACGACGAGTGCCATGAGCCCGCCGCTCAGTGCGAGGTCCGCCGTGCCGATGCCGCCGAGCAGCCCCAGCGCGAGCGCCCCGAAGTAGTAGGCGATCTCGGACTGCGTCAGCTCCTCGCTGCGCAGCCGGATGATCGACAGGACACCGAAGAGCCCGAGGCCCAGCCCCGCCCCGATCGTCCCGGTGCCCAGCGCGGTCGCCACGGCGAGGACTCCGACGTTGACGCCGAGGAAGGCAACGACGAGGTCGCGCCTCCCGTGCCGACCGAGGAAGACGGCGACAAGTGCTGTGATGGCGACGAGGTCCGCTCCTGCGAGGAGGTAATTGGTGGGGGTCATGGTGCTCTCCGTCCGGTCGGTCGTGGTTGACGTGCGCGTTGCACCTGACCAGTGAGCCGTCCTGCGCCATGCCGACCCCTTGTCCCTGCTGTGCCTTCCCTGTGAGCGTTGAGCGCCCTTCCAGGGTCCGTAGACTGCTCCGCATGCCTGATCTCAGCCGCGACGACGTCGCCCACCTCGCCTCGTTGGCCCGGATCGACCTCGAGCCCGCCGAGCTCGATCGCCTCGTCGGCGAGCTCGACGTCGTCCTTGCCTCCGTGGCGCAGGTGCAGCAGGCGCCGATCGAGGGTGTCGAGCCGATGAGCCACCCGATGCCGCTGGTCAACGTGACCCGGCCCGACGAGGTCCGGCCGTCGTTGACGCCGGAGCAGGCGCTGTCTGGCGCCCCGCTCGCCGAGGAGCAGCGCTTCTCGGTGCCGCGCATCCTCAGCGAGGACTGACCCTTCGCGCCGTCACGGCGCACCCCTGCCTGCCCCGCCCCCTTCGACGAAGGACTTGACTTGACCGACATCACCCGGCTCACCGCAGCCGATCTGGCCGCCGCGCTCGCCTCCGGCGAGCTGTCGTCCACCGAGGCCACCCAGGCGCACCTCGACCGGATCGAGGCCGTCGACGAGAGCGTCCACGCCTACCTCCACGTGGCGGGGGAGTCTGCTCTCGCCGCGGCGCGCGAGGTTGACGAGCGTCGGGCGAAGGGGGAGAGCCTGCACCGTCTCGCGGGTGTCCCCGTCGCCGTGAAGGACGTCATGACGACGACCGGCATGCCGACGACGTGCGGCAGCAAGATCCTCGAGGGGTGGGTGCCGCCGTACGACGCGACCGTCGTCCAGCACCTCAAGGCGGCCGGCATGCCGCTGCTCGGCAAGACGAACATGGACGAGTTCGCCATGGGCTCCTCCACCGAGCACTCGGCGTACGGCGTGACCCGCAACCCGTGGGACCTCGACCGGATCCCGGGCGGCTCCGGCGGTGGTTCGAGCGCGGTCGTCGCCTCCTTCCAGGCGCCGCTGGCGACCGGTACCGACACCGGCGGCTCGATCCGCCAGCCAGCCGCCGTCACCGGCAGCGTCGGGGTGAAGCCGACGTACGGCGGGGTCTCTCGCTACGGGCTCGTCGCGCTCGCCTCCTCCCTCGACCAGGCCGGCCCGTGCGCGCGCACCGTGCTCGACACAGCGCTGCTCCACGAGGTCATGGGCGGTCACGACCCGATGGACTCCACCTCGATCGACGCGCCGGTGCCCTCCGTCGTCGTGGCCGCTGAGCGCGCGGACGTCTCGGGCATGCGCATCGGCATCATCAAGGAGCTCACCGGAGAGGGCTTCCAGGCCGGCGTCCAGGCGCGGTTCGACGAGTCCGTGCAGCACCTCGTCGACGCGGGTGCCGAGGTCGTCGAGGTGTCGTGCCCGAGCTTCACCTACGCGCTGGCCGCGTACTACCTCATCCTCCCGAGCGAGGCGAGCAGCAACCTCGCGAGGTTCGACGCCATGCGCTACGGCCTGCGCGTCGGCCCAGCCGGGGTCGCGGACCCGAGCGCCGAGCAGGTCATGGCGGCCACCCGTGCCGCGGGCTTCGGCGACGAGGTGAAGCGCCGGATCATCCTCGGGACGTACGCCCTGTCCTCGGGCTACTACGACGCCTACTACGGGAGCGCGCAGAAGGTGCGCCGTCTCATCGCCGACGACTTCGCACGGGCCTTCGAGAGCGCCGACGTCCTGGTGAGCCCGACGGCGCCGACGACCGCCTTCCGCTTCGGCGAGAAGACCGACGACCCGATGGCGATGTACCTCAACGACATCGCGACCATCCCCGCCAACCTCGCGGGTCTGCCCGGCATGTCGCTGCCGAGCGGCCTCGCCGACGAGGACGGGCTGCCCGCCGGCTTCCAGGTCCTGGCGCCGGCCATGGCCGACGACCGCCTGTACTCCGTCGGCGCCGCGCTCGAGCAACGGCTCGTCGCCGCGTGGGGCGGTCACCTCCTCGACCGTGCCCCGGCCCTGCCGACCTCCGCCTCGACCCAGGGAGCCTGAGCCATGACGACCCGCATTACCGACGCCGTGCTCGGCTACGACGAGGCGCTCGCGTCCTTCGACCCCGTGATGGGCCTCGAGGTCCACGTCGAGCTCGGCACCGCGACGAAGATGTTCTGCGGCTGCGCCACGACCTTCGGCGCCGAGCCCAACACCCAGGTTTGCCCGGTGTGCCTCGGCCTGCCGGGCGCCCTGCCCGTCGTCAACGCGAAGGGGGTCGAGTCGGCCATCCGGATCGGTCTGGCCCTCAACTGCCAGATCGCCGACTGGTGCCGATTCGCCCGGAAGAACTACTTCTACCCGGACATGCCGAAGAACTTCCAGACCTCGCAGTACGACGAGCCGATCGCCTTCGACGGCTACCTCGACGTCGAGATCCCGGCTGCCTCCGGCGAGGGCACGCAGACCTACCGGGTCGAGATCGAGCGCGCGCACATGGAGGAGGACACCGGCAAGAGCCTGCACATCGGCGGCTCGACCGGTCGCATCCATGGTGCGGAGTTCAGCCTCGTCGACTACAACCGGGCCGGGATCCCCCTCATCGAGATCGTCACGAAGCCGCTCGTCGGCGCCGGGGAGCGCGCCCCCGAGGTCGCCAAGGCGTACGTCTCGGCGCTGCGCGACCTGCTCCGGGCGCTCGATGTCTCCGACGTCAAGATGGAGCAGGGCTCGATGCGCTGCGACGTCAACCTCTCGCTCCGCCCCAAGGCCGGGGACGACCCGCGCAGCGCCGAGCAGCTCGCCGTCCCGATGGGGACCCGGACAGAGACGAAGAACGTCAACAGCCTGCGCAGCGTCGAGGGCGCTGTCCGCTACGAGATCTGCCGGCACGCCGCCGTCCTCTCCGGCGGGGGCGAGATCCTCCAGGAGACCCGTCACTGGCACGAGGACACCGGCATGACGACGAGCGGCCGGGTGAAGTCCGACGCCGAGGACTACCGGTACTTCCCCGAGCCCGACCTCGTCCCCGTGGCGCCGGACGCGGCGTGGGTCGAGGAGCTCCGCGGCACCCTGCCCGAGCCGCCCGCCGAGCGGCGCAAGCGGCTGCAGGGGGAGTGGGGCTACTCCGACCTCGAGATGCGCGACGTCCTCAACGCCGGTGCGGTCGAGCTCATCGAGGAGACCGTCGCTGCCGGGGCCACGCCGCAGGCCGCCCGCAAGTGGTGGCTCGGCGAGCCGTCCCGCCGGGCCAACACCGAGGGCGTCGACCTCGTCGGTTACGCGGCCCAGGTCGGCCTCACTCCGGCCCACGTCGCTGAGCTCGAGTCGATGGTCGCCGCCGGTCGGCTCAACGACAAGATGGCCCGCCAGGTCCTCGCCGGCGTCCTCGACGGCGAAGGGGGACCGACCCAGGTCGCCGACGCCCGTGGGCTCGAGCTCGTCCAGGACGACGGGGCGCTCGAGGCCGCGGTCGACAAGGTCATCGAGGCCAACCCGGACATCGCCGCGAAGATCCGCGACGGCAAGGTCCAGGCCGCAGGCGCCCTCATCGGTCAGGTGATGAAGGAGATGCGCGGCCAGGGTGACGCGGGCAAGGCGCGCGAGCTGATCCTCGCGAAGCTCACCGCCTGAGCGGGACTGGGGAGGTCGCCGTGCCGGTCGTCGTGTCCTTCCCCGACGCGGGGTGGCTGCGTGACGTCGGCCCGGTCGACGGGGTGACGTCGGTCCTGTGGGACCCCTCCGGGGACCCGCCGGCCGAGGATGTCGACGTCTACCTCGCGCCCTACATGGCTCCGCCCGAGCAGGTCGCGGTCGTCGCGCAGAAGCCGTCGGTCCGCCTCGTCCAGCTGCTCAGCGCCGGGTACGACAGCGTCCTGCCCGTCCTGCCGGACGGCGTCGCCCTCGCCAACGCCGCGGGCGTCCACGACGCGTCGACGGCCGAGCTGACGCTCGGGCTGATCCTCGCGGCGCAGCGCGGCATCGACGACGCCGCCCGGGCCATGCCGGCAGGGGAGTGGCCACGGCAGCGCGACTTCCGCCCCTCGCTCGCCGACCGTCGGGTCCTCATCATCGGCTACGGGTCGGTGGGCCGCGCGATCGCGCGACGGCTGAACCCCTTCGAGGTCTCGCTCACCGCGGTGGCGTCCCGGCCGAGGTCCGGTGATGACCTCGTCCCCGCCGTCCACGGCATCGACGACCTGCCGGACCTGCTGCCGGAGCACGATGTCGTCGTGGTCGTCGTGCCGCTGACCGAGAGCACCCGAGGGCTCGTCGACGACAGCTTCCTCTCGGCACTGGCCGACGACTCCCTCGTGGTCAACGTCGCGCGAGGTCAGGTCGCCGACACCGACGCGCTCCTGCGTCACGCGGGCCGGCTACGTCTCGCGCTCGACGTCACCGACCCTGAACCGCTGCCCCAGGACCATCCGCTGTGGACCACCCCGGGCGTGCTCATCACCCCGCACGTGGGCGGGGTCTCGACCGCGTTCCGCCCCCGTGCCGTGCGGATGCTCCGCGAGCAGCTGGGCCGGCTGGCTCGGGGCGAGGAGCCGATGAACGTCGTCAGTCGGTGATGACCTCCGCCGCAGCGCGTAGGGGATGACGAAGGGGGGCCGACCGGCCGGTCCGCCCCCCCTTCGCCGTCGTGGGTCGGGTCAGCGGCGACCGCCGCCGAGGAGGCCACCGAGGAGGTCGGTGAGGATCGCGCCCGTGCTCGGCATGCCCTGCGGCTGCTGCTGCGGAGCACCACCACCGGCGGCGCCTCCGAGGATCGAACCGAGGATGTCGCCGAGGCCGCCGCCGGCTGCTCCGCCGCCGCCGAAACCGCCGGCGCCCGGGTCGGTCGGCGGGTTGGTGCCCGGGAGGACCACACC
>JBHWMJ010000055.1:0-5076 GCA_043423105.1 Marihabitans sp.
CCTGTGGGTGAGGTGCTGCGCCGCGCCGTGGCGTCGCGACGAGGGCGTACACGCGCCGACCACCCACCAGGGGCGCGCGCGTGGGACGTCTACTCGCTAGTCCTGCCCGTCGACGAGCCTGAGCCACCCCCGCGTGAGCCCAGGGCAAGTGATGTCGACGATTAACACACGAGTTGGGGGGTGGCAGCAGCCGGCTCGGTGACGATCGGCTACCGGCACGCTCCCCATGCCCAGGGGCCGATCGGGACGTCATGAGGGCGGCGTCCCCAGTGCGCCGCAGAAGCGCTGCTGCCGCGCTCCGGCGCCCATGAAGGTGGAGCCCAGTGCAGCCCGAGTCTTCGGAACTGCCCAGGCTCCAGGGAGCAGGGAGCACCAACATCCTCGGATGAGTCGGCCTTGCGGGTCGAAACCGACGCGCGAGACCTCGGGGGCGTTGGCGTGCAGCGATGACCGGCTGCCGCCCCGGGTGGGGTGGCGGCCTGCCATTCGCTCGCTGCAGGTCCCGCTCAGCGGAGGGCCGTCAGGATCTGCTCGGCCAGCGGCCCGGACGACGCCGGGTTCTGGCCGGTGTAGAGGTTGCGGTCGGTCACCACGTGCGGGGCCCAGGCCTCGCCCTCCTGGAAGTCGGCGCCGAGCGCGATCAGGCGGTCCTGAAGAAGCCAGGGTGCGCCATCGGCCAGGCCGGCCTGGGACTCCTCGGTGTTGGTGAACCCGGTCAGGCGGTAGCCGGCGAAGGGGGACCCGCCCTCGGAGTCTTCGGTGGCCAACAGTGCGGCGGGCGCGTGACAGACGATGCCCAGCGGCTTGCCCGACGCCAGCGTGCTGGTCAGCACGCGCGCGGACGTCTCATCAGAGCTGAGGTCCTCCATGGGCCCGTGGCCGCCGGGGTAGAAGACCGCGTCGTAGGCGTCGGGGTCCACGTCCTCGAGCCGGAGCGGCTGCGCGAGCTGAGCGATGCGTCCGATCTCGGCCTCGAGCTCGTCGGCGCGCTCCTGCCCCCCGTTCATCTCGGCGGCGAGGCTGCCTGCGTCGACTACCGGCTGCACCCCACCTGGGGTCGCGATGCTGACCTCGTGTCCCTCACCGGTGAAGGTGCGGAATGGGACGACGAGCTCCTCGGCCCAGTAGCCCGTGGGGTGCTTCGTGCCGTCCTTGAGCGTCCAGTGGTCCGATCCGGTTACCACAAACAGGATGTTGCTCATGTGTCTCTCCTTCGTCGTCGTCCGCCGGGGATTGCCCGACGGGGGGTGAAACACGCACCCGGGCGGCGCCATTCCGAGGCAGCAGGCAATGCGGGGCGACTCACCCCTGATACCGGTCGAATCTGGGCTCATCATTACGTGGGTTCCGGGTCGCGACGCCACGCGAGATGCGGGCCGAACCGGCAGGGTCCTCGATGGCGCGAGCACCATGCCTCTGTCATCGCCGCGCATCCGGGACGGCACGCGGCGGCGGCACCCACCGGGTTCCCCAAACTTGGCGCGACTCCGGTGCGCCCGACGATCCGGACGGAACGTGGCCACAAGCCCATCGACCCACGGGACGATTCGCCCGATCATCAGGGAACTCACGAAGCGGCGACAGAACCCCGCCACATAACGGCCAAGGCCACAGCGACACCCCTAGCGCTGGCCGCACCGCGCGGTCAGCGCACCGAGCACGGTGTCGCGGTCGACGATCGCCTCGGCGATGGTCATGATGGGCTCGCCCGAGGACAAGGCCGGCAACGCCGGCGCCCTCGAGGAGACCTCCTACGAGCTCGGCGGCACCCTCGGCGTCGCGGTCCTCGGCAGCGTCTCGGCGCTCGTCTACCGCACGCACCTGCAGGACTCCGCGGCGCTCCAGCAGGCCGGGCCCGAGGCCGCCCGGCACGCCGAGGACTCCCTCGGCGCGGCCGTGGCGACCGCCGACGAGCTCGGTCTGCCCCGCCTGGCCGCCGACGCGGGCGAGGCCTTCACCGCCTCGCTCCAGGTCGCCGGCGTCGCCGGGGGCCTGCTCATGCTCGCCGTCGCCGCCATGGTCTTCGTCCTCACCCCGCGGGGGACCGACATCGCCGGCGCCGCCCACTGAGCGGGGTCGGAGCCTACTTCGACGCCTCGAGCAGCCGCTCGAGCTCCTCCGGGGTCATCCCCTCGACGAACTCCGCGCCCTCGTCACGAGCGTCGACCTCGACGGGCTGCTCGAAGTACCGGTCGTACTGCTCCTGCGCCGCCTCCGGGTCCTCCTCCCAGTCCTCCTCGCTCGGGGCGGACTCGTAGTCGTCGAAGTTGTCCTCCCACTCCTGGACCTCCTCCGGCGTCATCCCGTGGTGGTACTCCGGGTCCTCCCACCACCAGAAGGTGTCGGCGTCGTCGATCGCCTGGTGCTGGGCCGCGTGCCGCATCTCGTGGTAGACGGTGTGCAGGATCATCGGGTCGTCGAGGATGTTGGGGTTGATGTAGACCTCGTTGGCAAACCACCAGTCCTCGAGCCAGGCGCCGTTGCCGCTCATGTCCTCGTCCCAGTTGATGTCCGGCATCCCCGTGCCGTAGTGCTCGGCGCGCTCCTTGATGATCTGCTCGACGATCGCGCGCCGCTCGTCCTCGCTGTAGCCCTCCCAGGCCTCGCGGACCTCGGGCGGCAGGTCGCCATACTCCTCGGGGTCGCGCGACTGCCCCTCGTCGGCTGCGCCTCCGGGGCCCGAGCCTCCGGGCGGTGGGACCGCGGGCACGCCGCTGCCGCCGCCGGTCCCTGCGCTGCCGTCCTCCTGCTCGCCCGCATTGCGCTCGGCGGTCGAGGAGACCTCTTCGAGCGTGCGGGCGGCCCGCTCCAGCCCCTGGGCCGCCGAGGGCCAGTCCGACCCGATGAAGTGCTCGCAGTCGGGGCCGGACCACACCTCGGCGAGGACCCGGGAGAAGGCGTGCCCGGAGGTCACGAGCCCGTCGAGGTCGCTGCTCGACCGCTGCAGCGACCGGGCGATCTCGTGCAGGCGTGCGGCGTCGGCGCCGTGGCTGACGGGGCTCATCTGACGCCCGCCGGGTCGAGGACGAACCACGTGACCTGCCCGTCGGGGCTCTCGTGGCGGTCGAGGACGCGCCCCTCCTCACGACGGGTCGACTGGCTGCCGACGCGGACCTTGCGGGTGCGCAGGATGTCGTACTCGTCGGCCACCCGCAGGACCGACCACGGGCGCTCGTGGGAGCCGTCGCCGGTGGCGAGCACGCTCGACACCGACAGCCGCGACATCAGGGCCTCGCGCTCGGAGGCGGCGCGCTCGCCGAGCGCCGCGAGCGCGAAGGACAGCAGCCGGTGCGCCGACGGGTTGAGCGCCGCACCGGGCATCTGCTCGGTGATGCCCGTGACGACGGCCACGTGGTCGCCGCGGCGCAGCAGCGGCGCCATCGCCGAGTGCAGCTCGAGGTCCGGGTCGAAGCTGCTCGAGCGGGTGACCGCCTTGCGCAGCGCGTGCAGTCGCTCGTCGTCAGGGTGTCGTACGTAGTCCCTGACGAGGTCGCCGAAGGTCTGCGCCCCGGCCTCGGTGTCGTGGTCCATCGTGTCTCCCGGTGGTCGTCGTCGCGTCCCAAACTAGGGCGCGCCGACCCCGCCTGCCGAGGGGAGCACTCCCCGCTGCGGCGGACCGGAGCGTCGGCGAAGATGGTCGTGCCCACCCCGCCGACAGGAGGCTCCGGTCATGTCTCGCACTCCCTTCGCCCTGATCGTCGTCATGCTGCTGCTCGCCCTCACCGCGTGCGGCGGCGCCGAGCCGGACGAGGGCGGGACGAGCGGGTACCCCTTCCGCCTGCGCCTCGAGCCCGGCGCCGGCGGCGACCCGGTCAAGCTCCTCGCCGTGGAGGGCCAGAGCGTGGACCTCGGCGCAGGTGACGAGCCGCTCACCCTCACCGTCGAGACCGTCGAGGGGGACACGGCGACCGTCACGACGAGCGAGCCGGTGACCTCCGACGGTGCCGAGGTCTCCCACGTCACCGTGACGAAGGGAGAGCCCGTCACCTTCACGGCCGGTGACGAGCAGTGGACGGTGACGTACGAGGAGATGTCGGTCGAGTAGCGCCGGGCCGGTAGCGTCGGTCGACGTGAGCGGTACTTCCTTCGACCAGGCCCTGCAGGCGGCGCGGCACGACGACCCCTCGGTGCGGCAGCGCGCCGCGCTGTGGCTCGGCACCCACGCGGACGAGACGGTGGCCGCCGACCTCGTGCGACTGCTCGTCACCGAGCCGGACTTCTACGTCCGCGAGACCCTGACCTGGGCCGTCGTCACCCGGCACACCTCCACCTACCCGTTGCTCGTCGAGGCGCTGCGCGACGACTCCCTCGCCGAGGGGCCCGGCCGGGTCCAGGTGCTCCACGCCCTGAGCAAGATCCGCCGGCCCGAGTCGGTCGCCGAGATCCTCCCCCTGGCCGACGTCGAGGACGACGCGGTCGCGGCCAAGGCGTGGTGGGCGCTGGGCCGCATCGGCACCCCGGGCGCCGTCGCCGCACTCGTCGACGCCCTGGGGGTGGAGGAGGAGTTCCGTCGCCGCGAGCTGACCCGCGCCCTCGAGCAGGCCGGAGAGGCCGCGGTCGAGGGCCTCGCCGGTCGCCTGTCCGACCCCGACAGCTCCGTGCGGCGGCACGCCGCCGAGGCGCTCCTGGGCATCGGTGACCCCGCGGCCCGGACGGCCGCCCCGGAGCTCTTCCACGTCGTCGCGACGGACGACAAGGAGGTCGTGCTGCCCGCCGTCGAGGCCCTCGCCGCCCTCGACCTGCCCGAGGTCGACGACGTGCTGCGTCGTCTGCGCGACGGCGACGACGCCTGGCTGTCGATCACCGCTGGGTGGTTGCTCACGGACCGGTCCGGCACCGCCTGAGCCGCCCGGGTTCACGCTACAATGGGGCGCATGCGCTCCCGGACCCGACTCCTCCAAGCCCTGATCGGCCTGCAGGCACTGCTCGTGGCCTCGCCGATCGCGACGATCGACAACCTGCTCACCTCGCCGCGGGCCGTCGGGGCCCAGGGGCGGCGTGCAGACCTGCCGTTCACGATCGCGTCGGGCCTCCCCTTCGTCGTGGCGCTGCTGCCCGTCGCCATGGTCGCAGAGA
>JBHWMJ010000061.1:0-10331 GCA_043423105.1 Marihabitans sp.
AATGTCGCCCCTGCTGCCCGCGAGTCGTGGTGGCAGCGCGAAGGGGTCATCGCGAAGGTCCTCGCCGCCGTCGGCGCCGGCATCACGCTCATCGGGGTCGCCTTCCTCCTCGCCATCGCCATCCAGGCCGGCTACTTCGGCCCGCTCGCCCGGGTGCTCTCTGGCGCGGCCCTCGCCGTCGCGCTCGTCGCGGCGGCTCTCGTCGTCAAGCGCCGCCAGGAGAGCCCGGTCGGCGCCCTCGGGCTCGCGGCGACCGGGTTCGCCGCCGCCTACCTCGACGTCATCGCGGTCACCCGGATCTACGACTGGGTGCCGGCCGCGGCTGGGCTCGCGCTGGCAGGTCTCGTGGCCCTGGGCGGCCTCGTCATCGCCCGCGCATGGGGCAGCCAGCTGCTCGCCGTCCTCATCGTCCTGGGCGTCGCCGGGCTGGCCCCCGTCGTCGGCGACGTCCATGTGCTCCTCGTCGGCGGGTTCCTTCTCGTGCTGACCATCGCGAGCTACGCCGCCCAGATCGGTCGGCGGTGGCCGGTCCTCGAGGTCGCCCGCATCGTCCCGACCTCGCTCTACGCGATGGTCGCCGTCGCGATGCAGGACCAGCAGCACGACGGCACCGTCATGGCGGCCGTCCTCGCCCTCTTCGTCCTGCTCACCACGTGGCTGCCGCTGCACCCCGAGATCACCTCACGCCTGGCCTTGCCCCCCGCGCTCGCCGGCCTCGTCGCCGTGGCCACCGCACCGGCGCTGCTGGCCGGAGGGATGGAGGACCGATGGGTCGGGCTGCTCGTCCTGGCCCTGCTGGCGGCCTCGCACCTCACGGCCGCCTGGCTCGGGCCGGTCACCGGAGTGGACCCGCTGCACCGGCTCCGTGAGATCAGCCTGATCATCGCCGCCGTCGCCCTCGTCATCGCGGTCTTCCGGGGGCTCGACAGCAGCTACGAGCCGCTCGGGCTGCTCCTGCTCGCCCTGGCGTGGGTAGCCGTCGCTGCGACCAGCCGGGACCGGTCGACCGCCGCGGTCTCGTTGCCGCTGGCGGTCGTCGCCCTGCTCGCGGGGTCGCGACACCTGCCGGCACTGGTCAGCCGCTCGCTGGCCGACGACGTCGAGCCGGTGCACGTCCTGGAGGGTGTCGTCCTCGTCGCGCTCCTCCTCGCCCTGGGCGTGATGTGGCGGCGCGCCCTGCCCGCCAGCGAGTCGGTGTCGCGTGCTTGGTGGGCCGCCGGTGGCCTGGCCCTGCCCTTCCCGCTCGTCCTCGGCGGCGCGGTCCTCGGCGAGGCCGCCGGGATCGGTGACGACCCCGCCGGCAGCGGGTTCCTCGTCGGCCACGCGCTGTCGACCGTGGCGTGGATGGCGCTCGCCGCAACACTCCTCGTCCGGGGGCTGGGACGAAGCGCGGACGCCGGCACCGCCGTCCGCGCCGGCCTCGGGCTGGCGGCGATCGCGGTCGGCAAGCTCCTCTTCTTCGACCTCTCGGCGCTCTCCGGCCTCTCCCGCGTGCTGAGCTTCATCGTCGCAGGGATCCTGCTGCTCGGCATGGGCGTCGGGTACGCACAGGCGCTCGAGCGAGCCCGCCGCCATCGCCTGCCTGTGGATAACCCGGAGCCCTCCGTGCCCGGTCCTCCTACGGTCTGAGGACGGGGTCGCCCGGACCCCGGAACCAACCGAAGGGGATTACGTCATGGGCAGCACATTCTCCGTGAGCACCGGCACGCTCACCTCGGGCTCCGGCACCGTCACTGCCGTCTCCGCCGACGTCGAGGCATCCGTCGCCTCGATGATGAGCATCCTCGTCGCGCTCCAGGACGAGTGGACCGGCGCCGCCTCCGCGAGCTTCCAGGAGCTCGTCGCGGACTGGCGGACGACGCAGCAGGTGGTGAAGAACAGCCTCGACGACATCGGTCGTGCCCTCGCCCAGGCCGGCGAGGCGTACGACGCGGCCGAGGCCGGCGTTCAGGCCGCCTTCGCCGGTCGGTAGGCGGACACGAAGGGGTGGCCGCGGTCTGCGGCCACCCCTTCGTGACAGCTCGGCTACTCGCTGCTGATCGCGGCGAGGACCTTCATCCGCGAGGCCCGCCAGGCCGGCCAGACCGCGGCGAGCACCCCGATGACGCCGGCCAGGACGAGGAAGACGACGAGCTGGCCCCACGGGATCGCGAGATCGGTGATCCCGTCGTCGACGAGCGAGCGCTGGATCGCGACCCCGGAGACGACACCGAGGCTGATCCCGAGCACCGCGCCCAGCAGGGCGATGGCGATCGCCTCGAGGCGGACCATGCGGCGCAGCTGACCACGGCCCAGGCCCACCGCGCGGAGCAGGCCGATCTCACGGGTGCGCTCCATGACCGACAGGCCGAGGGTGTTGATGATCCCGAGGATCGCGATGATGATCGCCATCGCGAGCAGGCCGTAGATGATGTAGAGCAGCTGGTTGATGCTCTTGCGCTGCTCCGCGGCGTAGCCCTCCTGGTCCTTGAGCGAGACGAGCGGCTGGTCCTTGATGACCTCGTCGAGACCGTCGCTCACGGCCGCCTTGTCGGCGCCCTCCTCGACGAAGACGAAGGCCCAGTTGTCGGCCTCGGGGGCGCCCAGCGCGGTGAGCCCGTCGAGGCTGAGGTAGACGTCGTTGCCACCTCCGGAGTCCTTGAAGTATCCGGTGACGACGAACGGCTTCGTCGTCACGCCGAGGGTCAGCTCGACGCTGTCGCCCACCGCGGTCTCGCCGAATGCCTTGGAGTCCTTCAGTCCCTCCCGGACGAGCATCTCGTCCGGGCCGAGGCCGTCGGTGCCGTCGACGATCTCGATGTCCTCGATCTCGTGGAAGCTCTCGGGGTCGATGGCCTGGGCACCGAAGTTGGCGCCGGTGACCTGCACCGGCGCGAAGCGGACGGGCGAGACCTTGTCGACCCCGTCGACCTGCTCGGCCCGCTTCGAGAGCTCGTGCGAGAACGGCTGGCCGATGGCGTTGGAGATCATGTAGTCGGCCTGGAAGGTCTCCTCGATCTGCCGGTCGACGCTCGCCTTGGTGCTCTGGCTGACCACGCCCATGAGCGCGACGAGGGTCATCCCGATCATCAGCGCCGACGCTGTGGCGGCGGTGCGCCCAGGGTTGCGGATCGCGTTCTGCTCGGCCATCCGGCCAACGGACCCGAAGGCCTTGGTGTAGAGCCAGCCCAGAGCGCGGATGAGCGGCCGACCGACGAGCGGGGAGAGGAAGGCGCAGCCGAGCAGGAGACCGACGGTGCCGCCGGCGACCCACCACAGCTCGTTGTCCTCGGCGACGAAGAGGCCGTAGCCGAAGGCGACAGCACCGAGCACGAGCACGGCCACCTCGAGCGCGAGACGGACCGGGTGGGCGGTGGTCGACTCCGCGGCACTCTCGCGCATGGCCTCGACCGGGGCGACCCGGCCCGCCCGACGCGCCGGGATGTAGGCCGCGAGGAGGGTCACGAGGGTGCCGACGGCGAAGGACGCGATGACGGTCCGCGGCGTGAAGACCAGCCCGGCTCCGCTCATGTCGAGACCGATCACCGCGAACAGAGCCCGGATGGCGAAGGCGAGCACCACACCGACGACGAGGCCGAGGACCGAGCCGATGAGTCCGACGACGAGCGCCTCGAGGAGGACCGACCGCGTGATCTGCCCGCGGGTCGCGCCGATCGCACGCAGCATCGCCAGCTCACGACCGCGCTGCGCCACGAGGATCGAGAAGGTGTTGATGATGAGGAAGGAGCCCACGAAGAGCGCGATCCCGGCGAAGACGAGCAAGAAGGTCGTGATGAAGCCCAGCGCCTGCTCGATCTGGTCGGCGCTCTCGTCGGCAACCTTCTTGCCGGTCTCGGCCACGAGCCCCCTCGGGGCGATCTTCGCCGCCGCAGCGGCGACCTCGTCCTGGCTCGCCCCGTCCTCGGTGGTCAGCCAGGCCGAGGTGAACTCGTCCTTGCCGCCGAGGAAGTACTTCTGCGCCGTCGGGGTGTCGAAGATGCTGATGGAGGCCCCGGCCATCCCTCCTTCGCCGAAGCTCACGGTGCCGACGAGTCGCGCGGTGATCTCCGGGTACTGGCCGGCGGTGACGAGACGGACCTCGTCGCCGATCGCCAGCCCGGCCCGCTCGGCCGTCATCCCGTCGATGGCGACCTCGCCGTCGCCGGAGGGCGCGCGGCCCTCGTCGTACGAGAGGACCTGCTCACCCAGCTGGTTGGGAGCGTCGGTGTGGTTGAAGGCGAGGGCGGGGGCGCCCTGGCCACCGACGACGTTGCCGTTCTTGCCGACGACGAAGACGCCCATCGCGTCCACGTTGCCGTCGGCGCGCTCGACCCCGTCGAGCGCGGCGAACCGGTCGATGTCCTCGGTGGTGAGGGTGGCCGTCCCCGCGGGACCGGACATCATGAGGTTCTCGGGCTGGACGACGACGTCGCCGACCGTGCCCTCCATGATCCCGTCGAAGGTGCGCCCCAGCGTGTCCGTGAAGATCAGCGAGCCGGCGACGAATCCGACGCCAAGGACGATCGCCAGTGCGGACATGAGCAGGCGCACCTTGCGGGCAAGGAGCGAGGTGAAGGTCGAGCGCAGCATCAGGCCGCGCCCGTTCCTGCGGTGAGCGCCATCATCGCGTCGAGGACCTTCTCACGGGTCGGCTCGAGGATGTCGTCGACGATCTGGCCGTCGCTGAGGATGAGCACCCGGTCGGTGTGGCTCGCCGCGCCGGGGTCGTGAGTGACCATGACGATCGTCTGGTCGAACTCGTCGACGCTGCGGCGCAGGAAGGAGAGCACCTCGGCCGAGCTTGTCGAGTCGAGGTTGCCGGTCGGCTCGTCAGCGAAGATGATCTCCGGCTTGCTGACGAGTGCGCGGGCGCAGGCGACACGCTGCTGCTGACCGCCGGAGAGCTCGCTGGGCCGGTGACGCAGCCGGTCACCGAGGCCGACGGTGCGCACGACGAGGTCGAACCACTCCGGGTCCGGCTTGCGACCGGCGATGGCGAGCGGCAGGAGGATGTTCTCCTGGGCAGAGAGGGTCGGCACGAGGTTGAAGGCCTGGAAGACGAAGCCGACCCGGTCGCGACGCAGGAGCGTGAGGTCCTTGTCGCTGAGCCCGGTGACGTCGACGTCGCCGATGAAGACCTGGCCGGACGTCACCGAGTCCAGGCCGGCGAGGCAGTGCATGAGGGTGGACTTGCCGGACCCGGACGGTCCCATGATGGCGGTGAAGCGTCCCCGCTCGATCTCGAGGTCGACCCCGTCGAGGGCGACGACGGCGGCGTCACCCTTGCCGTAGGTCTTGCGCAGGTCGATGGTGCGGGCAGCGACGGATGTCGACATGGATCTCTTCCCCTGACTCGTGATGGTGGCTCGAGCCTAGGGGTCGCCCCGCGGGCGTCGACATGCGGTTTGTCACCCACACGAAGGGGGGACAGCCCCCCTGTCGTCGTGGTCCGCCTCAGGCCCTGTCGGGCGAACCTGCCGCAGCCCGCAGCGAGTCACACGTCAACGGTGCTCACCTCGCGAAGACGCGGGTGATCGTGGTCGTCGTCGACGACCTCCCCGGCGTACCAGGACAGGTGCAGACCGTCGCCGCGCACCTCGACGACAGCCAGGTTGTTGTCGAACCACGGCCCGTGGGTCACCCGCCACGGGTAGGCCGGGTCCGGGATGCGGCGCGAGCGACCGGCGACCCAGCGCATGGGGCGCACGAGCGAGCGGGATAAGCCCGACATCGCGACGCGCAACCCCTTCGGCATGGGGTTGCGGATCGGCGAGCAGACTGCCTGGACGATCTTCGAACGTGCGCCGTGGCGCGTGGCGTCGGTGACCTCTGCGACGTAGGAGTTGTGGACGTCGCCGGAGAGGAAGGTGATCGTCGCCGGGGGGTCTCCCTTCGCCCCGCGGGCCACCTCCATGACGAGCTCGAAGACCTCCTGGAAGCCGGACTGGAAGGCCGCCCAGTGCTCGAGGTCGATGATCTGACGCACCCGCTCCGCAGCCTTCGCCGGCAGCCGGCCGAAGCGCCCCGCCGCGAGCACCTCGTCGATCGCCTCGAGGTCGTGCAACCCGGGCGGCAGGAGGAAGGGCAGCGAGGTCCCGACGAAGAGGTGGTCGACGTCGCCGGTCAGCTGCTCGGACAGCCACTCGATCTCGGCCGGGTCGAGCATGTGGCGCTCCTCTGGCTCGAGGACGCGCGCTGCTCGTGAGTCGAGCACGACGAGCCGGCAGTCGCCGAGCTCGCGTGCGTAGCTCCACCGGTAGACCTCGGGGTGCCGGTCGTTGCGCTCGACGAGGTCGCGCAGCGGTGCCGTGAGGTCGATCTCGCCCGGGCCGTCGTGCGCCGCGACGAGTGACCAGATCTCGTCGGCGGCGAGCGCGTCGTGGTCGAGGTTGCCGATGTGCTGGTAGACCCAGTAGGCGGTCAGGCCGCCGACGAGCCGCTCGTGCCACCACTGCGTCTGGTTGATCTCCTCGTGCCAGGTCCACGACGTGTTCCAGTCGTCGCGGATGTCGTGGTCGTCGAAGATCATCGAGCTCGGCAAGGTCGACAAGAGCCACCGGTTGGCCGACTCGCTCCACGCGAGCGAGTACAGGTGCGCGTACTCGGTGAAGTCCTTGAGCTCCTCGCCGGGCGGCTCGTCGAGGCTGCGGCGGGTGGCGATGAAGTCGCGCATCTCGTCGGAGGTCTCGTCGGCGTACACCTGGTCGCCGAGGAAGGCGATGGCGTCGGGCCACTCGAGGTCGCCGGCCGCCAGCGCTATGGCGTAGGTGCGTAGCGCGTCGACGCCGTGGCTGCCATGGTGCTCCGGGTCGTGCGGCACGCTCGTGCGGCAGGAGCCGAAGGCCAGGCGCGTCGGGCGCCCGTGGACGAGGGTCGCGATGCGGGGCGCCGGGTACTCGGAGCCGCGGGTCGGCCAGACCTGGGTGTCGTCGATGTCGACGGCGTACTCGTACGTCTCCCCTGCGGTCAGCCCGTCGACGAGGACGAGCGCGAAGTGGAACCCCTCGACGACGAAGGTCCGCGCCGACCAGGCGCCCTCGCCGCACCGCACGGTGACGGTGGCCGAATCGGCGGTCTGCACCCAGACACTCGCGGTCGTCTCACCGACGTAGCGCAGGAGGGGGCCGAGGACGAGAGGGGCAGAGGTTTCTTGCAGGTCAGGCACCCGGCAATCGTCGCACCTTCCGGCACGACGAAGGGGTGGTCCTCCCGGCTTGGGAGGACCACCCCTTCGTCTGCGGCGGGTGGTCTCGAGGCTCCTCGCAGAGCTCGTCGCACCTCGACCGGCGTGGGCTCAGAAGCCCACCCTTGGGGCTTCATTCGTCGCCCCTCCGCCTCGGCCGCCGGCTCGCAAGCTCGCCGACAACCTCGGCTACCGGGCTCGTCAGAAGCCCATGCCACCCATCTCATCGCCACCCGGCATCGCCGGGGCAGCCTTCTCGGGCTTGTCGGCGACGACGGCCTCGGTGGTGAGGAAGAGCGCCGCGATGGAGGCGGCGTTCTGCAGCGCGCTGCGGGTCACCTTGGCGGGGTCGATGATGCCGGCGGCGATCATGTCGACGTACTCGCCGGTGGCCGCGTTGAGGCCCTCGCCCGCGGGGAGGTTCGCGACCTTCTCCGAGACGACACCGCCCTCGAGGCCGGCGTTGACGGCGATCTGCTTGAGCGGAGCCTCGGCCGCGACGCGGACGATGTTCGCGCCGGTCGCCTCGTCACCCTCGAGCGAGAGACCCTCGAAGGCAGCCTTGGTCGCCTGGAGGAGCGCGACGCCACCACCGGCGACGATGCCCTCCTCGACGGCAGCCTTGGCGTTGCGCACGGCGTCCTCGATGCGGTGCTTGCGCTCCTTGAGCTCGACCTCGGTGGCCGCACCCGCCTTGATGACGGCGACGCCGCCGGCGAGCTTGGCGAGGCGCTCCTGGAGCTTCTCGCGGTCGTAGTCCGAGTCGCTGTTCTCGATCTCGGCCTTGATCTGGTTGACGCGGCCCGCGATCTGGTCCTCGTCACCGGCACCCTCGACGATCGTCGTCTCGTCCTTGGTGACGACGACCTTGCGGGCGCGACCGAGCAGGTCGAGCTCGGCGGTGTCGAGCTTGAGGCCGACCTCCTCGGAGATGACCTGACCACCGGTGAGGATGGCGATGTCGGCGAGCATGGCCTTGCGGCGGTCACCGAAGCCCGGCGCCTTGACCGCGACGGCCTTGAAGGTGCCGCGGATCTTGTTGACGACGAGCGTGGAGAGGGCCTCGCCCTCGACGTCCTCGGCGATGATGAGCAGCGGCTTGCCGGACTTCATGACCTGCTCCAGGACGGGAAGGATGTCCTTGAGCGAGCTGATCTTGGAGTTGACGATGAGGATGTAGGGGTCCTCGAGGACGGCCTCCATCGACTCGGTGTCGGTGACGAAGTAGGGCGAGATGTAGCCCTTGTCGAAACGCATGCCCTCGGTGAGCTCGAGGTCGATGCCGAAGGTGTTCGACTCCTCGACGGTGATGACGCCTTCCTTGCCGACCTTGTCCATGGCCTCGGCAATGGTCTCGCCGACGCTGGGATCACCGGCCGAGATGGTGGCGGTGGCAGCGATGTGCTCCTTGGTCTCGATGTCGATGGCCATCTCGGAGAGTCGGGCGCTGATGGCCTCGACGGCGGTCTCGATGCCCTTCTTGAGACCCATCGGGTTGGCGCCGGCGGTAACGTTGCGCAGCCCCTCGCGCACCATGGCCTGGGCCAGGACGGTGGCAGTGGTGGTGCCGTCGCCAGCGACGTCGTCGGTCTTCTTGGCAACTTCCTTGACGAGCTCGGCGCCGATCTTCTCGTAGGGGTCCTCGAGCTCGATTTCCTTGGCGATCGACACGCCGTCGTTGGTGATCGTCGGTGCGCCCCAGGACTTCTCCAGGACGACGTTGCGACCCTTGGGGCCGAGAGTGACCTTGACCGCGTCGGCAAGGGTGTTCATGCCCTGCTCGAGTGCGCGGCGGGCCTCGATGTTGAATTCAATGAGTTTCGCCATGTTTGGGGGAGTCCTCCGCTCCGGTGGGCTGTGTGCCCTGGACGTCAGATGTACTGCGAGGTGTCGGCCTCGCGTTGTTGCCCCGTGATGCCCGCGACGGACGATCAGGTGATCTCATCACCGGTTCCCCGGTTGGATCGACGCTCGCAACATCGGTCCAGTCGGTAGCACTCGTCATGTCCGAGTGCCAAGATCATTTTTAGCACTCGCACCCCATGAGTGCAAAGGGATTGTGCCCACGAGTTCACCGGGATGGTGCCCATGAGCGCAACAGCCCCATGGGCACAACGGGATCCCCCGCAACAGGATTGTCCAGGCGCAGAGGATGTCCAGGCGCAGCGGGATTGCCCGGGCACAACGGGATCGTCCGGGATCGTCTGAGCGTAGCGAGATCTCCGGCAGATTCCGGCCCCGGCCGGGCCAGACATGCCCCGGCCGGGCCAGACATGCCCCAACCGGGCCGGACATGCCCCAACCGGGCCGGACATCTCGACGCTCCTCGCACGTACGTCCCCGCTTCCTGGACCATGTGGTTCCTCGACCATGTGGTGTGGCAGGCGCACGTCGGCCATCGGCCTCGGGCTGACCGACCCGCATCCTCCTCACGTGGCGCGACGGGCGTGCTGCGCACCTCGCCGGATGGTCGTGGCAGGATTGAGGTATCCGTGTCCACTGTGGGAGGACTGGCGATGGAGCGTCTGACAGGCAGCATTCGACAGTACGCATGGGGAAGCACCACCGGCGTCCCCACCATCCTGGGCACCGAACCCGACGGCAATCCCCAGGCCGAGTACTGGCTCGGCGCCCACCCCCTGGCACCATCGCAGCTGAGCAGTGGTGAACCGTTGACGCAGCACCTCCACGTGCATCCCGACGAGCTCGGATCAGCTGGGCAGCGGTTCGAAGAACGACTGCCCTACATGATGAAGATCGTCTCCGCGGCACGCCCCATGAGTCTGCAGGCCCACCCCAATGACGAACAGGCCTGGGAGGGGTTCGCTGCCGACAACGAGCGTGGTGTGGCCCTGGACTCCCCCGATCGCACCTTTCTGGATCCGTGGGGCAAACCAGAGATCTTCGTCGCCATGGACGAGGTGGACGTGCTGCACGGCTTCCGCGACCCGATCCAGACGCGCAACCTCTTCGACGCACTCGACGTGCCTGCCTCGTTGGACCAGGTCATCGGCCCGCTCACCGAACGCCGCAGTTCCGCCGGCCTGGCCGAGGTGTTCCTCGACTGTCTGAGCGGTGGACCGGAACGCGAGGCATGGGTGAGCGAGGTGACGTCAGCCGCCGTCAACCATGTGGACGACGAGGGAGAGCTGGGTGTGTTCGCCCGCAC
>JBHWMJ010000062.1:0-4601 GCA_043423105.1 Marihabitans sp.
GTTGTCGTAACCGACTTCGTTGTCACCAAGCTCGATGTGCTCACCGGTCTCGAGCGCGTGCCGATCTGCGTCGCCTACGACGTCGACGGGGTGCGGCACGACGAGATGCCGGTGAGCCAGAGCGACTTCCACCACGCGACGCCGATCTACGAGTACCTCGACGGGTGGTGGGAGGACATCACCGGCTGCCGGACCTTCGAGGACCTGCCCGCCAACGCCCAGGCGTACGTCCTGCGGGTCGAGGAGCTCATCGGGGCGCGGGTCTCGGCGATCGGCGTCGGTCCGGGCCGCGAGGAGATCATCCAGCGGCACCCGCTGCTCGACGCCCGCGAGGGCTAGGTGTACTGCCCCGGCTCATTAGGTACGTGAACGGCATGTCGGGGTGACATGAGGAAGACCTCCGAGTGAGGTGTGGAGCTGTCTAGGAACCGCTCCTCAACTCGGAGGTCTTCGTGTCTCACGCTAATGCCCCGCTCACTCCTGCCGGTCGACTGCGGCTGGCGCGCTGCGTCGTTGATGGCGGCTGGTCGCTGCGTCGTGCCGCCGAACGGTTCAACGTCTCGGTCACGACCGCCAGGCGATGGGCGGGCCGGTACCGCGTGGAGGGACCGGGCGGGATGGTCGACCGCTCCAGCCGGCCGCGGTCGTGTCCGCACCGGACGCCGACGGGTCGGGAGCGGCGGGTGATCGGGCTGCGGGTCTCCCGGCGGTGGGGGCCAGCCAGGATCGCGTATCTGCTGGGGATGAACCCGGCAACGGTGCACCGGATCCTGAGCCGGTACGGCTGCCTGCGCCTGGCTTGGACCGACCCGGCCACCGGAGCTCCGCTGCGCGCCCAGCGCCGCCGGGTCGTGCGCTACGAACACGACGCTCCGGGGGACCTGGTCCACGTCGACATCAAGAAGCTCGGACGGATCCCCGATGGTGGCGGGCACAAGGTGCTGGGGCGAGCCGCCGGCAAACGCAACCGGCGCCGCGGGATGGGCTACTGGTACATCCACAACGCCGTCGACGACCACTCCCGCCTGGCCTACAGCGAGCTGCTGACCGACGAGCGGAAGGAGACCGCGGCGGCGTTCTGGTCCCGCGCCAACGCGTACTTCACCGGCGCCGGGATCACCGTGCGAAGAGTGCTGACCGACAACGGCGCCTGCTACCGCTCCCGAGACTTCGCCCGTGTCCTGGCCGATCACCAGATCACGCACAAGCGGACCCGGCCCTACCGGCCGCAGACCAACGGCAAGGTTGAACGCTTCAACCGGATCATGCTCGAGGAATGGGCCTACGCCCGCCCCTACCCCACCGAGACCGACCGAGCAGCCACCTTCACCAGCTGGCTACACACCTACAATCACCACCGCGGCCACACCGCGCTCAAAGGCGCCTCACCCGCTGACCGCGTTCCCAACCTGGCGGGGCAGTACACCTAGCGGCTGCTCGGGCTGAGCCCGAGGGAGCGACCGGCGAGGCCGCGCGAGCGGCTCGCCAACCCCTTCGCGATGCCCTTGAGCGCCACGGCCGCCGGGCTGTCCGGCTGGCCGAGGACCACCGGCGTCCCCTGGTCGGCGCCCTCGCGGAGGGTGACGTCGAGCGGGATCTGACCGAGCAGCGGCACCGGAGCGCCGATCGTCCGGGTGAGGCTGTCGGAGACCGACTGGCCGCCGCCCGAGCCAAAGATCTCCTGACGGGTGCCGTCGGGCAGCTCGAGCCACGACATGTTCTCGATGACGCCGACGATCCGCTGGTGGGTCTGGGCGGCGATCGAACCGGCCCGCTCGGCGACCTCGGCGGCGGCCTGCTGCGGTGTCGTGACGACGAGGATCTCGCTCGTCGGGATGAGCTGGGCGATCGAGATGGCGATGTCGCCGGTGCCCGGCGGCAGGTCGAGCAGCAGGATGTCGAGGTCGCCCCAGAAGACGTCGGCGAGGAACTGCTGCAGCGCCCGGTGGAGCATCGGCCCGCGCCAGACGACCGGCTGGTTGCCGGGCACGAACATGCCGATCGAGATGACCTTCACCTCGTGCGCGACGGGCGGCAGGATCATGTCGTCGACCTGCGTGGGCTGGTGGGTCACGCCGAGCATCCGGGGGATGGAGAAGCCGTAGATGTCGGCGTCGACGACCCCGACCTTGAGGCCCTGGTCGGCCAGCGCTGCGGCGAGGTTGGCCGTCACCGAGGACTTGCCGACGCCGCCCTTGCCGGACGCGACGGCGTAGACGCGGGTCAGCGACCCGGGCTTGGCGAAGGGGACCTCGCGCTCGGCCTGGCCGCCGCGCAGCATGGTCCGCAGCTCGGCCCGCTGCTCGTCGGACATCACCCCGAGTCGCACGGACACGTCGGTGACGCCCTCGATGCCGCGCAGCGCCTTCTCGGTGTCGGTCGTCAGGGTGTCCTTCATCGGGCAGCCCGAGACGGTGAGCAGGATGGTCGCGCTGGCCCGGCCGGACTCGTCGACCTCGGCCGACTCGACCATGCCGAGCTCGGTGATGGGCTTGCGGATCTCGGGGTCGATGACGGTGCTCAACGCGTCGCGGAGCATCTCGTCGGTGATCGTGGGATGGGTCGAAGCCATTGGGCCATCCTACGAGGCCGTCTCGAGGCTCCTTCGTCGCGCCTCGACGGACGTGGCCCACGGGAGGGGGGAGGCTCACCCCTTCGCCGGGGCGCCCTCCTCGCCCTGCTCGCGAAGACGCACCTCGAGGCCCTTCTCCTCCATCTCCTCGAGGAGCGATCGCAGCTCGCTGCGGACGAAGTCGCGGGTCGCCGCGTCGCGCAGCGCGATGCGCAGGGCCGCGACCTCACGAGTGAGGTACTCGGTGTCGGCGAGCGCACGCTCGGCCTGGACCCGGTCCTGCTCGAGCGCCACCCGGTCGCGGTCGTCCTGGCGGTTCTGCGCGAGGAGGATGAGCGGGGCGGCGTACGAGGCCTGCAACGACAGGATGAGCGTCAGCAGCGTGTAGTTGAGGGCCCTGGGGTCGAACTGCGCGCTCTCGGGGGCGAAGGTGTTCCACGCCAGCCACACCGCGACGAAGATCGTCATCCAGATGAGGAAGCGCGGCGTGCCCATGAAGCGCGCGAACTTCTCCGAGAGCACGCCGAAGGCCTCGCTCGACATACCTGAGGGCCGCCGGATGAGCCGACGGCGGAGCTCGCGCGGCTGGTCGACCCGCGGGGTGCGGTCACTCATCGGTCACCTCATAGCGGTCGTCGCGCCAGTCCTCCGGGAGGATGTGGTCGAGCACGTCGTCGACGGTGATGGCGCCGAGGAGGCGCTGCTGCTCGTCGACGACGGGCACCGAGATGAGGTTGTACGTCGCGAGGGTGCGGGTCACCTGGCCGAGCGGCGCCTCGGCCCGAAGCGGCTCGACACCCGTGTCGAGGAAGGATCCGACGGAGGCGTGCGGCGGCTCGCGGAGCAGCCGCTGGATGTGCAGCATCCCGAGGTACTTGCCGGTCGGGGTCTCGTGCGGGGGGCGGCAGACGTAGGCGGTGGCGGCGAGCGCGGCGCCGATCTCCTCGCGGCGCACGATCGCGAGCGCCTCGGCGACCGAGCTCTCCGGGCCGAGGACCACCGGCTCGGTCGTCATGAGGCCACCGGCGGTGTTCTCGTCGTAGGTGAGCAGCCGCCGCAGGTCCTCGGCGTCGTCCGGCTGCATGAGCTGGAGCAGCGTCTCGGCGCGCTCCGGCGCGAGGGCGGAGAGCAGGTCGGCGGCGTCGTCGGGGTCCATCGCCTCGAGGACGTCGGCGGCGCGTGACTGCTTGAGGGTGCCGAGGATCTCGGACTGCTCCTCCTCGTCGAGCTCCTGGAGCACGTCGGCCAGCCGCTCGTCGTCGAGCGCGGCGACGACCTCGGCCCGGCGCTTGGGCGTGAGGTCGGTGACGACCTCGGCGAGGTCGGCGGGCCGCGCGTCCTCGAACTGCTCGAGGAAGCGGACCGCGGACTGGTCGGCGTCGGTGCTGTGCAGCCCGGTGACGTCCTCGAAGGGGACGGTGAAGGTCTCCCCGCGGCGGCGGGTGAGCAGACCGCGGCTCGTCCGACGCCCGCTGCGGACGAAGACCTTCGTCACGAGCCAGTCGCGGTTCGTCGCCTGCTCGACACCGACGTCCTCGACGGTGGCCTCGATCGGACCGTCGTCGCCCTTGACCGTGACCTGCCGCTCGAGGAGCTCGGCGAGGACGAGGGTCTCGTTGGCCCGCTGCTCGAAGCGGCGCATGTTCACCAGGCCGGTCGTGATGACCTGCCCGCCCTCGACCGAGGTCACGCGGGTCATCGGCACGAAGACGCGGCGCGGACCGGGTACCTCGACGACGAGCCCGATGACGCGTGGCCGCCGGCCGGTGCTGAAGGTGATGACGACGTCTCGGACGCGGCCGACCTGGTCGCCGAAGGGGTCGAAGACGTTGAGGCTCGCCAGCCGGGCGACGTAGAAGCGGGAGGGAGCACTCACGCGACCCAGCCTAGTGCCGCTGTGGGCGGAGGGGTGTCGCTCAGCGGCGGCGCCGGGCGCGTCCGCCGAGGTGCCAGGGACGTCGCACCGTCGTCGTCGCCGCTGCCGGCCGGACGGGCGAGGCGACGAGCTCGGCCGGGGCGTCGCTAGTAT
>JBHWMJ010000067.1:0-4242 GCA_043423105.1 Marihabitans sp.
CCGTTCTACCAGACCGAAGGGGTCATCGCCGAGCCCGCGGGCGCGCTCTCCGCGACCGCGCTCCCCTCGCTCGGGATCGAGCCCGGCGCGACCGTCGTCGCCGTCGTCTCCGGTGGCAACAACGACCTCTCCCGCTACGCCGACATCGTCGAGCGAGCCCTGATCCACGAGGGACGTAAGCACTACTTCCTCGTCGAGTTCCCGCAGGAGCCAGGAGCGCTGCGGCACTTCCTCGACACCGTCCTCGGGCCGGACGATGACATCGCGTACTTCGAGTACGTCAAGCGGAGCAACCGCGAGACCGGGCCGGCGCTCGTCGGCATCGAGCTGGGTTCTCCCGATGACCTCCTGCCGCTGCTGGCACGGATGGAGACCGCCCCGATGACGATCGAGCGGATCGACCCTTCGAGCCCCCTCTTCCGCTTCGTGGGGTGAGGGCGATGGCGAAGGGGGTGGAGCCGGTACGGCGGGCGATCGCGGACGCGGTCCGCTCCCGGGTCGGCGGGCCAGAGCGGGCTCGGCGGGAGCAGCGCATCTGGTACTCCGAGGGCCCGCGGTGGTTCACCCCGGACGACCCGATCTGGCGGGTCCACAAGGACCCGATCATGTTCATCGGCGGGCTGCGGGCGCTCTTCATGCAGTCGTTGCACCCGCTGGCGATGGCCGGGGTCGACCAGCACTCCGGCTACCGCGGTGACCCGTGGGGCCGGCTGCAGCGCACGAGCCTCTTCATCGCGACGACGACCTACGCCCCGGTTCCCGACGCGGAGGCGATGATCCGAGCGATCCGGGCGATCCACACCACGGTCACCGGGACCGACCCGAAGGGACGCGGCTACGAGGCGAACGACCCGCACCTGCTCGCCTGGGTCCATGCCGCCGAGTGCCACTCCTTCCTCGTCGCCCACCAGGCCTACGCGGCGACCCCGCTGAGCGACGCCCAGGCCGACACCTACGTCTCACAGATGGGCTCGATCTCGCAGCGGCTCGGTTTCGAGGACGCGCCGACGACGGTCGCCGAGCTCGAGGCGCTGCTCGAGGACTACCGCCCCGAGCTCGAGGGGACCGAGGCCGCGATCCGGACGATCCGCTTCGTCCTCGACGAGCCCGAGCTGCCGCTCGTCGCGCGGCCGGCCTATGCGGCCCTGGCGAGCGCAGCGCTGGCCGTGACTCCGGACTGGGCCCGGACGATGCTTGAGCTCGACGACTCCCGCTGGCGCCTCGCGCAACGGGCCGGGCCGGCCGCCGGGGCGGCCACGATGCGGCTCATGCGGTGGGCCATCGACCACCCGGCGGACGACCCCTTCGCCGCCTGCCGCCAGCCCACCTGACACAACGTCCGCAGGGTTGCGTGCATGAAGCGGAACCTTGCGGACGCAACGCGAGGAATATACCCACAGGGGGTATGGTTGAGGGAGCGACGAAGGGAGCACCCATGGCCGGCTACAGCGCCGACAAGGAGGCCTACCTCAAGCGGCTCGCCCGCATCGAGGGCCAGGTCCGCGGCATCGCCCGTATGGTCGACGAGGACGTCTACTGCATCGACATCCTCACCCAGGTGAGCGCGGTAACCAAGGCCCTCCAGGCGGTCAGCCTCGGCCTCCTCGAGGACCACGTCGGCCACTGCGTCGTCGACGCCGCCCGCGAGAGCGACGAGGCAGCGGCGGCCAAGGTCCGCGAGGCCAGCGACGCCATCGCCCGACTCGTCCGCAGCTGACCCTTCGAGGCTCCTTCGTCGCACCTCAGGGAACGAAGATCAGGACACAACGAGAGGACACACCATGAGCGAGCAGACCACCTTCACCGTCACCGGCATGACGTGCGGCAACTGCGTCAAGCACGTCACCGAGGAGCTCACCGAGATCGACGGCGTCACTGACGTCGCGGTGGACCTCGTCGCCGGCGGAGACTCCCCCGTCACCATCACGACCGAGGGCCCCGTGACCCAGGACGCCATCGCCGCCGCGGTCGACGAGGCGGGCTACACGGTGACCTTCTGATGGTCACCCCCACCACCGCGCCCGAGGTCGCGACCGACCTCCAGGAGGTCGACCTCGCGATCACCGGCATGACGTGCGCCTCGTGCGTCGCCCGGGTCGAGAAGAAGCTCGGCAAGCTCGACGGCGTCACGGCCAGCGTCAACCTCGCGACCGAGAAGGCGCACGTCACCTACCCCGTGACGGTCAGCCACGACGACCTCGTCAGGACCGTCGAGGCCAGCGGGTACGGCGCCACGGTCCTCGAGACGGGGGCTCGCCTGGCGCCGCCGGAGCACACCCACGTCCGGCTCGACGACCTCAAGCGGCGGCTGCTCGTCGCGGCCCCGCTGGCGCTGGCCGTCACGGTCCTCGCCATGGGCCCGTGGCGCTTCCCCGCGAACCCGTGGCTGCAGCTGCTGCTCACCACGCCGGTCGTCCTGTGGTGCGCCTGGCCCTTCCACCGGGCCGCCGCGACGAACGCCCGCCACCTCAGCTCGACGATGGACACCCTCGTCAGCCTTGGTGTCAGTGCCGCCTACCTGTGGTCGCTCGTCACGCTCGTCGTCAACCCCGGTGAGCACCCGCGCGAGCACGGCCACTACTACTTCGAGACCGCGGCCGTCGTCACCGCCTTCCTCCTCCTGGGCCGCTGGCTCGAGGCGCGCGCCAAGGACCAGGGGCGCTCCGCCCTGACGAGCCTCATGGACCTCGGCGCCAAGAGCGTCGCGGTCCAGCGGATCTCGGCGACCACCCGGGCCACGACCGAGGTCGTCATCCCCATCGACGACCTGCGCGTCGGCGACCACTTCGTCGTCCGCCCCGGGGAGAAGGTCGCGACCGACGGCGTCGTCGTCGACGGCGTGAGCGCCATCGACACCTCCGTCGTCACCGGCGAGTCGATCCCCGTCGACGTCGAGGCCGGCAGCACGGTCAACGCCGGCACGATCAACACCTCCGGCCGGCTCGTCGTCGAGGCGACCGCAGTCGGGTCCGAGACGACCCTCGCGGCGATCACCCGGCTCGTCGAGCAGGCCCAGACCGGCAAGGCCGACGTCCAGCGCCTCGCCGACCGCGTCTCGGCGGTCTTCGTCCCGGTCGTCCTCGGGCTGGCCCTGCTGACTTTCGTCGGCTGGTGGATCGGATCCGGCAGCGCGACGACCGCGATCGGTGTCGCCATCACCGTGCTCATCATCGCCTGCCCATGCGCCCTCGGCCTCGCGACGCCGACCGCCTTGCTCGTCGGGACCTCCCGTGGCGCGCAGAAGGGCATCCTCATCAAGGGCCCGCAGGTGCTCGAGGACACCCGGAGCATCGACACGGTCGTCATGGACAAGACGGGCACGATCACGACCGGCCAGACGCGCCTGACCGACCTGGCCGCCGAGCCCGGGCTGCACCCCTTCGCAGCCCTGGCGGCCGCGGCCGCGGTCGAGCGGGGCAGCGAGCACCCGATCGCCCGCGCGATCGTCGAGCGTGCCGAGGAGAAGGGCATCAGGATCCCCGACGCCACCGGCTTCACCGCGCTGCCCGGCTCCGGCGCCCGGGCCGACGTCAACGGCACCACCGTCACCGTCGGTCTCCCTGAGCTCTTCGACGAGGTGCCCGGCGAGCTGGCGACGCTCGAGCGACCCGGTACGACGGTCCTCGTCGGCTGGGACGGCCGCGCGCGTGGGGCCCTCACCGTCACCGACGACGTCCGAGAGACCTCCGCCCAGGCGGTCCGCGACCTGCGCGCCGAGGGCCTCGAGGCCTGGCTCCTCAGCGGCGACACCGAGCGCAACGCCCGGGCGGTCGCCGAACAGGTGGGCATCGCCCCCGAGCACGTCGTCGCCGGGGTCAAGCCGCACGAGAAGCACGCGAAGATCGCCGCGCTCCAGGAGCAGGGCCGGGTCGTCGCGATGGTCGGCGACGGGGTCAACGACGCCGCGGCGCTCGTCCAGGCCGACCTCGGCCTGGCGATGGGCGCGGGGACCGACGTCGCGATGGAGTCGGCGGACATCGTGCTCGTCCGCGACGACCTGGCCTCGGTGCCCGAGGCGATGGCGCTCTCCCGGCGCACGCTCGAGGTCATCAAGCAGAACCTCATGTGGGCGTTCGGCTACAACACCCTCGCCATCCCGCTGGCGATGGCGGGCCAGCTCAACCCGATGATCGCGGGTGCGGCGATGGCCTTCAGCTCGGTGTGCGTCGTGCTCAACAGCCTGCGGCTGCGCAACGCCTGACCGGCGCACTGTCGGACAACGGCGAGGGGGCCGCCCACAGT
>JBHWMJ010000071.1:0-3663 GCA_043423105.1 Marihabitans sp.
CCTGTGGGATGAGCTGGTCGAGGAGGGTCTCGAGCTCGCCGGCACGGCGGTCAGCCAGGGTGAGGCCGTTCTCGCCCATCTCGGTGAAGATGCTCAGCGAGACCTGCTGGCGGACGTCGTACATCGAGAAGTTCGCGACGATGGCGCGCCAGTGCTCGACCGCGCGGACGCCGTTCTCGGCGCCGTAGGAGACGAAGCCGACGGTCTTGCCCTGCCACTCGGGGCCGATCGAGTCGAACGCGTTCTTGAACGGGCCGGGCACGGAGTGGTTGTACTCCGGCGTGACGAAGATGAAGCCGTCGTAGCCGTCGATCGTCTCGCCCCAGCGCACGATGCGCTCGTCGTCGTACTGCCGGTTCGCGGCACCCGGGACGGTCGCGGAGGTGAGCAGCGGGACGTCGAAGGCCTTGAGGTCGATGATCTCGAAGGTCGCGTCAGCACGCTGGTCGGCGACCGACTTGACCCACTCGGCGACGGCCTGGCCGTTGCGGCCCTCGCGGATGGACCCGATGACGATGCCGATCTTCTGTGCGATGCTCCTTGGCTCAGGGTTAGTTGATGGCTCAACAAACACCGGAGCCGAAAGTATCCCGGTTGCCTAATCGGGCGTCAGGCCCAGGGGTCCTCGCGCGCCCCGAGCCGCGGGAGGTGGATGCTCACCCCGTCGGCGGCCGCGAGCCGGACGAGCACCCGGATCGAGACGTCGAGGTCGTCGCCCGCGTAGGGCAGGGCGCGCAGCGGCGCGTCGAGCCCGCGGAAGAAGTCGTCCCAGTGCGTCAGCACGACCCGCCGCGCCCCGACCGCCCGCACCGTCTCGGTCCAGTACGTCTCGATGTACGCCTCGTCGAGCAGCCCGAGCTGACCGACCCCGAGGTAGGCGACGTCGGCGCTCACCCCCGCGAGCGCCCCGTCGACGTACCCGGCGCTGCCGACGACCAGGGCGGTGTCACCCCCGCGGTGCGCGACGTGCAGCGACCACGCGCGGCCGCACCGGTAGGCGTCGACCTTCGTCGGCGGGGTGACCGGTGCGGTGATCTCACCGGGGTAGCGGTCGGGCGGGCAGTGGTGACCGGCGAAGGGGGTGAGCGTCCAGCTGCCGTAGGTGACGGGGGACCCTTCGACGAGGAGGTCGAACCGGTCGTCGGCGAGCCCGTGCCCGGCCGCGACCTGGGCGGCGGAGGCGTCGCCGGCCATGCGGGCACCGGTGAGCGCGGCGACGAGCGGGGAGTCGAGGACGTGGTCGTAGTGCGCGTGCACCGGTACGACGGCCTCGAGCCGGTCGACTCCGCCGAGCCGCAACCCGGCCTCGACCCGCTGCCGGTCGGGGACGACCCGTCGCAGCCCGACATCGAGCAGGCTCGGCCGGCTGAAGAAGCCGTCGGTCATGACCGCCGACTCCCCGTCGTCGAGGACGAGCGTCGAGACACCGAGGAAGGTCACCCGGCGCGCCCCCTTCGCCTCGGGGACGTCGAAGCGGTCGCGGTAACGGGAGAGGTCGGGACGGCCGAGCTTGAGACGCATCCACCCACCGTAGGGGCGGACGGGCGTCAGCCGCCCCGGATCGCCTCGATCACCGCGCTGTGGTCACCAGCCGGGTCGTGCCCGAGCACGCCGGCCCACGCGGGGACGAGCTCGTCGCGGTAGCGGTGCCCCTCCCCCGGCGGCGGGCGCATCGCGACCGCGAGGTCGGCGGTGACCTGCCAGAAGGTGATGACCGGCAGCCACGTCATCTCCGCCGCGCTCGTGTGGCTCGCGTCCTCGCGCAACCAGTCCGGCTCCTCGAAGAGCAGCCCCGGCGACCACCACACGACCGGGTCGGATCGGTGCTGGAGGTAGGCCACGCGGGGCGACTCCCACGCGGTCAGCCCGCGCCCGTACCGGTCCTCCGTGAGCTCCGCGGGCGAGCCGGCGAAGCGCACGTGCCGGCCGTTGTCGACGACCGGGTTGACCTGGGTGGAGCCGCCCTGCCGGGACTCCGTGAGCTCGCGGTAGACGTCCGTGAACTGCGGGGTGCCCGACCACACCGCGCCGTCGACCCGGTCGAGCAGGTCCTCCGCCGAGGCGAAGGCGGCATTGCCTCCGTAGGCCCCGAGGGACTCGCCGCTGACGAAGACCCGCGGGCGCTCCCCCTTCGGCATCGCCTCGACCCGCTCGAGGACGGCCTCGGTGAGGACCCGGCCGGCCTCCCGCGGGCTCGACGGGGCGTCGAGGACGGCGAGGGCGGAGGGGAGGTTCGAGTGCTGGATCGCGACCGAGGCGACGTCGCCGCCGGTGATGTACTCCGCGGCGCCGACGCTCCACCGGTTGACCCAGCCACGGCCGGTCGTCGTGAAGACGACGAGGTGGGCGCGGGACCACGCGTCGGTGCGGTCCAGCTCGGCGAGGACCTCACCGGTCGTCTCCTCCACGGTGCGGTCGCCGCGCGCCGAGGCGTACACGCGGATCGGGTCGAGGGCCGACCGGCCGGTCGTCTCCGCGATGCGCTCTCGCGGTGTCGCCGAACCGACGAAGTTGCGACCCTCGTAACCGAGGCTCTCCCACGGCTCGAGCGACCCCGGGCTGCCGGACAGGGTGGCGATCTGCGGCTGGCTGACGCCGGTCGGGGTGGCGGCGTTGGCGACCACCTCCTGACCGCCGACGACCCGCAAGAGCCCGCCGAGCACGACGTACTGGCCGATCGCCACGACGAGCGCGACGACGGTGAGCCCTGCCAGCACCGACCCGACGACCGGGGGCAGGCGCCGCAACGCCCCGAGCACGCGCCGGTAGAGCCACCGCAACCCCCACCAGACGCCGACGACGACCACGATCGCGAGCCCCGCGACGACGAGGCTGAGCACGGCCCGGCCGGCCGTCGGCTCCGGCAGGTCGAAGGCGCGCGCGAGCGCCCGCTGCTGCTGCAGCGCGACGAAGGGGGCGGCGATGACGAGCCCGGCGAGCAGCACCGCCCACGCCCGCCGCAACCCGCGGCGCACCTCTCGACGGAGCTCGACGCGCAACCCGGCCCACCGCGCCACCGGCGCGAGCGCGTCGGCGATGAGGGCGCCCACGGCGTACCAGGCGGCGGTGCTCACCCCGGTCACCACACCCTGGAAGAGGGCCGTGCGCGGGAGGAGGGACGGGGTGAGGGAGCCGACGAAGCCGAGGATGCCGAGGGCCGGCGCGAGCAGCTGCACCTCCGCGACCCACCGGGTCGCCGCCCGGCGAAGCCAGCGGGTCACCCCTTCGGGCGTCGGTGCTCTCACCCGCCCGAGGATAGGGCGAGCACCGAGCGGTCGACCGCGGCGGCAGCGACGGCGAGGTCCTGCCACGACATGCCCGCGCCCTTGAAGACCCGCGGACGGTCGGTGGCGACCGGCACCTCGCCCCGGACGACCGGCGCGAGGTCGACGAGGTCGTCGGCGGTGAGGTGACCCTCATCGACAGCCATGACGACGTCGCCGCACTCGCGCAGCGCGGTGGCCCTCTCCTCGACGACGACCTGGGCACGGCCGAGGAGGGCACCGTCGAGCTCGCGACGGTCGGGCTCGTGCGAGCCGATGGCGACGACGCACGCGTCGTCCCGGACGAGTGCGCCGTCGAAGAGCGGTTCCGCGGACGAGGTCGCGCACACGACGATGTCGGCGGAGGCGATGTCGTCGGTCGCGCCGGCCTGGGCCGGGA
>JBHWMJ010000085.1:0-5780 GCA_043423105.1 Marihabitans sp.
CCTGTGGCGGCGTACGCCTCGGCGTTGTCGCCGAAGCTGCCCTGGCGCAGGCGCTCCTGGCGCAACCGGTCGAGGTCGACGTCGACGACGGTGCGGCGCGCACCCTCGGGGAAGCGCTCGGACTGACCGAGCAGGTCGCCCATCTCGTAGACCATGGTCATGCCGTCCCACGACAGGTCGGTCGACGACTCGCCCTCGCTCGCGGCCGCGTAGAGGTAGGCGGCGTTGCAGCGCATGGACGCCGAGCGGGCGAGGAGGTGCCGGTCGTCGGCGCGGGCGACGGTGATCGGCGACGCGGAGAGGTTGAGCAGCACGGTCGCCCCGGCCAGCGCCGCCTCGTGCGACGGCGGGACCGGCACCCACATGTCCTCGCAGACCTCGGCGTGGATCACCAGGCCGGGGACATCCTCGACCCGCACGAGGAGGTCGGTGCCGAAGGGGACCCCGTCGAGCGGGTCGGCGTCGCCGCCGGTGAGGTACGTCGGCCGGAACCACTCGTCGACGATGCCGGCGCCCTCGGCGAAGTGGCGCTTCTCGTAGAACTCGCGGTAGTTCGGCAGGTAGGACTTCGGGGCGATGCCGAGGATGCCGCCGCCCTGGATGAGGACCGCGCAGTTGTACAGCCGGTTGCGGTGGCGGAGGGGGGCGCCCACGGCGATGACGGGTCGGAGGTCCTCGGTCGCGGCAGCGAGTCGCAGGATCGCGTGCTCGACGTCGCGGAGGAGGACGTCCTGGAGGAGCAGGTCGTCGATCGCGTAGCCGGTGAGGCTCAGCTCGGGGTAGACCGCCACCGCGACCCCGTCGTCGTGCAGGCCTCGCGTGATCTCGGCGATCGCGTCGGCGTTGGCGAAGGGGTCCGCCTGGGTGACCGGGAGGGTGCACGCGGCGACCCGGGCGAAGCCGTGCCGGTAGAGGTTGCGGAAGTCAGCCTGCAGGGCGTCGGCGCTCATGGTCGAACCCTAGTTGTCGAGCGTCCTCGCTCGTCTGCACGCGGCCCGGACGACCGACTTCGGGTCGCAATCTCGGTGAGCAGCTCGACCGCCCGGACCGCGGCCGGGTTGGACCGGGCGCCGGGGGCGGTGAGCGCGACGATGTCGCGGGTCGGGTTGGGGTTGGTCAGCCGCAGCCGGCGCACGCTCGTCGGCACCCGGGTGCGGCTCGCGAGCTGCGGGATGACGGCGATCCCGACCCCCGCGGCGACGAAGGCGGTCGCCGTGTAGTGGTCCTGGGCCTCGACGGTGTAGCGCGGCCGGAAGCCCGCCGCCGCGCAGGCCCGCGCTATGAGGCTCTCGGTGATCCCGGCAGAGATGTCGCTGCTGATCCACGAGTCCTCGGCGAGCTCGATCATCGGGACCGACCGGCGACCGGCGAGCCGGTGGCCGGCCGGGACGAGCGCGACGAAGGGGTCGCGGACGAGCGGGGTGACGGAGTAGCCGGGACGGAGGGTTTCGCGCGGGTCGTCGGGGACGACGTCGATGTCGACGGGCGGCGACTCCCCGGGCGGATAGCCCTCGGTGAGGACCATCTCGAGGACGAGGTCGGGCATCTCTGCCTGGAGCCGCTTGGCCAGGCCGGGCATCCACAGCGACCCGGCCGACGCGAAGTAGCCGATGGACAGCGAGCCGGTGCTGCCCTCGCGCAGGTCGGCGACGACCGACTCGACGCGCTTCGCCTCAGCCATGAGGCGCTCGCTCTCGGCGGCGAGGGTGCGGGCGGCCGCGCTCGGCTGGATCCCCCGGCCGGCGCGCTCGAAGAGGGTGAGCCCCGTCTCCTTCTGCAGTGCGCTGAGGTGCTGGCTCACAGCGCTGCCGGACATGCCGAGGTGGTCCGCGGCCGCGCTGACCGAGCCGCTGGCCATGACGGACAGGAAGATTCGCCACCGGTGGAGGTCGATCACGCCACTCAACCTATCAGTCATACTTAAGAGTTGATAAGAAAAGGCAACTTGTGATAACTAGATAAAATTGCAACCATAGAGACATGACGAACTGGCTGAACACCCTCATGACCCGCCGGAACCCCTCGACCCGCCACCTCGGCGCCGGCATGGACGCTGACACGCTCCGCATGGCGCACGAGCTCTCGCTCATGGAGCAGGGGGCCACCAAGGCCGAGCGCCTCGAGCTGCTCCGCTCCTCCTCCCGCGCGAAGAAGGCCGCGAAGGACGACTTCTACGTCCAGCGCCGCACCGACCGCTACGTCCCGGTCGTGACGCATACCCGCTGACCCCCCCCTTCGCCAGTCGCGTCAGCCCGACCGGACGCCGAAGGCCCGCACCGCCGTACAGGGGTGCGGGCCTTCGGTCGTCCCGGGTGCTCAGGCGGTGCCGGACACGCCTCCGGTCTCCGTCATCACCGCGGCACGACCCGCCTCGAGCCGGGCGACCGGCACGCGGAAGGGCGAGCAGCTGACGTAGTCGAGCCCGGTGCGGTGGAAGAAGTGGATCGACTCAGGATCGCCACCGTGCTCGCCGCACACGCCGGTCTTGAGGTCGGCCTTGACGCGGCGACCGCCCTCGACACCGATCTCCACGAGTCGCCCGACGCCGTACTCGTCGAGGGTCTCGAAGGGCGAGATCGTCAGCACGCCGTTGTCGAAGTACGCCGGGAAGAACTCCGTCTCGACGTCGTCGCGGCTGAAGCCCCACGTCGTCTGGGTGAGGTCGTTCGTGCCGAAGGAGAAGAAGTCCGCGGCGCGGGCGATCCGGTGCGAGGTGAGCGCCGCGCGGGGCAGCTCGATCATGCAGCCGATCGGCAGGTCGAGAGCGTGACCGGACGCCTCGCCGACCTCGGCGAGGATCTCCTCGGCCTCGGTGCGGACGAGGTCGAGCTCACGGATCGAGCCGATGAGCGGGACCATGATCTCGGGCTGGGGGTCCTGGCCCTGCTGGCGCAGCTCGACGACCGCCTCGGCGATCGCGCGGATCTGCAGCGCGAAGAGGCCCGGGAAGCGCAGGCCGAGCCGCACACCGCGCAGACCGAGCATCGGGTTCTGCTCGTGGGTGCGGCGGACCGCCTCGAGGAGCTGCTGGTCCCGCTCGAGCTCCTCGCCGGTCTCGCCCCGCTCCTCGGCCAGCGCCACCTTGACCGAGAGGTCGGTGATGTCGGGCAGGAACTCGTGCAGCGGCGGGTCGATGAGCCGGATCGTCGTCGGCAGACCGTCCATCGCGCCGAGCAGCTCGACGAAGTCGCCCCGCTGCAGCGGCAGCAGCTCGGCGAAGGCAGCCTCACGCTGCTCATCGGTCTCGGCGACGATGACCGCCTCGATGTTCTTGCGACGGTCGCCGAGGAACTGGTGCTCGGTGCGGCACAGGCCGATGCCCTCGGCACCGCGGGCGCGGGCGCGCTCGGCGTCCTCGCCGGTGTCGGCGTTGGCGCGCACCCGCAGGCGTCGACGGTCGTCGGCGTGCGTCAGCAGGCGGTGGACGGCGTCGATGAGCTCGTCGGTCTCGACGTCACCGTCGGAGGCGGCTTTGGCGGCCTCGAGGCCGTCGGAGATGTACGTCATGACGGGGGAGTCGACGACGGGCACGTCGCCGAGGAAGACCTCGCCGCTCTTGCCGTCGATCGCGATGACGTCGCCCTCGTTGATGACGCGGTCACCGACGCGGATCTGCTTGTTGGCGACGTCGACGACGAGGTCGTCGGCACCGACGACGGCGCACATGCCCATGCCGCGGGCGACGACGGCGGCGTGCGAGGTCTTGCCACCGCGAGCGGTGAGCACGCCGACGGCGGCGACCATGCCGGGGAGGTCCTCGGGGGAGGTCTCGCGACGCACGAGGATGACGTCGTGGCCAGCCGCCTTGCGGCTCGTCGCGGACTCGTTGTCGAAGGCGACCTCGCCGACGGCGGCGCCGGGCGAGGCGCCCATGCCCGTCGCGAGGAGGACGCGCTCGGCGTCCGGGTCGAACTGCGGGAAGAGCAGCTGGTTGAGCTGGTCGCCGGTGACGCGCTCGAGCGCCTCGTCCATCGTGATGAGCTGCTCGTCGACGAGCTGCGTGGCGACGCGGAAAGCAGCAGCAGCGGTGCGCTTGCCGACGCGGGTCTGGAGCATCCAGAGGTGCCCGCGCTCGACGGTGAACTCGATGTCGCAGAGGTCGCGGTAGTGGGTCTCGAGGCGGCGCATGGCGGTGCGCAGCTCGCGGTAGGCCTTCTGGTCGATCTTCTCGAGGTCGGCGAGCGCGAGGGTGTTGCGGATGCCGGCGACGACGTCCTCGCCCTGGGCGTTCTCGAGGTAGTCGCCGTAGACGCCGCTGTGGCCCGTGGAGGGGTCGCGGGTGAAGCAGACGCCCGTGCCGGAGTCCTCGGCGAGGTTGCCGAAGACCATGGCCTGGACGTTGACGGCAGTGCCGAGGTCGTCCGGGATGCGCTCGCGACGGCGGTAGAGCCGGGCGCGCTCGGTGTTCCACGAGCGGAAGACGGCCTCGATCGCCATGTCGAGCTGCTTGCGCGGGCTCTGCGGGAAGGGGGAGCCCGTCTCGCGCTCGACGATCTCCTTGTACTCCTTGACGAGAGTGCGCAGCTGGTCGGTGTCGAGGTCGACGTCGGCGGTGGCGCCGGCGGCCTCCTTGCGGGCGTCGAGGGCGTCGGAGAAGAGGTCGGAGTCGATGGCGAGCACGGTCTTGCCGAACATCTGGATGAGGCGGCGGTAGGAGTCCCACGCGAAGCGCTCGTCGCCGGCGAAGTCGCCGAGCGGGCCGACGGTGTCGTCGTTGAGGCCGACGTTGAGGACGGTCTCCATCATCCCGGGCATGGAGAACTTCGCGCCGGAGCGGACGGAGAGCAGCAGCGGCTCCTCGGAGTCGCCGAGGTGGCGGCCGATCTCGTCCTCGACCTCACGGACGCGGCGGGTGACCTCGACGCGGACCTCCGGCGGGACCTTGCCCTCGGTGAGGTAGGCGCGGCAGGCGTCGGTGGAGATCGTGAACCCAGGAGGGACGGGCAGGCCGAGCTTGACCATCTCGGCGAGGTTCGCGCCCTTGCCGCCGAGCAGGTCCTTCTGGTCCCGGTCGCCCTCGCTGAACATGTACACGTACTGCTGCGTCATCGCTGCTCCTCGCGTCCGGGCGCGTCGGCGCGCCCGCGGATCCGTAGGTCAATCGTGTCACCGCGGCGTCCGGGCGTGTCGGCCGGGTTCCGGTGAGCGGTACCGACCGAAGGGGTGGTGCTCCGTCAGTGCCGCGCGGACCCCAGAGCTGCGAGCGCGTCACCGGTGAGGCGATTCGTCGTCCACTCCTCCATCGGCACGGCACCGAGCGAGCGGTAGAAGGCGATCGAGGGCTCGTTCCAGTCGAGGACCGTCCACTCCAGCCGTCGGTACCCGCGCTCCACGCACACCTGGGCAAGACGGGTCAGCAGCTGCTTGCCCAGCCCCGTACCCCGCTGCGACGGGGTGACGTACAGGTCTTCGAGCCAGATCCCGTTCGTGCCGGTCCACGTCGAGAAGCTGAGGAACCAGATCGCGATGCCCACCACCTCGGGTCCGTCCTCACCGTCGACCTCGGCGACGTGACCGAAGACCGTCGGGTCCCCCTTCGCCGGGAACATCGTCGTCAGGAAGGACTCCTCGGTCGCCTTGACGGCGTCCGGCTCGCGCTCGTACTCGGCGAGCTCGCGGACGAGGCGGAGGATGGTGGGGACGTCGGCGGGGGTCGCCTCACGGATCGTCATGGGCTCACCCTGCCGGATGCGAAGGGGGCGCCGCCGCGGCGTCTCGGCGGGCCAGGGCGACGGAGAGCCCGAGGATGAGCAGCCCGGCGAGGGCCAGGAGCGAACATT
>JBHWMJ010000111.1:0-6015 GCA_043423105.1 Marihabitans sp.
AATGTCTCCTCGATACCCGTACCGATGGCGAAGATGTTGGGGTCGAAGATGATGTCCTCGGCCGGCAGGCCCACCTCGGGGCCGGTGAGGATGTCGTAGGCGCGTCGGCAGATGTCCTTGCGCCGCTCGAGGGTGTCCGCCTGGCCGTCCTCGTCGAAGGCCATGACGACGGCCGCAGCGCCGTAGCGCTTGACGAGTCGCGCCTGCTCGACGAACGGCTCGACGCCCTCCTTCATCGAGATCGAGTTGACGATGCACTTGCCTTGCGCGCGCTGCAGTCCGGCCGCGATGACCTCCCACTTCGAGGAGTCGATCATGAGCGGCACCCGGCAGATGTCCGGCTCGGAGCCGACGAGGTTGACGAAGCGGGACATCGCGGCGACGCCGTCGAGCATCCCTTCGTCCATGTTGATGTCGATGACCTGCGCCCCGGCCTCGACCTGCTGGCGGGCCACGGTGAGCGCGGCCGGGTAGTCCTCGGCCTGGATGAGCTTGCGGAAGCGGGCCGACCCGGTGACGTTGGTCCGCTCGCCGACGTTGACGAAGAGCGAGTCCTCGGTGACGACGAAGGGCTCGAGACCCGAGAGCCGCAGCGCGGGCTCGACCGAGGGCACGTGGCGCGGGGCGACCCCCGCGACCGTCTCGCCGATGAGCCGGATGTGGTCCGGGGTGGTGCCGCAGCAGCCGCCGAGGATGTTGACCAGGCCGTCGCGGGCGAAGCCCTCGACGATGCCGGCCATGTGCTCGGCGGTCTCGTCGTACTCGCCGAAGGCGTTGGGCAGCCCGGCGTTGGGGTAGACGGACACGAAGCAGTCGGCCACGCGGGCGAGCTCGGCGACGTACGGGCGCATCTCCTCGGCCCCGAGCGCGCAGTTGAGGCCGACAGCGAGCGGCCGGGCGTGGCGCACGGAGTTCCAGAAGGCCTCGGTCGTCTGCCCGGTGAGGGTGCGCCCGGAGGCATCGGTGATCGTCCCCGAGATGATGACCGGCCACCGCCGTCCGTGCTCTTCGAAGAGGGTCTCGAGCGCGAAGATCGCCGCTTTCGCGTTGAGCGTGTCGAAGATCGTCTCGACGAGGAGGATGTCGGAGCCGCCGTCGACGAGACCGCGCGCCTGCTCGAGGTAGGCGTCGACGAGCTCGACGAAGGTGATGTTCCGTGCGCCGGGGTCGTTGACGTCGGGGGAGATCGACGCGGTGCGGTTCGTCGGGCCGAGCGCCCCGGCGACGTACCGCGGCCGGTCAGCGGTCTCGGCGGCGTCGCAGGCCTCGCGCGCGATCCGTGCCGCCTCGTAGTTGATCTCGTAGGAGAGCTCCTCCATGCCGTAGTCGGCCATGGAGATGCGCTGCGCGCTGAAGGTGTTGGTCTCGATGATGTCCGCGCCGGCCGCGAGGTAGTCGTCGTGGATCTCGCGGATGATCTGCGGCTGGGTGATCGAGAGCAGGTCGTTGTTGCCCTTGAGGTCGCTCGACCAGTCGGCGAAGCGCTCGCCGCGGAAGTCCTCCTCGCTCAGGCCCCGCCGTTGGATGAAGACCCCCATGGAGCCGTCGAGGATGGCGACGCGCTCGGTGAGCAGCGTCGTCAGCGCATCGGTGGCATCGGGACGGTGGGCGGGGACGGTCACGGCGAAGGGGTCCTGTCGGGTGCGGGCAGGGGACCGGCGCATTATCGCCTAGGGTTTCCTCATGCCGACGCCGCCCGACGAGCAGCGAGACGGGCTGCGCATCGCCACCGTTGCGGGCATCCCGGTCTTCATCGGCCGCTCGTGGGTCATCCTCGCCGTCGTCATCGTCGCGCTCGTCGGCCCGGGGATCGCTCAGCAGCGTCCTGATCTCGGCGCCCTCGCCTACGGGGTCGGCTTCCTCTACGCCATCGCACTGCTCGTCGCCGTGCTGGTCCACGAGGCCGCGCACGCGGTGACGGCGCGGCTCTTCGGCCACGAGGTGCACCGGGTCGTCGCCGACCTCTGGGGCGGCCACACGACCTACGACCCCTCGCGCGGTGCCCCGGGCAGCGCCGCGGCGATCGCGGTGGTCGGCCCGCTGAGCAACGGTGTCCTCGGCGTCCTCGCCTTCGCCCTCCTGCCCGTCGTGCCCGAAGGGGTGCCCTCCGGCCTCGTCGGCGCGTTCGCCTTCGTCAACGTCCTGCTTGCCGTCTTCAACCTCCTGCCGGGGCTGCCCCTCGATGGCGGCCAGCTCGTGGAGGCCGGGGTGTGGAAGGTCACGGGCAGCCGACCGCGCGCACGGGTGGTCGCCGGGTGGTGCGGCCGGGTCGTCGCCGCGCTCGTCGTCCTCTGGGCGATCGGGCTGCCGCTGCTCTCGGGTGCGCGACCGGATCTCTTCCGGGTCGTCTGGACCGTCCTCATCGCCGGCTTCCTCTGGCAGGGCGCCAGCGCGGCGATCCACGCGGGCACCTCGCTCGGGGTGCTGGCGCGGGTCGACCCGCGGCAGGTGATCCGGCCGGCCCAGCCGCTCTCGGAGCGGGCCACCCTCGCCGACATCGACCGACTCGACACCAGTCGCGTGGTGCCGGTCGTCGTCGACGGCCGTGGCCTGCCCATCGCGCTGCTCTCGGGCGTTGCGCTCGACGGCGTGCCGGCGGAGCTGCGGGACCGCACCCCGGTCTCGGCCGTCATGGCACGCCAGGCCCCGGACTGGGTCGTGGCCCTGGACGGTGATTCGCAGGACGACCTCGTCACCCTCGTCCGGGCCTTCCAGACCTCGCGGCTCCAGCTCGTCGCCGTGACCCGGCAGGGCCGGCTCGCCGGGGTGGTCTCGGTGCGGGAGCTCGGTGCGGCGCTCGAGAGCGCTGACGGTCGGTAGCACCCTGGTACGTCCGTAGACTCGTGCCCCATGAGTGCTACCGGATCCCAGTACCGCCGCGGGCCCTTCCGCGAGGGCGACCGAGTCCAGCTGACCGATCCCAAGGGCCGGATGCACACGATCACCCTGACCCCCGGCAAGCAGTTCCACACCCACCGAGGTCACGTGAAGCACGACGACCTCATCGGCGCGCCGGACGGCTCGACCATCACCAACACCGCAGGGACCGAGTACCTCGCGCTGCGGCCCCTGCTCTCGGACTACGTCATGTCGATGCCCCGTGGCGCGGCCGTCGTCTACCCCAAGGATGCCGGGCAGATCGTCACGATGGCCGACATCTTCCCCGGCGCGACCGTCGTCGAGGCGGGCGTCGGCTCGGGCGCGCTGTCGATGTCGCTCCTGCGCGCGGTGGGGGACCACGGTCAGGTGCACTCCTTCGAGCGGCGGGCCGACTTCGCGGAGATCGCGAAGGCGAACGCCCGCGCCTTCTTCGGCGAGGATCACCCGGCCTGGACCGTCACCGTCGGTGATCTCGTCGAGTCGCTGCCCGGCGCGGTCGAGCCGGGCTCGGTCGACCGCGTGGTCCTCGACATGCTCGCCCCGTGGGAGTGCCTCGAGGTCGTCGCCGACGCCCTCGCCCCGGGCGGTGTGCTCATCTGCTACGTCGCCACGGCGACCCAGCTGAGCAAGGTCGCCGAGGCCATGCGCGACCACGGCACCTTCACCGAGCCGGAGGCGTGGGAGTCGCTCGTCCGCGGCTGGCACCTCGAGGGCCTCGCCGTGCGCCCGCAGCACCGCATGCACGGTCACACGGGCTTCCTCATCACGACCCGGCGGCTCGCACCCGGCACGACCCCGCCCCTTCGTAAGCGCCGTCCCGGTCGCGGCTACGCCGCGCAGGAGGAGATAGGGGCTGCAGGGGTGAGCACCCCCAGCCCCGAGGCCGAGGAGTGGAGCAGCGAGGCCCTCGGCGAGCGCGTGGCCTCGGAGAAGAAGATGCGCAAGCTCGTCCGGGGCGTGGTTCCCCCCGAGCCGCGCTGAACCGGTGGGAGATGATGGGAGCAGGAGGTACCCGATGACCACCGAGACCGAGGCCGAGCTGGCCCGCAAGACCTCGCAGCTGAGCACGCTCTCGTCGCAGAACGAGCGGCTGGTGCGCACGCTCAAGGAGGCGCGCGAGCAGATCGTCACCCTCCGCGCCGAGATCGACCGACTCGCCCAGCCTCCCTCGGCCTACGCGCAGATCGTCGGCGTCCACGACGACGGCACGGTCGACGTCCTGAGCAACGCGCGCAAGATGCACGTCGCCGTCTCACCGACGATCGAGGCCGACGAGCTCGAGGTCGGCCGTGAGGTCCTCCTCAACGAGGCCATGAACGTCGTCTCGGTCCACGGGCCCGAGGACGCCGGCGACGTCGTCCTCGTCAAGGAGGTGCTCGAGGACGGCCGCCTGCTCGTCCTGGCCCGGCAGGACGAGGAGCGCATCGTGCGCCAGTCCTCCCGGCTCGCCCGCGACGCGGTCCGGGTGGGCGACGCCGTGCTCGTGGACGCGCGGAGCAACATCGCGCACGAGCGGATCCCCAAGGCCGAGGTCGCCGATCTCGTCCTCGAGGAGGTGCCGGACCTCTCCTACGAGGACATCGGTGGCCTCTCTGGCCAGATCGAGGCGATCCGCGACTCCGTGGAGCTGCCGTACCTCCACGCAGACCTCTACCTGCGCCACCAGCTCAAGCCGCCGAAGGGGGTCCTCCTCTATGGTCCGCCCGGGTGCGGCAAGACGATGATCGCCAAGGCCGTGGCCGCCTCGCTGGCCCGCAAGGTCGCCGAGCGCGAGGGCGAGGCCGCCGGCCGGGACCGCACCGCCTACTTCCTCAACATCAAGGGCCCCGAGCTGCTCAACAAGTACGTCGGGGAGACCGAGCGGCACATCCGGCTGATCTTCCACCGGGCCCGCGAGAAGAGCAGCGACGGCACCCCGGTCGTCGTGTTCTTCGACGAGATGGACAGCCTCTTCCGGACCCGTGGCTCTGGCGTCTCGTCGGACGTGGAGACGACGATCGTGCCGCAGCTCCTCGCCGAGATCGACGGTGTCGAGGGGCTGGAGAACGTCATCGTCATCGGCGCGACGAACCGTGAGGACATGATCGACCCGGCGATCCTGCGCCCCGGCCGGCTCGACGTGAAGATCAAGATCGAGCGGCCCGACGAGAGCGGTGCCCGCGACATCTTCGGCAAGTACCTCACGGTCGACCTGCCGTTCCATCCGCACGACCTGGAGGCGCACGGGGGCGACCCAGAGCGCACCGTGGCGGCGATGATCGACGCGGTCGTCGAGCGGATGTACTCGCAGATCCCGGAGAACCAGTTCCTCGAGGTGACCTACGCCGGCGGCGACAAGGAGGTCCTCTACTTCAAGGACTTCAGCAGCGGTGCGATGATCCAGAACGTCGTCGACCGGGCCAAGAAGCTGGCGATCAAGGAGTACCTCGCCAGCGGGGTGGAGGGGCTGCGCGAGGAGCACCTCATCGCCGCCTGCCTCGCCGAGCTCCGCGAGAACGAGGACCTGCCGAACACGACGAACCCCGACGACTGGGCCCGGATCTCGGGCAAGAAGGGCGAGCGGATCACTTACATCCGCACGCTCGTCGGGTCGAGCACAGGTACGGCGGCCGGCAAGAGCATCGACCCGGGTCGCTGACGCGCAGGTCCCTCAGCGGGACCGCGAGCGGCCGACGAGGGCCGCTGCCACGCGCCAGGCGACGAGCCCTACGCCGAGGACGAGGGTCGCGACGGCGACGAAGGGGAGCGCAGTGCCCTGGTTGGTCATGTCGCGCAGCGCCAGGCCGCCGCCGACCGTGGCGACCCAGACCGGCAGTCCGAGCAGCACGGTCGTGGGTGCCCGCCGCACCATGAGCGCGACCGCCAGCCAGCCGAGGGTCAGCCCGGCGAGGAACGGCCAGGCGGTCTGCCACCAACCGGCGAGGGTCAGCGCCTCGTCGTGCGAGCGGCGCCCGACGAGGGCGAAGGCCGCCACGACGAGGACGTCGAGGGCCGCGGCGAGCGCGACGCCACCCTCCCTGCCCACGCTCTCTGAGGTGCGAGCGCCACCCTCCCTGCCCACGCTCCCTGAGGCGCGATCGCCACCCTCCCTGCCCACGCTCCCTGAGGTGCGAGCGCCACCCTCCCTGCCACAGG
>JBHWMJ010000144.1:0-6459 GCA_043423105.1 Marihabitans sp.
TTTGTGCTCGGCCTCGGCGAGGGCCAGCGCCTCAGCCTCGTCCTCGGCATCCGGCGCCGTGCCCGCAGCGTCGCGGACCACGCTCGCGAGGGCGTCCGCCTGCCCGCCCTGCACCACCCTGAGTCGGGCACGTGCGGCGACCGCGTCGTCGACGTCGACCTCCCCGAAGCCGGAGTAGCTCAACGCGCGGACGAGCATGCCGGAGCCGAGCGCGGCCTGGCTCTGCTCGTCGGCGAGGGCGGCGATGACGGTGGCGGTCACCTCGTCCTCGCCGGCGGTGCTCAGCGAGCGGCCGTGCTGGTCGGCCACCTCACGCACGGCGAGCACGACGTCACGGATCAGCCGGTCGCGCTCCGGTCGTGCCTCGCGCAGCGCGCTCATGTCTGCGGCGGCCTGGGCCGCCCGCATGCGCCCGCCCAGCATCCCCACCGCGTCGACGACCTCGGGCGACTCCCGGCCGAGCTGGTTGAGCAGCCACGCCGTGACGGTCGGTTTGCGCAGCGCGCGGATCTCCTGCGCGAGGCCGCGCTCGGCCCCCTTCGCCAGGCGGGTCCGGACCGCGACGAAGTCCTCGAGGGGTGCTGCGTAGAGCTCAGCCACCGCCTCGTCGAGATCCATCGCACGATGATCACACCTCGAGGGATGCGCCCGCGACCTACAGTCACCTCATGGCAGGGTCGCCGCAGCGCTCGCTCGTCCCGCTCGCCCTGAGCGCGGTCGTCGCGGCCGTCACGCTCGCCCTGCTCCTCGTCGGAGCGGCCCACGGGTGGCTCGGACCGGACGTCGACCGGGGTGGCAGCTTCTGCGAGGCCGAGCGCGACTGCCTGCTCAAGCAGCCGGCGAACTCGCTGAGCAACCTCGGCTTCGTCGCGGCGGGGCTGCTCATCGCCGGGCACGCGGGGCGCCACGAGGGACAGCTGGCCCGCCCCCACCTCGCGACACTCATGGCCGTCGTCGTCACCCTGCTCGGTCCGGCGTCGATGGCGATGCACGCCACCGAGTCCGCGCTCGGCGGGCGCCTCGACATGCTCTCGATGTACCTCATCGCGGGCTTCGCGACCGCCTATGCGGTGATGCGCATCGTCGGCGGCGGTATCGCCTTGACCGGCACGCTCTTCGTCGCGCTCGTCGTGCTCTGCGAGCTCGTCGCGACGCTGGGCAGCCTGCCGGTCCTCGGGCACGCCGGCAACGCGATCTTCGCCGCGCTGCTCGTGGCGACGGCCGGCATCGAGCTCGTCCTGCGCAGCCGCCGCCGGCGGGACGACCGCTGGGGGTACTGGGCGGTGGGTGCTCTGCTGGCCGCCTTCGGGATCTGGCTCCTCTCGCACGACGGTGGCCTGCTCTGCGACCCGCACTCGCTCCTCCAGGGCCACGCTGCCTGGCACCTGCTGTGCGCGGTCGCCGCGTACTGCCTCTACCGGCTCTACGCGAGCGAGTCCTGACCAACTCGTGACCGGGAGATCCCACAGTCCCCCGTGCGCTAGGGGCAGGGTGGACGGACGACGCCACCACCTCCCGCCGAAGGATCACCGATGCTCCTCGCCGACGCACCCCCCGAGCCCGCCTACGGCACAGGCGTGCTGCTGCTCATCGCCGCAGCTGCCGTCGCCGTCCTCCTGCTGCTCATCATCAAGCTCAAGGTCCACGCCTTCGTCGCCCTCGTGCTCGTCAGCCTGCTCACGGCGCTCGCGACGAGGATCCCGCTGACGGACGTGCCCGCGACGCTGCTCGACGGGTTCGGCGGGACGCTCGCCGCCGTCGCGCTGCTCGTCGGGCTCGGGGTGATGATCGGGCGTCTCCTCGAGATCACCGGCGGGGCGCAAGTCCTCGCGGACACGCTCATCAACCGCTTCGGCGAGAACCGGGCTCCGCTCGCGCTTGGTATCGCGTCCTTCCTCTTCGGCCTGCCGATCTTCTTCGACGCCGGCCTCATCGTGATGCTGCCGATCATCTTCACCGTCGCGCGACGCTTCGGCGGCTCGCTGCTCAAGTACGCGCTGCCCGCCGCGGGTGCCTTCGCCGTGACCCACGCCTTCATCCCGCCGCACCCCGGCCCGGTCGCCGCGGGCGGGCTCATCGGGGCCGAGATCGGTCTCGTCCTCGTCTTCGGTGTCCTTATCGGGATCCCGACGTGGTTCGTCGCCGCCTACCTCTGGGGCCTCTACGCGGGCAAGAAGTTCGAGATCCCTGTGCCCGCCTCGGTCGCCGTCCAGGACGACATCGAGGAGTCCGGCGGCATCGAGGGACCGACGCCCTCCTTCGGGACTGTCATGGCGATCCTCCTCCTCCCCTTCGTCCTGATCTTCGCGAACACCGGGGTGACGACGCTGGCCTCGACGGGGGTGGCCGACGAGGAGGCGCCGTGGGTCGCTGCCCTCCAGCTCGTCGGGCAGACCTCGGTGGCCCTGCTCATCACGACGCTCGTCGCGATGGTCGTCCTCGGCTGGAGCCGGCGCCCGAAGGCGGACGTCGAGACGATCATGAACGACGCGCTCGGCCCGGTCTGCTCGATCATCCTCATCACCGGCGCTGGCGGGATGTTCGGCGGCGTGCTACGCGCCAGTGGCATCGGCCAGGCCCTCGCGTCGAGCCTCGAGTCGACCGGCCTGCCAGTGATCGTCGCGGCCTTCGTCGTCGCGCTCGCCCTCCGCGTGGCGCAGGGCAGCGCGACCGTGGCGCTCACGACCGCGGCCGGGGTCATGGCGCCGGCCATCGAGGCGACGAGCGGGCTCTCGAGCGCCGACCTCGCGCTCATCGTCATCGCCATCGCCTGCGGCGCGACGGCCCTCTCGCACGTCAACGACTCCGGCTTCTGGCTCGTCGGCCGGTTCTTCGGCATGGACGTCAAGACAACCTTCAAGACGTGGACCGTCATGGAGACCCTCATCGGGCTCGTCGGCTTCGTCCTCGCCTTCACGCTGAGCCTGGTGCTGTGATGGCGACGAAGGGAGCACGCCGTCACGTCGTCGTCATGGGGGTGTCCGGCTGCGGCAAGTCGGTGGTCGGCGCTGCCGTCGCCTCGTGGCTCGACCGCCCCTTCGCCGAGGGCGACGAGTTCCATCCCCCGGAGAACATCGCGAAGATGGAGTCCGGCACCCCGCTGAACGACGAGGACCGGTGGCCGTGGCTGAGGTCGCTGGCCGACTGGATCGCTGAGCGTGACGCGGCCGGCGAGCAGGGAGTCGTCACGTGCTCGGCGCTGAAGCGGTCCTACCGCGACGTGCTGCGCAAGGGGGCGCCGGGCGTCGTCTTCGTCCATCTCCACGGCGACTTCGATCTCATCGCGCAGCGGCAGGGTGCGCGCCAGGACCACTTCATGCCGTCCTCGCTGCTGCAGAGCCAGTTCGACACCCTCGAGCCGCTCGCTGACGACGAGGAGGGGGTCGTCATCGACGTCGCTGGGACGCCGGAGGAGATCGCCGAGGAGGCCATGGCCTACGTGCAGGGCTAGGCCTGGTGGTTCGAGTCCGTCCGACCTCGGGACACCAATGGCGCGGGAGCCCTCGGATCCCGCGGCATGGGAACCTTCGAGATCACTACCTGAACCGAGCCGACCCGGACCGCGGCACGACCTTGCCTGCCTCATGGTCCTCGCGCTCACCTGGCTGTGAGTCCGCGGCACCGAGATGTCCGCGAAGTTCCAGCGGATCATGGTGGGCCTGCAGGTGGCCGCGCTCATGGTGCGCCCTCATCAGCGGCATGCTCCTCGGCGTCTTCTGCTATGGGGCTGCGAGCAGCGTCGCGAGGGTGGCTGCGACCGCGCTCGCCGCCACGAGGGTCGCGAGGACCGCGGGGGAGTGGGTGATCGTGTCGTAGACGTAGACGTTGAGGTACATGTTCTCGACCGCCCAGGCGATCTGCCCGACGAGTCCGAGGAGCACGACCCAGGGCCAGAACCGGGGCGGTGAGGTGACCGCGGCCAGCGTGCCAGACCAGGCGAGGGGAGTGCTCCCCATGGTCGTTGGTGGCGGTCACCTCTAGCCTCGGTGCATGGCAGTGACGCACGGGGCGGACACCGACGAGCTACGGGCTGTCGCGGCTCGTCTGCGGGCGCAGGCAGGCAAGGTCGACGGGGCACAGAGCGACCTCAAGGGGACCTGGGCGCGGTTGAAGGAGTCCTGGTCGGGCCCGGACGCGCGCGCCTACCTGGCGAACAAGCAGATCTTCAGCGACCTCGAGTCGTGCAGCACCGGGCTGCGCCGCTACGCCAAGGAGCTCGTCGCCCAGGCGGACGGTCAGGACAAGGTCAGCGACACCCTCGACGACAGCGGGGGGACTAGCACGCCGACGCCGACGCCGACGACGCCGACGACGCCGACGAACCCGACGACGCCTCCGACCTCTGACGGCAGCTCGCTCGCCGACGAGCTGCACGAGAGCGGCCTCGAGCCGGACCGGACCGGCGGCACGGAATGGACCGCCGGGCCGGTGACCATCGGTGACGACGGCGTGAGCGTCGAGGTGTGGAACGCCGAGGGTGAGGCCGGCCTCCTCTCCGCCGAGCGCTCAGTCACGGTCAGCGGCGACATTGACCACGGCGACGACGGCATGTCGACCTTCACCGGCCAGGTCGAGGTCACCGGGACCGGCACTGTCGACGTCCCGGGCTCGAAGTTCACCCCGGGCCTGGAGCAGGAGGGGCACGTCACGGGGTACGTCGCCTACGAGGTCGAGACACCGACCGACTCCCTCGGTAACCACCCGATCGACGCGTACACCCCCTTCGACCCTGCCGCCCTGCCGCCCGGCACGACCCTGACGATGGAGGCCGGCCTCGAGCGAGGCCACGACGGCACCGTCCACTGGAAGGGTCTGCTCGCCGAGAGCAGCTACTCGGAGAGCGACTTCGGTCGGGCCACGGTCGAGCGGGTCGATGACACCAGCATCCGCGTCACCGTCGGCGACGGCAGCACCCTGGCGCTCGCGAACGCGCTCGGTCTCGGGACGCCGGACTTCGCTGTCACCGCGGGTCACGCCTCCGCCATGGAGTTCGGGGACATGCAGACCTTCACACTCGACATCAGCACGCCCGAGGGCCTCGAGGCGTACCACCAGTGGCTCACGACCGGCACCGTCCCGGGTGAGGGCGCGGACTTCGTCTCGGACCAGGCGACCGTCCAGACCTACGACTACACCTCGGGCTCGACCTTCGGCATCGAGGCCGGGCCGTTCGGGATGAGCTCCGACACCACGGGGATGCACGGCTACGAGACGGTCGTGACCCACGGCGACGGCAGCCAGCAGCAGATCTTCACCCAGCAGTGGGCCGACGCGGGGACGCTGACCTACACGGAGGACGCCGCCAGCGGCGGCGTGACGGGGGAGTCCGGCACGTACACGTACGCCTTCGAGGGGCTGAGCGAGGAGTCGGCGCAGAGCATCAGCAACCTGTACGGCGTCGACGTCGAGCCAGGCTCGTCGATCCGCGTCGACGTGACGAGCGCCCAGATGGAGGCGCTCCTCCAGCACCAGCACCAGCTCGAGGCGCAGGCGGTGAACTCGCCGACGTACAACATCCACGGCGACGCCAGCTACCTGGCCGCGGGCATGCTCTCGTCGGGCCAGGGCGACCCGTTGTACGTCCTGTCGCTCCTCGCGCAGGCACAGCCCGATCCTGGGGTCGGGGTGCTGCCGGGGGTCGGGGAGATCCACCACGGCTGATCGCTGGCTTCCCGGGTCCCTGGTGACCCCGGGCGGCGACTCTTTCGTCCGCGTGGACCTAGGCTGACGCGGTGCCCGAGGTGACCCAGGAGCGACCCCCGATCCCGAAGCAGATCTGGGTGCTCGTCGGGGCCGCCTTCGCGATCGCGCTGGGCTTCGGGCTGATCACGCCGGTGCTGCCCGCGTACGCCCGGAGCTTCGACGTCGGGGTGGCGGCGGCGTCGGTCGTCGTATCGGCGTTCGCCTTCTTCCGGCTCGTCTTCGCGCCCGCCGGCGGCTCGCTCGTCAGCCGGCTGGGGGAGCCGCCGGTCTACCTCGCCGGTCTCGTCATCGTCGCGCTGTCGTCCTTCGCGACGGCGGTGGCGCAGTCGTACACCGAGCTGCTCATCTACCGAGGCCTCGGCGGGCTCGGGTCGACGATGTTCACGGTCTCGGCGATGTCGCTGCTCGTCCGGCTCTCGCCGCCAGCCATCCGAGGTCGGGTGGCATCTGCGTACGGCAGCGCCTTCCTTGTCGGCGGGATGATCGGGCCGGTGCTCGGCGGCTTCCTCGCCGAGCTTGGCTACCGCGTCCCCTTCGTCCTCTACGGCGTCGCGATCCTCGCGGCCGCGGCGATGGTCGCGTGGTTCCTCCGCGGCGCGCGGCTGCGGCCGGCAACGAAGGGGGACGAGGCGCCCCCGATGCCCTTCCGGGAGGCGGTGGGCTCGTCGACGTACCGGGCGGCGCTGGCCTCCGGTTTCGCGAACGGGTGGGCGAACTTCGGTGTGCGCGTGGCGATCCTGCCCCAGTTCGCCGTGG
>JBHWMJ010000157.1:0-3182 GCA_043423105.1 Marihabitans sp.
GAGTGACGCGGCGGTGCCGGCGACGGGGTAGCTCGGCGGGGGAGGCGAGACCGCCCCGACGGGGCGCGGCGAGCCCTGGACGCCCGCCGGGGTGCCGGAGGACTCGTCCTGCTTCTCGGCGACGACGCCGCGGGTCAGACGACCGGCGGCGAGACCGACGAGGGCCGCACCGGCGAGGAAGGCACCGGGACGGCGCCGGGCGAAACGGCGCACCTCGTCGACGACGTCGCCAGGCTCACGGCCCTCGAGCCACTGGGCGGCGGAGCGGGCCTGCTCGGACACCTGCCGGGCGATGTCGCCCGCGACGCCGCTCTGGGCGCTCCCGGCCATCTGGCCGAGGTCGTCGGCGAGGGTCTGCAGACCCTGGGCGGCGCGGCTCTGCTGCTGGGAGCCCTGCCCCGTGAGCTCCGACATCAGCTGGTGGTACAGGTCCTTGGCGGTCTGCTGCGCCTCGGCCGCGACGGCCTGGGCCTCACCCTTGGCGGTCTCGGCGACCTGCTGGGTGCCCTCCTTGGCGTCGGCGGCCACGGAGGCGGCCTCCTCCTTGGCGACGTCCGTCGTCGACGCCTCCTGCGTCCCGGGCGTCGTCGCCGGGCTGTTCTGGTCGTACGGTCCTGCAGTCATGGGCAGTCCCCTTTGCTGTGTTGTCTCGACAAGACGGGCCGACGGTGCCGGTCCGTGTTGTCGACGCTAGTCAGGATCAGGCGCGATCGGGACGAGAGGAACTCACCCTTTAGGGCGTTGACCTGGGGAAACGGCATCGTCAAGGGGGTCGCGAGCGGACCTCGCCCGAAGGGGTCCGCCGGGGTTCCCCCTTCGCCGGTCGTCGATACTGGCCCGGTGACCTCCTCGACGACGACCGGACGGATGGCCGAGGCGGCCTCGATCGCCGAGATCCTCCGTGAGCGCCCTGCGCTCGTGCTCACCGGTGCCGGCATGTCCACCGCCTCGGGCATCCCGGACTACCGCGGACCGGACGGCACCCGCCGGGTGACCCCCATGCACCTCTCGGAGTTCGTCGGGAGCAGCCAGGCGCGGCAGCGGTACTGGGCACGGAGCTTCGTCGGGTGGCGCCGGTTCAGTGCGGCCCAGCCGAACGCCTCCCACCACCTCGTCACCGAGCTGCAGCGCCGAGGGGCGGTCGGTCCGGTCATCACGCAGAACGTCGACCTGCTCCACCAGGCAGCCGGCACCCGCGACGTCATCGACCTGCACGGGAGCCTGGCCGAGGTCGTCTGCCTCACGTGCGGCGCCCGAGAGCGACGGGTGGACCTCGACGAGCGGATGAGCGCGGACAACCCCGGGTTCGACGTCGACAGCGACGAGATCCGCCCGGACGGCGACGTCCGGCTCGCGCAGGTCGACGTGGAGTCCTTCCGGGCGCCACGGTGCCTGGCGTGCGGCGCGGACACCCTCAAGCCGGACGTCGTCTTCTTCGGCGGATCGGTCGCCAAGCCGCTCGTCGAGAGGTGCTTCGCGATGACCGACGCGGCGCCGAGCCTGCTCGTCCTCGGGTCGAGCCTGCAGGTGATGTCCGGTCTGCGCTTCGTCCGGAGGGCGGCGCGAAGGGGGATCCCGGTCGCGATCATCACGCGGGGGCCGACCCGCGGCGACGAGCTCGCGACGCATCGCGTCGATGGCGAGCTTGAGCCGTCGCTGCGGGAGATCCTCGAGGAGCTGCGCGCGTAGCGGTCTGCGGCGGTCAGGCGCCGGTCAGACGCGGCGAAGGACCGCGGTCACCTTGCCGAGGATCGTCGCGTGGTCGCCATCGATCGGCTCGAAGGCCGGGTTGTGCGGCATGAGCCAGACCTTGCCGTCGCGGCGCTTGAAGGTCTTGACGGTCGCCTCGTCGTCGAGCATCGCCGCGACGATGTCGCCGTTGTCGGCGGTCGGCTGCTGGCGCACGACGACCCAGTCGCCGTCGCAGATCGCCGCGTCGACCATCGAGTCGCCGACGACCTTGAGCAGGAAGAGCGCGCCCTCGCCGACGATCTGCCGGGGGAGCGGGAAGACCTCCTCGACGCTCTCCTCGGCGACGATCGGGACGCCGGCGGCGATCTGCCCGAGGACGGGGACATAGGTCGCCTCGGGCCGCTCGTCGCCGCTGCCGGTGACATCGACGTCGTGGTCGTCCGGGGAGGCGCCGCCTCGGTACCCGTGCAGGTCGTGAGTGGTCGCGGTTGCGCCGGAGTCGGGCGAGTCGGCGGCGTCGGGGGAGACGACCTCGATCGCCCGGGGACGGTTGGGGTCGCGACGGAGGTAGCCCTTGCGCTCGAGCGCGGTGAGCTGGTGGGCGACCGAGCTCGGGCTGGTCAGGCCGACCGCGTCGCCGATCTCGCGCAAGCTCGGGGGGTAGCCGCGGGTCGCGACGGCGCTGCGGATCACCTCGAGGACCTTGACCTGCCGGGCGGTCAGGCCCTCACCGTTGTCCCGCAGGGGGAGCGTGAGGATGTTGTCGTCCCTCTTGTCCTCAGCCACTGTCGACCCTCGCCGTCTCGTCCGTCTGGAGCCCGTGCGACCGGGTGGTAACGCTGTCGGGACAACGTTGTCGGTGGTCGCTGGTTCGCTTCTGCGTGAGGACGACGGTACGCCGTCGAACGCATGACAATCAAACACATGTTCGAGCGTGTCTTGAAGTTGATCGAACGTGTGTGCTAGACATCGGACAGACGTTCTATCGAACACCGGTTCGATCGACGACCAGGAGGAAGCCATGAGCGCAGCCGCTGCGACCACGATCACCCGTCACGTTGGCGGTGCCTGCGCACCCCGAGCGGGTGCGCGGCCGGCCCGACACCTCGTCTCCGTCCCGACCGGCGACGCGGTCCCGACGCACCTGCAGATCACGCGTCGTGGCCGCCTGGCCCTCACCACCCTCGCTGCGGCGACCCTCGTCGCGACCGGCGTCGGCGTGGCGAACGCAGGAGGCGCCTCGCCGGAGCCGGTCACCGTGTCCGTGACGCAGGGGGAGACCCTTGGGGAGATCGCTGCACGGCACATGCCGGGAGTCCCGACCTCGACCGCCGTCGCCCAGCTGCGGTCGGCGAACGGGCTGAGCACCCCCTTCGTCCACTCCGGGCAGGAGCTCGTCATCCCGACGCGCTGAGCGCACAGACCTCCCGGGTCCCTCGACCCGACCCGGGCAAGCGGGCGGCGGCCGCACCCTCGCGGGGTGCGAGATC
>JBHWMJ010000174.1:0-4122 GCA_043423105.1 Marihabitans sp.
TCTCTCGCCCAAGCGCCGCCGCGGGGGTCGCCAGGCCGCCTCCAGCGGGGCACCGGTGACCCTCCAGGCGGTGGACCTCACCGCCGCCCCGACGACCTCGGCACCGTTGACCACGGTCGCCGGCGAGACGGGCGCTGCCGAGCAGGCCGACGACGCGGGCACGCCCCCTTCGCCGGAGCCGACGGCGCCGGCGACGCCGCCGCGACGCAAGCGTAAGCGGGTCACCTCCGAGGCAGGCCCGCCCATCGCGACCGAGACGGAGTGAGCCGGTGGTGCGGCTGACGGGCCGGGCGCTCGCCGCGCTCGCCGAGTACGGCATCAGCCCACCTGGCGAGGGCCCTGACCTCTGAGAGCCCGACGTCTCGGGTTTGGAGCCTGGGCACGCCCGCCGGTAGTCTTGGCTCTTGGTGCGCCCACCGTGCGGACGCTCCTGCCCTCGCCAGCGAGGATGCAGGGGATTGTCGGCCGGTCATACCGAGAGAGCGTTCCTTGCCAGAAAGAGAGTTCCCACTGATGTACGCGATCGTTCGCGCAGGTGGCCGCCAGGAGAAGGTCTCCGTCGGCGACACCATCCTCATCAACCAGATCAAGGGCGAGGCCGGCGACGCGGTCGACCTCCAGCCGCTCCTGCTCGTCGACGGCTCGACGATCACCAGCGACGCGGACAAGCTCGCCAAGGTCTCCGTCAAGGCCGAGGTCGTCGGTCCCGCCAAGGGCCCGAAGATCACGATCATGAAGTACAAGAACAAGACCGGGTCCAAGAAGCGCCAGGGCCACCGCCAGCCGCTGACCCAGGTCAAGATCACCGACATCAAGGCCTGACGGCCGCGCAGCAGGAGGAACCACAGACATGGCATCGAAGAAGGGTGTGTCCTCGACCAAGAACGGTCGCGACTCCAACCCCCAGTACCTCGGCGTGAAGCGTTTCGGCGGCCAGGTCGTCGGCACGGGCGAGATCCTCGTCCGCCAGCGCGGCACCCACTTCCACCCCGGTGACAACGTCGGCCGCGGCGGCGACGACACCCTGTTCGCGCTCGCGGACGGCACCGTCCAGTTCGGCACCAAGCGTGGCCGCAAGGTTGTCAACGTCGTCCTCGCGGACAGCGCCAGCTGACGACACCAGCAGCACCACGTCGAAGGGGGCGGGGTTCAGCGCCACGCTGACCCGCCCCCTTCGCGCATCCCGTAGAGAGCAGGACAGATGACGAGCTTCGTGGACCGGGTGGTCCTCCACGTCGAGGCCGGCAAGGGCGGGCACGGCGTCGCGTCAGTCCACCGCGAGAAGTTCAAGCCGCTCGGTGGCCCGGACGGCGGCAACGGCGGCAACGGCGGTGACGTCGTCCTCGTCGTCGATCCGCAGAGCACGACGCTGCTCGACTACCACCGCAACCCGCACCGGCGCGCCATGAACGGCGCCCCGGGAGCCGGTGACGAGAAGAACGGCGCTCAGGGCGAGGACCTCGTCCTGCCCGTCCCCGAGGGCACCGTCGTCAAGACCCGCTCCGGCGACATCCTGGCCGACCTCGTCGGCGAGGGGACCCGCTACGTCGCGGCGAAGGGGGGCCGCGGCGGGCTGGGCAACAAGGCCCTGGCCTCTCAGCGACGCAAGGCGCCGGGCTTCGCCCTGCTCGGCGAGCCCGGCGAGAACGCCGAGATCATCCTCGAGCTGAAGTCCCTCGCCGACGTCGCGCTCGTCGGCTTCCCGTCGGCCGGCAAGTCCTCGCTCGTCTCGGTGCTCTCCGCCGCGCGGCCGAAGATCGCCGACTACCCCTTCACCACCCTCGTGCCGAACCTCGGTGTCGTGACGGCCGGCGCGATGCGCTACACGATCGCCGACGTGCCCGGCCTCATCCCGGGCGCGAGCGAGGGCAAGGGGCTCGGGCTCGAGTTCCTCCGGCACGTCGAGCGCTGCTCGGTGCTCGTCCACGTCGTCGACTGCGCGACCCTCGAGCCGGGCCGCGACCCGATGACCGACCTCGACGTCATCGAGGCCGAGCTCGCCGCCTACGTCGGCGACGACGCCCTCGGAGGGATCCCGCTCTCGGAGCGCACCCGCGTCGTCGTCCTCAACAAGGCCGACGTTCCCGAGGCCCGTGAGCTTGCCGAGATGGTCACCCCGATGCTTGAGGAGCGCGGGCTCGAGGTCTTCACCGTGAGCGCCGTGGCGCACCTCGGCCTCAAGGAGCTGACCTTCGCCCTGGCCCGTCACGTCGAGGCCGCCCGTGCCGAGATCGAGCGCGAGGTCGTCCCGCAGCGGGTCGTCCTGCGGCCCAAGGCGGTCGACGACTCGGGCTTCGTCGTGCGCCGGGAGAACACCTCGGACGGCGAGGTCTTCCGGGTCATCGGCGAGCGCCCCACCCGCTGGGTCCGACAGACCGACTTCGCCAACGACGAGGCCGTGGGCTATCTCGCCGACCGGCTCGCCCGGGCCGGGGTCGAGGAGGAGCTCGTCAAGGCCGGTGCCGTCGCCGGTTCGACCGTGCTCATCGGCCCGGAGGACGACGCTGTCGTCTTCGACTGGGAGCCGACCCTCGTCGGGGGCGCCGAGCTGCTCGGCGGCCGCGGCACCGACCTTCGCCTCGACGAGCGCGCGCGGCGGACCAACGCCGAGCGCCGCGAGGAGTTCCACGCCCGCAAGGACGCCCAGAGCGCCGCCCGTGAGGAGCTGGCCGAGGAGCGTCGCGCCGGGATCTGGACCGACGAGGACTGAGCATGACGCCGCTGGACATCACCGACACGCAGGCCCGCGACCGTGTCGCCCAGGCACGCCGCGTCGTCGTCAAGGTGGGCTCGTCGTCGCTGACCAGTGCCGACGGCGGCCGCCTCGACGGCGACCGGGTGAGCCTCATCGTCGACGCTCTCGCCGCGCGCATCGCCGAGGGGGTCCAGGTCGTCCTCGTCTCCTCGGGAGCGATCGCGGCGGGCATCGGACCGCTCGGCCTCGCCAGGAGGCCCCGTGACCTCGCGACCCAGCAGGCCGCCGCGAGCGTGGGGCAGGGCGCGCTGGTCGCCGCCTACGACGCCGCCTTCCGCCGCCACGGGCTGCACGTCGGACAGGTCCTCCTCACCGCCGACGACACCACCCGTCGCGGTCACTACACCAACGCGCGGAGGACGCTCGACCGGCTCCTCACGCTCGGGATCGTCCCGATCATCAACGAGAACGACACGGTCGCGACGAGCGAGATCAAGTTCGGCGACAACGACCGGCTCGCCGCCCTCGTCGCCCACCTCATCGGGGCCGACACACTTGTGCTCCTCACCGACGTCGACGCGCTCTACACGGACAAGCCGGACCGCCCGGGCGCCCGTCGGATCGCCGTCGTCCGCGGCCGTGACCAGCTCAAGGACGTCGACGTCAGCGCCCGTGGCTCCCGTGTCGGGACCGGGGGGATGCAGACCAAGGTCGAGGCGGCCTCGATAGCCAACGCGGCCGGGATCACCGCCGTCCTCGCCGCGACCCCCGACATCGGCCGCGCGCTCGCCGGCGAGGACGTCGGGACGGTCTTCGTACCGGCGCGCCGTCGCCGGCCCAACCGGACCTGGTGGCTGCAGCACGCGACGACCTCGCGGGGAGCGCTCGTCGTCGACGCCGGCGCGGTCACCGCGCTGACCGAGCGCGGCAAGTCGCTCCTGCCAGCCGGGATCGTCGAGATCCAGGGCAGCTTCGCCGAGGGTGACGTCGTCGACGTCGTCGGTCCGGACGGGACCGTCATCGCCCGCGGGCTCTCCAGCTACTCGTCCACCGACCTGCCGCAGATGCTCGGCCGGTCGACGAAAGAGATCGCGGCCGAGCTCGGGGCGCAGTACGAGCGCGAGGCGATCCACCGCGACCACCTGGCGCTCACCTCGCGCTGACGAGAGCCCTCGCTCCGGCCCCTTCGCAGGTGGAGGTCCTCCGACGCGCTGGAACGCGTCCGGATACCTCCACCGACGCTATGGATCAGCGGACCTGGGTGACCTCGAACTGCATCCGCGGGCGCGCGATCTCCTCCTGGCTCTGGACGAGCTGGAGCTCGCGACGCCCGGAGTCGAGGGTGCGCTTGACGAGGTCCCACACGCTGCTCGCGGTACGGCCCAAGGCCAGCGCGGCGTCGCCCCCGGACTGGAGGAGGTGCGTGG
>JBHWMJ010000188.1:0-8892 GCA_043423105.1 Marihabitans sp.
GCGTGGCTCGATCCCGGGAGCGGTGGTCGCGCCGCCGGCGACCTCGGCCTGCGCCTGACGCAGGACGTCCTCGGCGATGGCGCGGTACCGGCCCTCGACCTGCTCCCACTCCGGGCTGCCCGGCTCCGTCACGACGATGCCGCCGACGACCTCGACGTTCCACGCGGTGAGCGCCAGGACCGGGACCCCGGCGTGGCGGGCGACGTCGATCGCGGTGCGGGCGGCCGCGCGGGAGTGGCTGCTGCCGTCGATCCCGACGACGACGCGCGAGGGGCCCGCTCCGTCGCCTTCGGGGACGAGCACGACGGGTGCCGAGGCGTGCTGGATGACAGCGACGGAGACGCTGCCCAGGACGACCCGCTCGAGCCGGCTGGCCCGGCTCGACCCCACGACGACGAGCGCAGCGGCTTCCGACGCGTCGACGAGCACGCGCGACGGGCTGCCGGTGACGGCCTCGGAGGTGACCTTGACGTCGGGGGCGACGTCCTTGAGACGCGCCACGGCCGCCGACACGGTCGAGTCGGCGCCCTCGAGCAGCTGGTCGACGACCGCTCCCCCGCCGGCGGACTCAGGCCCCCCGAAGGCGGACACACCGAGGTCCGCGACGCTGATGACGTGGAGATGGGTGCCCCGCCGCTGGGCGGACCGGGCCGCCCAGGTGAGGACTGCGGCGTCCTTGCTCGTGCCGTCGACGGCGACGACGACGGCGCGCTGCGGCGTGGACTGCGTCTGGGCTTCGGTGCTCATACCTCATCTTGGCACTCATCGGACTGCGGACTCACGGAGGGACTAATGTCCGGCGGTGGGCGGACGTCAACGGCCGCCCGCGCGCGAGACCGCCGAGGAGATCGTCATGCCCCGATTCACCCACGCCGACGAGAACGGCAGCTTCGGCCGGTACGGCGGCGCCTTCCTGCCGCCGCATCTCGAGGCCCCCATCGCCGAGGTCGCCGTCGCGTACCAGGAGGCGATGGCCGACCCGAGCTTCATGGAGGAGTACAAAGAGCTGCTGCGCGAGTACGTCGGGCGCCCTTCTCCCCTCTACCTGGCGCGGCGCTTCTCCGCGCGGCTCGGCGGGGCGAAGGTCTACCTCAAGCGGGAGGACCTGAACCACACCGGCTCGCACAAGATCAACCACTGCCTCGGCGAGGGACTGCTGGCCAAGCGGATGGGCAAGAAGAAGCTCATCGCAGAGACCGGAGCCGGGCAGCACGGGGTCGCGCTGGCGACGGCGGCCGCGCTGCTCGGGCTGGAGTGCGAGATCCACATGGGCGGCATCGACGTCGAGAAGCAGCACATGAACGTCGTGCGCATGGAGATGCTCGGCGCGAAGGTCGTCGCCGTCGAGACCGGTGGACGCTGCCTCAAGGACGCGGTCGACTCCGCCTTCGCCACCTACGCGGCCGACTACGAGGACGTCTTCTTCGGCATCGGCTCGGTCGTCGGCCCGCACCCGTACCCGTCGATGGTGCGCGACTTCCAGTCGGTCGTGGGCGCTGAGGCGCGTGAGCAGATCATGGCCAAGGAGGGCCGCCTGCCCGACGTCGTCATGGCGTGCGTCGGCGGTGGGTCCAACGCCATGGGCCTCTTCTCCGGCTTCCTCGAGGACGAGGAGGTGCGGGTGATCGGGGTCGAGCCGGCCGGTGAGGGCCTGTCGACGCCGCGGCACGCCGCGACGATGACGAAGGGGACGGACGGCACCCTGCACGGGATGGCCACCGTGGTCCTCCAGGAGGACGACGGCGAGCCCTCCCCGGTGCACTCCATCGCCTCCGGGCTGGACTACCCCGGCGTCGGCCCCCAGCACGCCTGGCTCAAGGACGTCGGTCGCGCCGAGTACGTCTCGGTCACCGACGACGAGACGCTCGAGGCGTTCTCGCTGCTCTGCCGCACCGAGGGGATCATCCCGGCCCTGGAGAGCTCGCACGCTCTCGCGCACGCGATGAAGATCGCGCCGGAGATGTCCGCGGACGAGGTGATCGTCGTCAACCTATCCGGCCGCGGCGACAAGGACGTCGACTACATCGCCTCGGTGATGCGGGACCGCTGAGCCGGTCAGGTCCAGGTCGTCAGTCCCGCCCGGTCGTGCTCTCCGCCGGGCCAGACCGCCCGGACGATGCCGGCGGCGGCGAGCGCCTTGCGGCACCCGGGGCACGGCGGGTCCGTGATGTAGGCCGTCGCGCCCTTGGTGTCCCGCGTGGCGAAGAGCAGCGCGTTGACCTCGGCGTGGATGGCGATGCAGAAGCCGGGCGTCCCGGGACGGTCATAGTCGCCGAGCGCCGGGACGGCGTCGTAGTCGAGCGCGCCGCGCGGGCAGGCGCCGTCGAGGCAGTCCGGCTCACCCGGCGCCGCGCCGTTGTAGCCGGTAGCGATGATGCGATGGTCGATGACGAGGAGGGCCCCGACCCGTCGACGCGTGCACTTGGCCCGGGCCGCCACCGCGGTCGCGATGCCGAGGAAGTACTCGTCCCAGCCGGGGACCGTCGGGGCGCTCGTCATGCCGGGGATCCTAGGCGCCCATTGCCGTCAGGCGCGCAGCTCCTCCAGCGCCTTCGGGCATGCCTCATCTGGCACCCCCTTCGCCCGCCTAGGTTGGGTCCATGAGCGAGACCTTCGACGAGTACCTGACAGCGACCCTCGACGGTGTGCAGGACGAGGCCGAGGGCGAGGTGCACGAGGTCCCTCAGGCCCTCGCCGACGCCGACCCCGGCCTGCTGGCCGCGGCCCTGTGCACCACCGACGGCGAGGTGCACGCGGTGGGCGACGCCGACCACGAGGCGACGATCCAGTCGGTGTCCAAGGCCTTCGTCTACGCCCTGGCCCTCGAGCAGCACGGCATCGGCGAGGTACTCCGCGCGGTCGATGTCGAGCCCTCGGGCGAGGCGTACAACGTCATCTCGGTCGAGGCCGAGTCGAAGCGCCCGCGGAACCCGATGATCAACGCCGGTGCGCTCACCGTGCACGCCCTCGTCGGGGACCGTGATCTCGACGAGGACGAGCGGGTCGAGATCATCCGCGCCAAGCTCTCCGCCATGGCCGGGCGAGACCTGAGCATCGACGAGGAGGCCGCCGAGGACGAGCTGGGACAGGCCCACCGCAACCTTGCCATCGCCCACATGCTCAAGGCCGAAGGGGTGATGCCGGACTCCCCCGTCGACGTCGTCAGGGGCTACACGCGGCAGTGCTCGATCCTCGTCACCGCACGGGACCTCGCGGTCATGGCGGCGACGCTGGCGAACGGTGGCTACCGACCGGGGACCGACGAGCAGATCGTCTCGATCCCCGTCGCCCGCCACACCCTGAGCGTCATGGCGACCTGCGGGATGTACACGGCCGCCGGCGACTGGATGTCGGAGATCGGGGTCCCCGCCAAGAGCGGTGTCTCCGGCGCGATCATGGGCGCACTCCCCGGCCGGGCCGGGATCGCGACGTACGCGCCGCGCCTGGACCGGCACGGCACGAGCGTGCGCGGACGGGCGATCTTCGAGCGGCTCAGTGACGAGCTCGACCTGCACCTCCTCGACGACCCGCACCGCCAGGACACCCTCTGGGACCGCCTCCGCCAGCAAGAAGCCTGACCCACCTCCCTCCGCACGAGCCAAGGCTCCTACCCGACTCAGCGGCCCTCCCCCTTCGCACGAGCCAAGGCTCCTACCCTGACGCCATGCCCGACGTCGTCCGCTCCCTCGTCCTCTTCGCCCTCGCGGCGCTCGCCGAGATCGGTGGAGCCTGGCTCGTCTGGCAGGGCGTGCGGGAGCACCGGGGCTGGCTGTGGATCGGCGCGGGTGTCATCGCGCTCGGGGCCTACGGCTTCGTCGCGACGCTCCAGCCGGACGCGCACTTCGGCCGGATCCTCGCGGCGTACGGGGGTGTCTTCGTCGCCGGCTCGCTCGCCTGGGGCATGGCTGTCGACGGCTTCCGACCGGACCGGTGGGACGTCGCCGGCGCCCTGATCTGCCTGCTCGGCGTGGCGGTCATCATGTACGCGCCCCGCTCGGCCTGACGGTCAGTGGCCGCTGACGAGCTTGAGGCCGACGATGCAGCCGACCAGCCCGAGGATGAGCAGGACCTTGATGAGGGAGACCGGCTCTGAGCCCGTCGCCATCCCGTAGACGACGGTGAGCGAGGCGCCGATCCCGACCCAGACGGCGTACGCAGTGCCGGTGGGCAGGTCACGCATCGCGTAGGCGAGACCGGCCATCGAGAGGACGAGGGCGACCCCGAAGGTCACGGTGGGGCCGACCCGGGAGAGGCCCTCCGAGCGACCGAGGGCGGTGGCCCACACGGTCTCGAGGACCCCGCTGAGGATGAGGACGATCCACGGCATGACGACTCCTTCTGACACGTCTTGTCGCCTGCCGGGTACGTGACCTCGTCCGGGGGCCGCGAAGGGGGCAGCTCCTGGCTCCCATAGTCGCAAACGTGCGCGTCGGTGGCGACTCCGGCGAGCGGCGAAGGGGGTCAGCCGCGCGTGGTCACGGTGACCGTGAAGCGGGGGTCCTGGGACACCAGGACGGTCCGGCCGAGTCGCGCCTCGAGCTCGCGCCGCCAGGGCAGGTGGGAGTTGAAGACGCACCACAGCTGCCCGCCGGGACGGAGCACCCGGGCCGCGTCGGTGAACATCGCGAGCGTGTCCTCGGACTCCTTGGCGAAGCCCTGGTGGAAGGGCGGGTTGGTGACGATCGCGTCGAGGCTGGCGTCGGGGTATCCGGTGAGCCCGTCGCCCCAGGTGACATCGACCTCGAGACCGTTCGCCGCCGCTGTGGCCCGGGTCGAGGCGACCGCCGACCAGGAGACGTCGCGGGCGTGCACGTCGTGGCCCGCGCGGGCGAGCATGGCCGCGATGACGCCGTTGCCCGAGCCGAGGTCGAGGACGTCCCGGCCCTGCACGTCGAGGTGCTCCAGCAGCAGCCGGGTCCCGCGGTCGAGGCGGGTGCCGCCGAAGGTCGCCCCGTGAGCGGCGATGACGAGCCCGAGGCTCGCGTCGTGGCGGGTGGCCGGCCAGACCGGGGTCTGCCCCTCCGTCCCGAACGCTCCGTGGGCGCGGAGCACGCGAGCCTTGCGACGCCCCAGGCTCGCCGTCACCTCGGCGAAGTGCTGCGCGAGCGTCTCGTTCATCGAGCGGTTCATGTGCTTGATGCGACCACCACCGAGGTAGGAGACGTCGAGATCGCCCTGCACGGCGGCGGCCTGCTCGTCGAGCGCGGCGAGCGACTTGGGCAGGCGGGCGAGGACGAGGTCGACGCCGCCGAGATCGCCGGGCGTCGCGCGCAGCGCAGGGTCGACCCGCTGCGCGTCGCGCCAGTCGTCGCACCAGGCCCGGACGTCTTCGGTCAGGGTGAGCGCGCGGTCGACCAGCGCCGGGGCGTCGATGACGGCGACCGCGCGGGTCTGCCTCGGCGCCTCGTCCCAGATGAGCTCGTCGACAGGGTCCACCCGGCAACTATCGGGCATGCGCGGCGTGGATCAGTCACGGGACAGGCCGGCTTCGAGGCCCGGTCCCTCCACGGGGACGTCGCCGGAGGACCCCACGACCCGGGTGGTGAGACCTTCGCCGTCGTGGCCGGTGCTGTCGCTACCGACCCCGGGGCTAGCGTGACCGCATGAGGATCACCATCGTCGGTGGGTCGAAGGACAGGGGCGCGCGCCTGGCGGAGGCGGCGCGCGACGCCGGTCACGAGGTGACGACCCTCTCGCGGAGCGGGGACGGCCCGAGCGGCGTCACGAACCTCCCCGGCGACGCGACCGACCCCACGAGCGTCCGTGACGCGTTGTCCGGGGCCGACGCCGTCGTCGTCACCGTCGGCGGCGCGAAGGGGGTCCGCCACCACCGGAGCGCGGTCACCCACGCGGTCGTCGAGGCGATGCGGGCCGAAGGGGTGCGCCGCCTCGTCGTGCAGTCCTCCCTGGGAGCCGGCGACTCCGACTCTCAGATGCCCCTCCCTCTTCGGGTCGTCATGAAGGCCCTCCTCGCGCGGCCGCTCGCCGACCACGACCGACAGGAGTCGATCGTCCGGGACTCCGGGCGTCTGCAGCTGAGGGACCTGGCTTGACTCGTGATGCACCGCTTGAGAATCGTGCCGGCGTGAGGGCGAGCTCTCCACTGGACCCCGTCCTCACCGTCTCTCACCGGGAGTTCGTGGCCTCCCGACCGCACGGCGCCGACGAGGACGTACACATGACCCCGACGGTCGTCGACCACGTCCTCGAGCGCTGCACAGCCCCGGACGAGGTCGTCCTCGACCCCTTCGCCGGGTTCGGCACGACGCTGACCCGTGCGGTCGCGCTGGGCCGGCGGGCACTGGGCGTCGAGCTGCTCCCCGAGCGGGTCGAGCACATCCGCAGTCAGGTACCGGCCGCGTCCGTCGTCGAGGGCGACGCGCGAGACCTCCTGCGGGTCCTGTCCGGCCCCCTACCTGCCGACCCCAGAGGGAGCGTCGACCTCGTCCTCACCTCACCGCCGTACATGACCGCGACGCACCATGACGCGGACCCGCTCACCGCCTACGAGGAAGAGGGCGGCAGCTACCCGCGCTACCTGCGCGAGCTCGGTCTCGTCGCCTCGCAGTGCGCCGAGCTCGTCAGACCCGGAGGGTTCGTCGTGTGGAACGTCGCCGACATCCGCCACAGGGGCTCCACCACGCGTTTGATCGATGACTGCAACGAGGTGCTGTCGGCGCACCTGACGCCGATCGGGGTCACGACGATCGGGTGGGACGTGCTCCCTCATGACCTCGTCGCCGACGCCCTGCTCGTCTTCCGACGCTGACGACTGACCGCCCTCCCTCGGTCAGACGTTGAAGCGGAACTCCACGACGTCGCCGTCGGCCATGACGTAGTCCTTGCCCTCCATGCGGACCTTGCCGGCGGCCTTCGCCTCGGCCATCGATCCTGCCGCGACGAGGTCGTCGAAGGAGACCACCTCGGCCTTGATGAAGCCCCGCTCGAAGTCGGTGTGGATGACCCCGGCAGCCTTGGGCGCGGTGTCGCCGACCCGGATCGTCCAGGCGCGCGCCTCCTTCGGCCCGGCGGTGAGATAGGTCTGCAGGCCGAGGGTGTGGAAGCCCTTGTGCGCCAGCTGGTCCAGCCCCGGCTCCTCGACCCCGACGGACTCGAGCAGCTCGCGGGCGTCCTCGTCCTCAAGCTCGGCCACCTCGGACTCGAGCTTGGCGTTGAGGAAGATCGCCTCGGCGGGCTCGACGAGCGCCTGCATCTCGGCCTGGAAGGCCTCGTCGGTCAGCTGGTCCTCGTCGACGTTGAAGACGTAGAGGAACGGCTTCGTCGTGAGCAGCCCGAGCTGCTTGGCGAGGTCCATGTCGACCCCGGCGGCAGCGCCCTTCGCGAAAAGGGTGTCGCCCGCCTCGAGGACCTCGCGCGCAGCGAGCGCGGTATCGAGGACCGCCTTGTCGGTCTTCTTGCCCTTGACCTCCTTCTCGAGCCGCGGCACGGCGCTCTCAAGCGTCTGGAGGTCGGCGAGGATCAGCTCGGTGTTGATCGTCTCCATGTCGGAGGCAGGGCTCACCGTGCCGTCGACGTGGGTGACGTCGTCGTCGACGAAGGCGCGGACGACCTGGCAGATCGCGTCTGACTCACGGATGTTCGCGAGGAACTTGTTGCCGAGCCCCTCTCCCTCGCTCGCGCCGCGGACGATGCCGGCGATGTCGGTGAAGGAGACCGTCGCGGGCAGGATGCGCTGGCTGCCGAAGATCTCGGCGAGCTTCGTCAGGCGCGGGTCCGGCAGCGGGACGACGCCGACGTTCGGCTCGATGGTCGCGAAGGGGTAGTTCGCCGCGAGGACGTTGTTCTTCGTCAGCGCGTTGAACATCGTCGACTTGCCGACGTTGGGGAGACCGACGATTCCGATGGAGAGTGCCACGGGACCAGGAGTCTAGTCGCCGCCTCGGGCGACCCACGCACGCAGACCCCGACGGGCCAGCCACCAGAGCAGCCCGCCGACGACGGTGATGCCCAGCGGCACCGGCCATCGACCGTTCGACAGTCCGAGCGGGACGAAGAGGAGCCCGACGATCGGCGGGAGCGCGAGCAGCAGGAGAATCGCGTCCTTCACCACCTCGCGTCCCCAGGCGTCGAAGAGCGAAGGCTCGACCCGGCTCACCCAGGTTCCCCGGAGTTTTCGAGGTAGGCAGTCTCCTCGATCCGGCCGAGGGCGACCTCGGCGAGCATCCGCGCCGTGTACGGGGCGACCCGCTCGGCGATGACCTCAACCCCGGCCCAGTGGACGCCTTTGATCTCGCGCCTCTGGAAGACCGCAGAGTCGGTGAAGGAACGGTCGACGATCCCGAGGTCGAAGAGGACGAGGAGCGCGTCGTCCCACCCCCGGTAGGGCGGCAGCCAGTTGACGGCAAGCAGCCTCTGGACGGTGACGTCGAGGCCGAGCTCCTCCTTGACCTCACGGACGACGCAGGCAGCTGGCGACTCCCCCGGGTCGACGACCCCGCCGGGCAGGTCCCAGTCCGTCTTGTAGACGAGCTCGCACAGCAGCACCTCGTCGTCCTCGGTGCTCAGGACCCCCTGAGCGATGACGCGCTTCTTCGGCAGCCGGGAGTTGAGGATGCGGATGAAGGCGCGACGACCCTTCTCGGAGGCGAGGTCGGGACCCTTCTCCCCCTGGCGGCCCTGGACCTCGTCCTTGACCGATTCCTCGGTCCTCTCGAGCCGCGCCATGCCCCGACCATACGCGTCCCAGTCGCTCCTGCCGGTGGTTGTCAGACCTGCCTGCTTGGCTTGGGTCATGGAGATGCTGCTCATCGGACTGCTCGTCGGGATCGCCGTCGGCGCACTGCTCGCCTGGTCGTGGGCTCGCGCGGCCTCGGCCTCCGCCGGTGCTGACGCGGCCGCCGAGCTGGCCGCGGCGCGGGCCGAGCGCACAGG
>JBHWMJ010000148.1:0-3960 GCA_043423105.1 Marihabitans sp.
ATACTCCGCCCGGATCAACCGGGCGGCCCCCTTCGTACGCGTCGGGCGAGGCTCAGATGGTGACAGAGCCGTTCGGGGTGCGCAGGGTGACCGAGAGCAGGCCCGGCGTGCCGTGCGGGGCGACGAAGCTGTAGTCGATGCCCGTGCCGGTCGGTGCCTCGGTCAGGCCGAGCCAGTCGAGGACCCGGTCGGGGTCGCCGGCGATGAGCAGCGACTCGATGCTCACCTCGTCGTCACCCTCGTGGCTCGGGTGGTCGCTGCCCTCGTCCCACTTGACGAAGAAGGGGAGTTGCGGGTCGGCCTGGGTGCCCTTGATGCCGATCTGCCGCCAGCTGAAGGAGCGGCCGTCGGCGAGCTTGCGGCAGCCCTCGACGGCCTCCCGACCGAGCCGGCCCTCGACCTCGGCGAGGTCGTCGATCGCGATGACCCAGCCCATCCAGCCGCCGCCGGCCTCGGAGCGGGCACGGACGACCTGGCCGAAGGGGGCCTTGTCGGAGGCGGGGTGGTCGAGCACCTCGACGACCTCGATGTACCGGTCGTCGGCGAGGGGCAGGATCATGTTGCGCGTGCCGAAGCGGGGATGGACGCCGCCGTCGACCGGCTGCACGCCGATCGCCTCCCCGAGGCGCTGGGCAGTGGCCTGCAACCCTGCAGGCTCGGCGGCGAAAGATACATGGTCGACGCGCATAGGGGCATCGTGGCACGGAGCCCACCCGGTCACCGAATCGCCTCCGCGCCGAACGGTCGCAGCGCCCTCATCAGGGACGACGCTGACGCACCCCTTCGTAGAGGACGATCGCCGCGGACGTCGCGACGTTGAGGGAGTTGGCCCGCCCCACCATGGGGATCCGGACCCGGTGATCCGACGCCGCGAGTGCCTCGGGGGTCAACCCGTACTTCTCCGACCCGACCGCCACCGCCACCCCGCCGGAGTAGTCGACGTCGGAGTGCTCGACGTCGGTGTCGGGGGTGGTCGCGACGATGCTCACGCCGAGGTCGTGGAGCCGGGTCCACGCCTCCTCGCGGGTCGTCGCGACGACCGGGACGGAGAAGACCGTCCCCTTGCTCCCCCGGACGACGTTCGGGTTGCCCCAGTCGGTGACGCAGTCGGCGGCGACGACGAGGTCGACCCCGGCGGCGTCAGCGGTGCGCAGCATGGCGCCGAGGTTCCCCGGCTTCTCCACCCCTTCGACGAGGAGGACGAAGGGGCGCGCCGGCAGCTCGACCTCGTCCCAGCTGAGCCCGGGGGCGGGCACCTTGGCGAGGACGCCGTCGGGTCCCTCGCGGTAGGCCACCTTGTCGAATGCCGTGCGGGAGAGCTCGACAACCTGGGCGCCCTCCGCGCGGGCGGTCTCGACGACCTCGGGTCCGTAGTCCTGCATGAGCTCTGGGCAGTGGTAGACGGCGAAGGGGGTGACCCCCGCCTCGAGCGCGAGGCTCAGCTCCTCGGTACCCTCGAGCAGGGTTGAGCCGGTCTCCTCGCGGGTGCGGCGTCGGCGCAGGGCGACGAGCTCCTTGAGGCGAGGGTTCGACGCAGAGGTGATGTGCAGATCGGCCATGACGGGTCCAGGATGCCGCAGACTGACCCGATGCCGAGCAGCGACGAGCCCGACCGGACGACCCAGCGGCACCTCGAGCCGCACCGACCGCGGCCGGCGCGGCTGCTCCTCGCCCTGACAGTCATGGCCGCCGCGATGCTGCTCACGGCGTGGGTCGGCAAGCAGGTCGTCCTCGCGAGCGCGTCGGCGCGGGACCTCGACGAGCGGCTCAGCCACGCTGCCGTCACCTTCTCCCTGGCTCGACCGGCGCTCGTCGACGCGCTGCTGCTGTGGTCGCACGCCACGGAGCCGTGGGTCCTCTACCTCGTGCTGAGCCTGCTCGCGGTCGGGCTCTACCTCCGGGGGCTCGTCGCTCGACGGGCTCTGTGGGTCGTGCCGGTCGCGCTCGTCGGGTGGGGTCTGGCCGTGGCCTGCAAGCACATCGTCGGCCGGCCGCGCCCGGTGCCCGAGGAGGCGATCAAGCACTCGCTCGGCTACAGCTACCCCTCCGGCCACGCGACGAACAGCACGATCGCGATGACCCTCTTCGTCGTGCTGCTGTGGCCGCTCGTGCGTCGCGCCTGGGCCCGTGCCCTGCTCGTGCTCGGCGCCGCGACCGTCGTCGTGCTGACCTGCCTCGACCGGGTCTTCCTCGGCGTGCACTACCCGAGCGACGTCGTCGCGGGCGTGCTCGTCGGGTCGGCGATGACCGCCGCAGCGTTGCTCATCGGACTGCGCCGGCGACCGGGGCCGACCCGGCCCCCTCAGTCGAGCCGCGCGTAGCGGGCCCGCACGAAGCAGTACAGCCCAAAGGCGACGATGCCGAGCGCCACCGCCGTGAGCAGGTAGGGGCCGAAGGCCTGCTCCTTGAGGGACTTCAGGGCGCCGTCGAGGCCGGTGGCTTCCTTCGGGTCCTGCTGCCAGGCCGCGACGGCGAAGAAGATCCCGACCAGGCCCAGGACGATCCCCTTCGCCGGGTAGCCGATCGTGCCGACGCTCGTGGCGAGCGTCCCTGGGTTCGTCGTGAGGTCGTCGAGGAAGCCCTGGGTCGCACCCTTGTGGACGTAGTAGCCGCCGACGGCCAGCACGACGAGGCCGACCACGCCGACGAGGACCTGGCCGGCCGGGTAGCTCATGAGCGTCTGGGTCAGACCCGTTGTCTGCTCCTCGCTCGACCCGCTCGACCCTGAGCCGACGGCGAACTTCGCGGCCGACCAGGCGATGGCTGCATACACCACGGCCTTGGCACCGGCCTTGACCCGGTCGGAGACGTCGTCCTCGCCCGGCGGCGGTGAGACGACCTCGGTGAGGTACCAGAGCGCCAGGGCGCCACCCCCGACGACGAAGACCCAGAGCAGCGCGGTCCCGAGCGGTTGCTCCGCGAGCGCGGCGAGTGCCCCGGACTGGTCGGCCTGCCCTCCGCCACCACCCCAGGCGACCTGGAGCGCGATCCCCGCGATCGCGAGGTGGAGCACGCCGTTGACGACGTGGCCGACCCTGGCGAGCGCGGTGAGGGCAGGGTGGGAGCCGATCTCGTCGGCTGCGCGGCGGGCTTCCTGGGTCACACGAGCGAGCGTAGGACCTCGGCGAGCCCGTCAGCCTCTACCGGGGAGGTCACCTCGTCGGCGGCCGCCTTGACCTCCTCAGGGGCCTGCCCCATCGCCACGCCGCGGGCGGCCCACCGGAGCATCTCGAGGTCGTTGCGCTGGTCGCCGACAGCGACGGTGAGATGGGGCTCGACGTGGAGGCGACGACGGACGATCTCCAGCGCGGACCCCTTCGAGACACCCTCGGGGTTGATGTCGAGCCACGCGGTGAAACCGATGGCGTACGTGACCCCGTGCAGGCCCGCCTGCTCGACGATCTCGGCGAACTCCTCGGGTGTCGCCTCGGGCATGCGGAAGGTCACACGGGTCGTGCGGTGGCGCAGCAGCTCCTCCCACGGCACGACGGTCTGCTCGCCCTGGAGCTCGTCCTCGGGGTAGGGGGCGCTGAGCCGGTGCCCGACGCCGTGCTCCTCGACCGCGACGAGCGCGTCGGGCATGACGGCGCGCAGCCGGGTGAGCACCGGTGCCGGGTCGAAGGTGACGATGTCGTCGTCGTCGACGGTCCAGCCGTCCGGCGCTTCGGGGTCGAGCCGGACGGTCACCGCACCGTTGGAGCAGACGGCCCATCCGGTCTGCAGGTCGAGCATCTCGGCGATGGGCATCGTCGCGACCACGCTGCGACCGGTGGCGATGACGACGTGGTGACCGGCGTCGACGACCGCGGCAACCGCCTCCTTGACCGCGGGTCGCAGCGTGCCGTCGTGGGTGATCGTCGTGCCGTCGATGTCGAGGCAGATGAGGTGCGGATCCACGACGCTCACGCTAGACGGTCCGGTGTGCGGCACGTCATGGCGGCGTCGTCGCGGGTCGGGGTA
>JBHWMJ010000203.1:0-8055 GCA_043423105.1 Marihabitans sp.
TCACCCTCGACCCCACCAAGGACTACCAACCCCAGAAACGACAAGACCCGAACCCTCGATGAGGGTTCGGGTCTTGCAGATGTCGTGAGACATCACACAACGTCGGGATGACAGTGTTCAGGTTCACGACATCGTTGACAGCCTGGGGTGCGGGATCGGGCGTGATCGTTGACTGGTGAGTCGGGTCATCGTTGACGGATTCGCAGTCGTGATCGTTGACCGGTGAGTCGGGTCATCGTTGACGCCGCCCGCCTTGAAGATCGGCCATGAGTTCTCGTGAGAAGAATCTGGTGATCGTGCGTTCCGTGCTCGATCAGGGCCTGACGGCGGCACAGGCCGCGGCTCGCTACGGCGTGACGCGACAGTGGGTCCACACCCTGATCCGGCGCTATCAAACCGAGGGACTTGACGGGCTGAGCCCGCGCAGCAAGGCCCCGGCATCCCGCCCGGGCACCACGAGTGAGGCGGTGCGTGATCGGATCCTGCAATTGCGCAAGGACCTGACCGCGGCGGGCGCGGACGCCGGCCCGGAAACGATCGCCTGGCACCTTCAGCAGGAGGGGTTGCGGGTGCCCTCGACCTCCACGATCCGACGGATCCTGCATGCTCACGGCCTGGTCATCCCGGAACCGAAGAAACGCCCGAGGTCCTCGTACATCCGCTTCGAGGCCGACCTGCCCAATGGGTGCTGGCAGGCGGACATCACGCACTGCTTCCTCGCGGACGGCACCCGCGTGGAGGTCTTGGACTTCCTCGATGACCACTCCCGCTACGTGCTGTACCTGCGTGCCGCGCCCGCCTACAGCGGTCCCATGGTCGTGGCCGCCCTGCAAGAGCTGATCGACACCCACGGGGTGCCGGCCTCGACACTGACCGACAACGGACTGGTCTTCACCGCCCGACTGGCCAGCCGTAAAGGAGGCCGCAACGGCTTCGAGAAGCTCTTGCAGGCCCACCACATCCAGCAGAAGAACGGCCACCCTGGACACCCACAGACCCAGGGCAAGATCGAACGCTTCCACCAGACCCTCAAGAAGTGGCTGCGCGCCCGCGGACGAGAAACGACCATCGCCGACCTGCAGGCCCTGCTGGACGAGTTCGCCCACTGGTACAACCACGAACGGCCCCACAGGTCCATCGGCCGACGCACCCCCGCGACCGCCTACACGGCCCTGCCCAAAGCCACCCCGACCGCGCCCGCAGACGACCCCGAATGGCGCACCCGCACCGACAAGATCGCCGCCTCCGGCACCGTGTCACTGCGCTACGCCGGCAAGCTACGACACCTGGGCATCGGCCGCGCCCACGCCGGCCAACCCGTCCTCATGCTCATCCACGACGCCCACGTCCTGACCAGCCACGCCGAGACCGGTGAAATCCTGGCCGAACACCACATCGACCCCGACCGCGACTACCAACCCCCGACCCGACCACCCTCATGATCGTTGACACGATGAGTCGCGACATCGACGACAAACCTCGCGAACCTACAAAAAAGTCCTGAGCCGCGACACCGTGTAAACGATGTCGCGACTCAGGACAACGTCGGGATGACAGGATTTGAACCTGCGACCCCTTGACCCCCAGTCAAGTGCGCTACCAAGCTGCGCCACATCCCGTGGCATAGATTTTCAGTTGTTCGGGCCGACCAGAGCGGGGTGGACCCCTTAACCCCCAGGTGCCACTATCGACCTCGTTACCCCCGTTGACCAGGATTTTTGCTTTTCACTCCCGCGCTCTGCGCGCCAGGTTTTGCACGTTTTGCAGGCTGTTGGTCACTTGATTGGTCCACTTCCCACGCGGGGGTGCCGAACGACCGCCGCGACCTCATGTGGTCACCTCGATCGTGGGCTGAACCTGCTGGGAGACCGGGGTCCATAGATCGACCTCGACCTCCGGTGACTCGATGCTCACGACAAGCGAGTAGTGCACGCCTTGGTCGCTCTGGTCGTGATCGCGTCGGTTCTTCCACCATCCAGCGACCGGGTAGACGGCGATCGCACCTTTGCTCGCGAGACCAGCGGCTGTTCCGGTCCAGATGTCGGTGTGGAGTGAGCCGGGCGCTTGCTGTTGGTTGCTGCCGAACAGCCAGCCCTTCTCTGTGTCGAGGCTCGGTGGGCGCTCCCCCTCGACGCGTGCGCGCGTGTTGATCCGCTGTCGGAAGGACTCGACGTTCTCCTCCGGCCGGCGGGTAGCGAATCTCAGCCCGTGCGAGGGATAGATGTACCGGCCCGTCCATCCTCGACTTGAGGGATTCGGCTCTACGAAGTAGGACAACGTGACCCGCAGCCTTACAAGGGCCTCGCCGAGCGCTTCGAGCTCCTGGATCGGCCACGGGAGCTGGTGAAGGTTCATCTCGCGGACCTTCCCGGTGCTGCTTCCGCCCTCCCGCTCGTAGGGGTGAATCTCCGCCTCCGCGATGAGCGTAAGAGCGTCTGCCGCGCTGCGGAGTGCGCGCTGAGCATCCGGCACGCCCATGCCATAGCGACGCAGGAGGCTGACCAGAGCTGTCTTGTTGCTCTCGCTATCGAAGCGAGCCCGCATGGAGTCTGTCCACTGTGCGGAGTGGACGATGAGCGCTCGCACGCTTTCGGGACGCAAGGTCGGGTAGGCCGCTGAGATATCCGCGGCCATCGCGGCGACCTGAGCTGTCGCTGCCGAGGTATCGCGCGTCGTCGTAAAGAACCCCTCGCCGGGGCGTTGAAGCCGCGTGGTGAGCAGGGCGAGGTTTGGAGGCGTGTCGACTCCACTCCGGTCCGGGGATGCGGCGAGGTTGCCGCCGTCGGCGACAACATCGGGCTTGAACGGCCACTTCTTGCGATCGAACACCACGGAGGTTCGACTCACAGGAGACAGCTCGCCGCGCTGCGCAATCGGCACATAGCCCGCGAAGTCGGCCGGTGCACCGGACATGTCGTCCTGTTCGGAGTAGGCCCCGACGCTGAGCGCGTTCCACGACTGCGCTGGGTCTTCCACCGGCTCCAGGTCGCTGCGGACCAGATGGTCGTCCGTCGCTGTCACGTCCCGGATGTTTCCTGCGGAGACGACAAAGAGGCGAGGTCGGCGCGGCTCGTCACGATCGAGATAGGTGAACTTCGGGTCCGTGTCGTCAATGCCGCGGCCGAAGCTGAGCGCGTCGATCGACGCGGACCAGGAGGTCGGCCGTCCCGCTTCGATACGCTCAGCAGGCTCGGCAGGCTCAGAGCCGACACCGGATGAGCCTGGGCGGGGCGCCGTGACCGCGAGCATGAACACGCGGGAGCGTGTCGGAGCTTGGATTTCCGGTCGATCGACCGAGCGTGCCGTGATTGCGCCGTACAGGTCACGGTCGTTGTCGCCTCGGTCGGGTAGAAACTTGACCGACTCCAGGCGGTGCCGCAGTTGGATCGTCTGGGAGTCGAGGACGGCGCCGTGGAGGTCGCCGTAGAGCGCAAGTCCCGCCATTTCGGTGCCGTGCGGATGGACCGGTTGGAGCTGCCAGCTTGCGTCGGCGACGTGCAGATCAGGTTGGTCAATTGAGTCGGTGAGGAGCGGATGCCCGTCCTGGATACCCGTGTCCAGCACGCACACCACGGGAGCACCGCTGGGCGCGACTTGGAGGCGTCTGCGCAGGTCATCGACCCATTCGGACTGCTCCGTCGCCGGAAGCTCGGTGAGGAAGCTCGCCACATCGTGTGGGCGGCGCAACTCGGCGATGTCATCGAGCGAGTCGAATGCTTCGGCAAGCTGGTCAGCGGTCGCGTTGAGGAGCACCACTGTGCGGTCGCTGAACCCGAGGTAGTGCTCACTGGTACGAAGCCCATGCTGAGCGGCGAACGTCGTGAACCGCTGCCGTTCAGCGCCGTCTTGTTTGCGCAGCCAGACCTCCCACCAGCGGTTCTCGGAAGGGTTGCTGGGGAACAGGTCTTCGGGGTCTGTCCACAGTTCGCGGATAGTTGCTCGACGGATCGACTGGATGCCCTCTACGAGCGGGGCGTTGCGTGCTTTGTCGTTTCCGGCGGTCTCGACGTAGGCGTTCAGAAGGCGCAGGAAATACTCCTTCTTACCGTCCGGGATGTAGACCGTTGCGATCTGGATCGTGCCGTCCGCAGTTTCGGTCTCACGCACGGCGACCAACTCGGGTTGCTCCCCCGAGCGCTGCACGTCGAGGCTCTTCAACGCGAGCTCGAGGTCCGGGAGCGACACGAACGAGATATATGTTCCCTCCGTGTCCGGTTCTTCGGGCTCCGCGGTCAGCGCGCTCTGGTACTCGTCGCTGAGCCTGCGTCCGTGGCCCCTCCGATCGCCTGAGAAGCCCTGGCCGTCGCCACCACCACCAGAAGACGCGAGTGTGAATGGTTCGGGGTCCGGCGGAGCCGGCACGACGATGTGCGGGCGGTCGCGTTCAGCCATACCGCTTACGCGTTCTGCTCACGATGCGCATTGGAACGCGGGCGCTCGTTGAGGGCTGTTACGAGGTCGTCAGAGAGTATCCGCGTCCGCCCCGTCAGCACGGTGCGCTTCGCGGCGTTCTCGGCCGCTGTCGCGACTTCGGCATGGCTAAGCCCACGGGCCGCCGCGACCACACGCCGCCAGCTCAGGTTTCCGATCTGAAACGACGCCAACCGATTCTTGATGACCAAACGGAGACTCTCGTCATCGGGGAGCTCGAAGTCCATCACCGTGTCGAATCGACGGAACAGCGCATTGTCCAGCAGTTGCGGATGGTTCGTAGCCGCGATGATGACGCTCTCAGAGGCGTCCTCTTCGAGGAACTGGAGGAAGGAGTTCAGCACCCGACGAATCTCCCCCACGTCGTTCGCTGCCGCGCGGTCGCCGGCGAGCGCATCGACTTCATCAAAGAGATAGACACCACGGGTCTCTACGAGCGCATCGAAGATCAGCCGTAGCTTGGCTGCCGTTTCGCCCATGAACTTCGTGATGATCGTATCGAGCCGGATCGCAAATAATGGCAGCCCAAGTTCACCAGCGATCACCCGCGCGGTTGATGTCTTCCCCGTGCCCGGAGGGCCGATCAGGAGCAGTCGCCGGGCCGGACGCAATCCGTGCCGGGCGAGTGTGTCTCGTTGCCGCTGTTCGAGCAGAACATGTTGAAGTCGCGCTGCGAGCTCGTCAGACAGAACGAGGTCACCGACACGAGCACTCGGGTAGGTGACACTCAGCAGAGAACCGAGCTCGCCCCTCGGCTGTGTAACCGGGACGATAGACGCGACACGGGAGGGTGCGGTGTCTCGCTTGCGCAACTCGTCCACGAGGTCGCGCAGTTCCTGAGCGAACTTGGACTGACCCGTCCGGGCAGCCTTGGCGGCAACCTGCATCGCGACCGCGTAGAACTGAGGGTCATCGCCGTCCGCGTGGCTCTTCACCAACGCCTTGAGCTGGTCGTTCGTCGCCACGGCCTGACCTCCCTTCAAGTACGCGAGCGCCCTCCTGACCGGTACGGCAGGCTGTTTGTCGAGTCTATCTGTCCCACATCGGGCGGCTCAGGTGCCACGCCCGCTCCGATCGCCCCAGCCTCGTCGGTCCGGGACGGTGTCATTGGAACACGAGCATCCGACAGCCGCCCGGTCGATCGTGCGCGGGGCGGACGCACGGGGAGCGCCGGTAGGAGCCGCTTCGCATCGTCAATACCTTCACACGACGCGAAGATATTGACGCTTTGAGCACGCGGACGTCGACGCCTCCGGCCTGGAGACGACGGTCCCAGCGAGCGGTCGGGGCTGAACCTCGGCGTACTCGTGCGGCCGCTCGTACTCGGCCCGTCGCGCTCGACGCCGGGCGGCGGCCTCCTGGATGCGGGTACGGATCAGCAGGATCACGGTGATCGGGCCGTTGAGGGTCAGCGTGATCGAGTTGCACGCGCACAGCAGCACGAGGATGTTGAGCCAGCCGGGGCCGCCCGTCGCGATGGTCGTGACACACCAGTGGGCGGCGAGAAGGTACGGGATCGCGAGGAGCATCGCGGGGATACCCCAGTATGTCGCCGAGTTCCTAAACGTGTCCCAGGCCACGCTCTCCCGGTGGCGGCGCGAGAAGGTCGGGCCACCGTTCCTCCAGGTCGGCGGCGTCTACCGCTACACCCCGGCCACCGTCCGCACCTGGGTCAGCGAGCAGGAGGCGCGTCGTGGCTGACCCCCGCAACCACCGGATGCCGCCGGTCGGCGTCAAACTCACAACCGATGTCGAACGCCGCGTCGACGGGTTCCGCGCCCGCGTCCGCTGGACCGACCATGTCCCGCATCAAGGAGTTGGCAGGATTTCCTTGTTCTGAAAGTTGGGGATGCTCGGGTCGGCCAGGCCCAGGTGCACCTCCTTGGGCCGGTTCCAGGCGATGGCCTCGTGCGGTCGCAGTTCGTTGTACTCGATGCGGTAGTCCTCGGCGTGCTCGGCGAGCATGACGGCGTCGTCGATCTCGTCGATGAAGAGCCGCTCATACTTCAGCGTCCCGAACCCACGTTCGCGTGATCCGTTCTGCCCCGGCGACTTCACGCGGGTGCGGACGTGCGCCAGCTCGGGATGGAGCTCGATGAACGCCTCGAACCGGAACGATCGGAACGGACCGCCGTTGTCGGTGACGATCGTGACCACCGGCAGCACCTCACCGCTGTGCTCATCGACCGGGCAGTCATCGATCATCGGATGCCCGAAGAGCTCCTCGTACTCGGCCAGCGCGAGCTCGACCGGCATCGATCGCGTCGTGCTGATTCGCTGTCGGCGACACATGGAATCGGTGCTCGTACTTGGACCAGTAGTCCCGGCACCCCGCGATCCGCCACGTCCCACCCGTGGTGGTCTCGAACTCGCTGAAGTCCAGCTGCCAGACCTGGTTCGGGCCAGTCGGCTCCTTGGCGAACGCGGCCTTGCGACGTTCGGCCAGCGTGCGGCGTTCCCGCTGATACTCATCGGGCAGAATCAGGCCCTCGTCGCGCAGGATCCGCAGCACGGTCGCCTCGGACACGACATGGCCGTCGTGGCGGACCAACGCCCAGATCTTGCGATGACCCCACGCCGGATGAGCAGACGCATGCACCAGCACTCGGTCCCGCGCAGCACCGCGGGCCGGCCGCGGCCACGGACCACGCGCAGGAAGGCCACGGTCGGCCTTGGCCTGCCACCGCCGCCAGGTCCGTTCCGGGATGTCGAACCTCCTGCACCACCTCGCGGTCGACATCCCAGACTCTTGTCTGATCACCTCGAGGTCCTCAAAGGGCCCAACCGGCCCTCGGCGCTCTTCTTCCAGACCCGGATCTCGACCGCCGCCTCGCCCAGGGCTTGCGTCAGATCCTCGACCTGCGCTTCCAGCTGCTCCTCGCGCGTCGACGGGCCGGACCGGCCCGCCGCCAGAGCGGTCTTCCCCGCTTCGAGGAAGTCAGCCTTCCACCGCCCGATCGACTGCTCGCTGACCTTCTCCCGCCGAGCAGCCTCAGCGATCGACATCTCCCCAGCCAGCACACTCAACACGATCCGAGTCTTCCGCTCGGCCGGGATCACAGGGGGTCTACCCATGTTCAGACTCTCCTTCAAGACCTACATAACGGCCCTGCCACAAAGTCTGACGCGCGACATCAAGACCTACATAACGGCCCTGCCACAAAGTCTGACGCGCGACACGATCACCGACCTGCAGGCCCTGCTCGACCAGTTCCGCCACGAGGACAACCACGAACGCCCCCACCGATCCCTGGCCCGGCATACCCCAGCGGCGGCCTACACCGCCCGACCCGTCGCCAGGCCCTCGAGCGAACCCGCGGACCGGACCCACAACCGCGTCCGCACCGACAAGGTCAACGAAGGCACCCTCACCCTGCGCCACGCCGGCCGCCTGCACCACATCGGACTCGGACGCGCCTGGAACGGCACCCCCGTCCTGCCCTGGATCCAAGACCTTGAGATCACGGCCATCCACGCCCACACCGGCGAACTCATCCGCGAAGTCACCCTCGACCCCACCAAGGACTACCAACCCCAGAAACGACAAGACCCGAACCCTCGATGAGGGTTCGGGTCTTGCAGATGTCGTGAGACATCACACAACGTCGGGATGACAGTGTTCAG